>NZ_JBFRGD010000017.1:0-169594 GCF_052115165.1 Paenibacillus sp. 2TAB23
AGGTTACCCACGTGTTACTCACCCGTCCGCCGCTAACCTTGTCCCGAAGGACAAGATCCGCTCGACTTGCATGTATTAGGCACGCCGCCAGCGTTCGTCCTGAGCCAGGATCAAACTCTCCAAATTGGTGTTTGACTTGCTCATTACTTAACTAGCTATTGTAAAACATTATCGGATCGACGTGATCCATTTGTTCAGTTTTCAAAGAACTTGTTTGTCACATTTTGTCGTGACAAGAAATCATACTATCATCTTCACTCGACGCTGTCAACAGCTTGTTTCACTTTTTCAGTAATTCAATCAGTTGTTTTGGTGTGTCTCAGAAGCGACAAGAAATAATATATCACTTGCGCAAACATAAAACAAGTTGAAATATTTTACAAATGCCTAGCAACTCAAATATAACGGCCTCGCACTAATTGATAATCACTCTCAATGACTTTAACATGTTTGAAGAAGCGCAACTATACGATCTGTATTGATATCAACGAAGGGAGTGTAATACCTCTATCGCTCTCCCCTCAAGGTATCGAAAGAGCTTATGGACCATTAATCATCCTTTTGTCTGCTGCTTTAATCATAAGCACTGCACTATACGCGGTTCGCAAGCAAGCGCGCACCCCATTGCTTCATTCAGGCAACAAAATCCTTTTCAACCATATGAACCTTCATATCGCGTCTTAGTGGAGACGAATTCATCGTTTTGCTCGTTGACTCTGAGGCGGAATCCGCCATGCATCACGCAGAGTACATCCGGAATGCAATTGCCAAGCCAAGAAGAAGACCTTTTCGAGACGATTCAAACCATTCTGGCAGAGAACAGGCTGCCTCCGTACCTGCTTGAGCTTGAAATTACAGAAAGCATCGGTCTCCAGGGAACCGATCAGGTCATTCAAAAGCTGACTAAACTGAAAACACTAGGCGTACGTATCGCGATCGATGATTTTGGGACAGGGTATAGCTCGCTTCATTATTTGCAGAAGCTGCCGCTGGATACGTTAAAAATGGATAAGTCGTTCATTAAAGAAATCTCGAATGAAAAAGCAGGAAGTTCCATCGTGCATCCGATTATCGAGCTTGCGCATAGCTTGCAGCTTGACGTGCTTGCCGAAGGCGTAGAAACGGATTCACAGCATCAAAAACTCGTGTTATTTGGCTGCAATCGGCTGCAAGGCTATTTATTCTCACCACCCGTTTCTGCCAAAGAAGCCCAAAGGCTGCTCACTGCCTCCTAACAAAACAAAAAAAGGTCTGATCCTGAGGTCAATCCCTCCGTATCAGACCCTTTTCATTTACTAGAAGCAATCGCTATTACTCGACCGTTTCACCTAACAAACGAAGCAGCTCCGCTTCCTCTTCAATGACTGTAATACCAAGCTCACGCGCCTTCGTCAGCTTACTACCCGCACTTTCGCCAGCAACGACAAAATCCGTTTTCTTCGACACACTGCCGGAAATTTTGGCTCCGCAGGCTTCAAGAAGCTTTGCCGCCTCATCTCTGGACATCGTGGGCAGTGTTCCGGTAAGCACAACGGTTTTCCCGCTGAACACACTGTCGTTTCTGGCTATTAGTTGCTGCTCCGCCTCTGCCTTAACACCAAGCTCACGCATTCTCGCTATGCTGGCCATAATAATCGGATCCTGGAAGAAGCCGACGATGCTCTCTGCCACGATACCTCCAACGTCCGGCAGCGTAATAAGCTCCGATGCCTCAACCTGCATAATGGCATCTAAATTGCCATAATGCTCGGCAAGCATTTTGGTCGTCGCTTTGCCAGTGTTCGGTATCCCAAGCGCAAATAGGAATGAAGCCAGCTCTCTATCCTTGGATTTCTCGAAAGCGGCAAGCAGCTTAAGAGCCTTTTTCTCCCCGAAGCGTTCAAGTTTAATAAGGTCATCATAGGTCAAGGCATATAGATCGGCTGGATCCCGCACCTCGCAATCCTTGTACAGCTGATCTGCTGTCATAACGCTGAACGTATCGATATCCATCGCATCACGCGAAGCAAAGTGTGTGATGCGTCCAATAATTTGCGGTTGGCAGCCTAGTTTATTGTTGCAGAACAGATGAGCACCGCGCTGCTCCAATTCCGTCCCACAGGATGGGCATACCGTTGGAAATACGATCTCTTGCCCCGGCTCTTCGTCCGCTTTCCCGAGAATTTCTGGGATAACGTCATTGGAGCGGCGAATTGTAACTAGCGTCCCCAAAGCGAACTTGAGGTTTTTGCGCTCAATATCGCCTATATTGTTAAGCGTACAGTTCTGAACCGTTACACCCGCAAGCTCGACCGCTTCCACACGTGCCACTGGCGTTATTTTACCCGTACGGCCAACCTCCCACGATACAGCCTCAAGCACCGTTGCCGCTTCCTCCGCTTCAAACTTGAACGCTACTGCCCAGCGAGGAAATTTATCCGTGTATCCCAGCGCCTCTCGCGTCCGCATATCCACTACCTTGATAACAGCACCATCGATCAGGAAATCCAGCTTCTCGCGCTGTTCCGTAACGCGGAGCAGTTCATCCTGCACTTCTTCAATCGTATCCAAATAGGTCACGTAAGGATTTACTTTGAAACGATTATCATTGAGAAACTGCTGCATTTCGCGATGGTTCTCAAACGCAACACCGTCGGCAAAGCCCACGTTATAAAAGAACGCATTTAGCTTTCGCTCCGCCGTAACCTTTGGATTAAGATTGCGCAGCGCTCCAGCTGCTGCATTACGGGCATTCTTAAGCGGCTCAGCAGCAGTCTGATTGTACTTAGCCAGAACAGAAAGCTGCATAATGCCTTCACCCTGTACCTCAACGATGCCATCGTTAAACGGAATGGACAGCGGAATCGACCGAATCGTGCGTACCTGCTGCAAAATGCCTTCACCAACGGTGCCGTTCCCGCGAGTCGCTGCCTGTACAAGTTGCCCGTCTTCATAAGTAAGGTTAAGCGTCAAGCCGTCAAACTTCAGCTCTACGACATACGTTGGCTGGGGCAGCGGCTGTTCATCTGGATTCTTGGCGTTATAATCAGCCACTGCTTTCAGCAGCCGCGTATTCCAGGTAAGAAGATCCTCGACGTTTTGCGCTTTATCGAGACTCCATAAACGGGAACGATGCTTGTAAGGCTCGAACCCTTTCAGCAGATCACCACCTACCCGCTGCGTTGGAGATTCAGGCAGGATCATGCCCAGTTCAGATTCGAGCGCAATCAACTCATCGTAAAGCTTGTCGTAATCCGCATCGTTAATGGATGGCTGGTCCAACGTGTAATACCGATAATTATGGTCTGTAATGACCGCGACAAGCTGTTGCATCCTCTCTAATTGAGCGTTCACGGAATGCTCCTCCTTCTAATCGTTCAGAATAACGGACAAGGCTTATACTTTCGTTATTGGCGCATATCCCGCAAGCAGCCGTTTAATACCGACAGGCGCCGGAAAAGCAATATTAAGCTCCATGTCTTTGCCTGTACCTTTCACCGAGACAATGACGCCGATCCCCCATTTGCCATGGGAAACCCGCTCACCTGAAGCGAAGTCGCCCGAAGCAGCAGTTCCTGCTGCCCCGCCGCTTTGCTGCGCCGTGCGTGCCGCATCCTGCAGCGGCGTGCTTACCCGCACGCCGCCTCGTCCGCCGGCTGCCGGGCTTGCTCCGCGCATGCCGGGTGCTGCAGCACCGGAGCCGCCGACCCCATTGCGACCCGGTGTGCCGCGGCTTCCATTACCAGTGCTTCCCGTTCCGCCCGTAACGCTAACCCCGCTTCGAACACCGCCAGCGCGAGAATATCCACCGCTGCCGCTGGATGCGCCTTCTCTGACGCTCTCCGGTATTTCCTGCAAAAATCTCGAAGGCAGATTCGAGCTCGTTCGGCCAAACAGCGTACGCATGCGAGCACAGGTAAGATACAGCCTTTTCTCGGCACGCGTAATCCCTACATAAGCAAGCCTCCGTTCCTCCTCCAGCTCTTCATTATCGGCAAGCGCCCGGCTGTGCGGAAATACGCTTTCCTCCATTCCGATAATGAACACCACAGGAAACTCTAGTCCTTTGGCGCTGTGCATCGTCATGAGCGTTACGGCATCCTTGTTTTTCTCTGCTTCTTCCTCATCCTTGTTCAAGGAATCAATATCCGCAATGAGAGCTAGGTCGGTTAGAAACGCTACGAGCGTACGATCATCGTTTCTTTTCTCGAAATCCATCGTTACAGATAAAAACTCATCAATATTTTCTAGCCGAGCCTTCGACTCCAGTGTATTTTCCTGATGAAGCTCAAGCCGATATTGAGAAAGCTCAAGCACCTTCTCCGTCAGCTCCGTAACGGACAAATATTCAACCATTCGCGTGAGATTGTCGATGATCTCATAAAACTCCCGCAGCAGCGTGCGCGTGCGTCCGTTAACCTCAACCTCGCCTAGATTGTTCAGCACGCGATATATGGATGTGCCTCTCCGCGCCGCTTCATCCGCCAGCTTGCCGACGGTCGTATCGCCAATTCCCCGCTTCGGCACATTGATGATCCGCACCAGGCTGATATCATCATCCGGGTTCGAAACAAGCTTCAAATAACCGAGCAGGTCCTTGATCTCTTTGCGATCATAGAACTTTATGCCGCCGACGATCTGATAAGGAATATCCGATTTAATCAGTATTTCCTCTATTACCCGTGATTGCGCATTGGTACGATACAAGATCGCATGATCGGCAAATTTATGGCTTTTATTTATGTTCTTACGAATCTCGCCTGTTACGAAATATCCCTCGTCGTGCTCCGTATCCGCTTGGTACAGCGCGATAAGGTCGCCAGCGCCTTGGTCTGTCCACAGCTTCTTCGGCTTGCGGCCGGTATTCAGCTTAATGACCGCATTGGCTGCATCCAAGATATTCGCGGTTGAACGATAGTTTTGCTCAAGCATAATCGTACGCGCTTCGGGATAGTCGCCTTCGAAATTCAAAATATTCGTAATATCCGCACCGCGCCAACGGTATATGGACTGGTCGCTGTCGCCGACAACGCAAATGTTATGATGCTTATCGGCTAGCATCCGCGTCAGCATGTATTGCGCCCTGTTCGTATCCTGATACTCATCCACATGAATATAGCGGAACTTATTCTGGTAGAATTCCAATACCTCGGGCACATCCTTGAACAATTGAATCGTCATCATAATGAGATCATCAAAATCAAGGGAGTTGTTGCTCCTTAGCTTCTTCTGGTATTTCGTAAATACTTGAGCAACGATGCCGTCGAAATAATCGCCAACCTTCTGTTCAAATTGCTCCGGGGAAATCAGTTCATTCTTGGCTCCGCTGATCGCCGCTTGAACAGCCTTTGGCTCGACCTTCTTCGTGTCGATGTTCATATCCTTCATGCAGCCGCGAATTACCGAAAGCTGGTCAGAGGAATCCAGAATGGAGAAGCTAGACGTAAAACCGATCCGATCAATATCTCTGCGAAGAATCCGCACGCACATGGAGTGGAAGGTTGATACCCAAATATCCCGCCCAGATGGGCCTACGAGCGCGCTTACCCGGTCCTGCATTTCACGTGATGCTTTATTCGTAAAGGTAATAGCGAGAATACTCCATGGCGCTACACGCTTCTTTTCGATTAAGTAAGCAATTCGATGCGTCAGTACGCGTGTCTTGCCGCTGCCCGCTCCAGCCATTATCAACAGCGGCCCGTCAGTCGCTTGAACGGCTTCGCGCTGCGGCGGATTCAGCTTCTGTACCGCTTGCTCGATGCTCATAAAATTAAACATGGTCCGACTCCTTTGTTCGCATATGTTCGCCTCTTCTCAGTGTAGACAACGACCATCCCTGTGTCAATTTACAAACGCAAAAAACACCGTCCAAAATCCGTCATTTAAGGGATGAAAAGCCCATCTGATCAGAAGCCCTCGCACCTAAGTGCGCTTAAACAGAAAAATAGCGCCATACCGCATAAGAAAACGATTCTTCCTATACCGTGCAGCACCATTCTTTTCAAAACTGCTATTCATTAGAATCTTCAGGCTACCCTTGCAGACGACTGCTGACAACTTCGCGTACGGCGGACACCGTCGACAACGCTGCAGCTAGGTCGCTGTATACAATATTTCCTACGACAACGGTATGCGCGGCCTCCGCTGCTTGCCGCGCTTTGTCCACACCGTCTATGCCGCCGCCGTAAAAAACCTGGGCATGTACCGCAGTCGTACGCGCACGCTTCACGAGCTGCATATCGCCAAACCTGCCGCTGTATTCCAAATAGATGACCGGCAGCCTCATTAATCGATCCGCCATGCGAACATGGGCAATCAGGTCCGTCTCCGTTAGCCCTGTATGTGCTTCTGTCAGCTTGGCTGCGGTTGCCTCTGCATTCAATATAATATAACCCTGTGCAGCGGTTTCCTCCCAAGGCACGAAGGTGCCGTATTCCTTCAGACCCTCTGTTTGCCAGCCCGTAATCCACTCTGCCCTGCTCGTATTGAGAACAAGGGGGATAAAATAGCCATCAAACCCTGGAACCGCGCCATCGAGCGTTGATACTTCAAGAGCACAGTCCACCTCGTATCTTCGGATCCTCGACATCAAATCAACGGTATTCTCGAACGTTACTCCGCTGGAGCCGCCGACAATGATGGCATCCGTTCCTGAGGTACAAATGGCATCAAGCGCTTCATCGGATATTTCTCGTTCAGGATCAAGCTTAAATACATGCCTCCAGCTCGCGAACCAACTACCATTCATGTAAGACCACGCCTCGCTTCTTCCCCAAAATCGCATGCCGCATATTTGCGTTATCCCTCTATGCTATGACAGGGCGATTAGTGTGTCAAATCCTAGTGATTTCTTTACTTATCCACGTCGAAAAAGAAAACCGCCCTCTCAGCAAAAGAGAAGTCGGTTTAGATTCGTTGCTATGGCATGTCCATCTTTATTTGACAAGCTGTCCTCGCGTAACGCCAAGCTGATTAATTGCCTTAAGGCTGCGCCACACTTGCGTTCCACTAATTCGGCCATCAAGCGCATCACGGTAAAGCCCAAGCACCTCAAGCACCTTTTCAGGTGTTTCCTCTAGAAACTCCACACGGAAATGGGATACGCCCATGCTGACGAAATTACGAATATATTCAGCGCCTGATTGCTCGATCGCATTATATACCGTATTACGGCAGCCCTCATCAACGCGCACAGGATGCGCCATTCCGATACGATCCTGCAAGGATGCGCGCTGCTCCTCGCATGGACGGCCGCAGTTCGTAAAGTCGGTGCCCTCGCTCATGAAGGTGCAATATACGCAATGCTCCGTATGGAACATCGGCAAATGCTGATGAATAACCATCTCCAGCATCGATGTGTCCGAGCTTTCCAGCAAATCAACCATCTGCTGTATATTCAGGTCGTACGACGGCGTAATGAGATCTAGACCCACCTCTGTAAACAGGTTAACCGCCTTATGGTTCGCCACGTTCAGTGAGAAATCACCAATAAGCTTAGGGAAAGGCTTATCCGGATTAGCAGCGCGGGCACGAAGATAATAGTACAGCGCTCCCGTGTTCCGTACGAGGACGGCATCCGGCTGCAGCTTCAGAATGTTCGCGTGATAGCCGTTCTCTCCCGGCATATGAATGCGCGGCGTTGCCAGCGCAATGGGCTTGCCCGCTTCGCGTGCAGCAGCAATTGCAGCAGGGAATTGCTTAATGAATTCAAAATCGGCGTATACGATAGAAACATCGGTTTTGACCGCTGCTTGTACCTGCTCGAGCGTACGGCATAAAGCAATCAGGTTCGCATCCTTGCCGCTTTGCGGTGCCAAAACATCTTTTTTCGGCACATCAGAACGTGCATCTACCGCATGCTTCACGTAGACAGGAGGCTTCGGACGCTCGCCGGACAGCAGCTCTACCGCTTCTCGGCGCAGCCTATTGAGTTCGCGGATAGGAACGATCAAGTCTCCCTGAAGCTCGACTTCCAGCTTCTCAAGCTGATAGACGGTACCGCCTAGTCTACCCAATTGATCCTCAAGCAAAGCTGCGTCCATCGGACGCTTCTGCGCCTGCTCAAGCTCAAGCTCGGTAACGACCTCGATGGTCGTCCCCTTCTGAACATCCGTCCACCATGTGCGCATCGGCTGTCCCAAGGCACCTGTAACCCGAATATGAAGCGGAAATACACGGTAAGGCTTTTCCGTTTCGAAGGATGCTCTCAGGCGCTTATCAAGTGCCGGATCATTTGTCTTCCAAACTCGGTCGCCTACATGTACTTTGCGAAGATCAACGTCATTCCGTCCGGCTACCAGTTCAATCATTGTGCCTTCCTGTGCTTCGCCTTCAATTTTTACGCCTTGGCGCCGGATATCGTAAACGCGGCCGCCCTCTTCCTTCTTCGTTGGATCGCCGGCATCAAATACAATGCCGTCGCCGCGCTTAAGCGGAGCGTCTATCCGCAGCGTAACCGCATCGCGCATCACACGCTCTACACGGCCGAGGTAAACGCCGCGGCTTTTCGGAAACGTGCCCTCTACGAGCATTTTATTGTTCGTTCCCGACAAAAAACCATGCGTAAAGCCGCGCGAGAAGCTTTGCTGAAGCTCGCGCACATCCTCCACCGACGGCTTCGATAGGTCTCCGTCGAAATATTTGTCGATCGCGCGCCGATACTTGCTCACGACATTCGCGACATATTCGGGACTTTTGAGACGTCCCTCAATTTTGAACGACTTCACGCCCGCTTGGATGAGCTCCGGTACAATATCGATTGCCGCCAAATCCTTCGGCGACAACAAATATGCGATGTCTCCCATAGGTTGAATCTCGCCGTCGACCATAAGGTCGTACGGCAGCCGGCATGCCTGCGCGCACTCGCCGCGGTTGGCTGAGCGTCCGCCCCACATTTCGGATGTGAGACACTGCCCTGAATACGATACGCATAACGCGCCATGTACGAAAACTTCCATCGGCAGCTTCGCCTGCTCACCAATCGTACGAATCTGCTTCAAGTTATTTTCGCGCCCCAGCACGACTCGCTCTAGCCCGAAAGGTTTTGTGAACTCGACAGCCTCCGGCGAAGTAATCGTCATCTGCGTTGATCCATGAATCGGAAAATCCGGCGAAAGCTCTCGTATCAGCTTCACCAAACCTAAATCCTGCACGATGACTGCATCCACACCAGCGTCGATGCACATCTCAATCAGCTTCTGCGCATCTCTCAGCTCGTCTTCAAACACCAATATATTAAACGTTAGAAAGCCCTTCACACCGTAAGTATGAAGAAAGGCCATAATTTCCGGCAGCTCCTCGCTGCGGAAGTTATTCGCGCGCGCCCGCGCATTAAACTTCTCTACGCCAAAAAATATCGCATCCGCGCCATTCGCCACAGCCGCTCTCATGCAATCCCAATCGCCAGCCGGAGCCAGCAGCTCTATATCCGATCTTACTATTGTTTCAGTCATATTAACGATCCATTCCTCTCATCCTCGAAACCTGCTCCACCTATTTTAACAAACCGCGGTCATCTATACCACTACACAATACTGGCATCCCGCAAAATAGACCACATTCGCAAAAAAAGACCGGCTCCCTCAATCGGGAACCGGCCCTCCATTTGAAATTTAAATTAAATGAAACGAATCGATTGCGCTACGTCGTTAATCAGCTTCAAGTTACTTTCGGTAGCGTGGACGTCCTCAAGGGAGAAATAAAACACCATCGAACCATCAGCCGTATCAAAAAAATAGAGAATCTCCGTATACGGCAGCATTCCTTTTGGCTTAGCAGCATGCAGCACTACCTTGCGCGCGGTTTTCCCATTGATTGTTACCGTCGTATTTTCTTTAATCGTTATTCCTTCTGTTGTCACCTGGGGTCCGTATGCAAGCTCATTCACTTGAGAAGCTAATTGCTCAGCCGAATCGGTTGACTCGTACGCCTCGAACTCGCCAGCATTAAACGTATAATATACTTCGTCTTCATTAAAGTTATTTTGTTCGCCTGTCCAGAACGCCGGCATCTCGATGGAGTAGCCATAAGTGGCGCTGCGTTTCGTTATTTTTTTGCTGCGGTCTATAAGATCCAACCGATCATCAACCAGTCCAAAGTTCTTCTCAATATACGCCGTATCGATCGTTGCAGAAGCAATGACTTGTTTTAGCGTATCTTTGCTTTTTGCGCTGTTTACTGACGGATGAAGATATACCAGCGAATACCTGTACTCTCCGGAAATAAAAGCAATTTCGTTAAAAGTGATCCAATAATCTTCACCATATGAGATATCATAAGAAAGACTCAATGCCACTCCGTTCTTTAAGTTGACCGGTGCTGTAGCTACATTGCGAATGTTCGAGCCGACGAACTCTTCGCGGAGATTCTTCTCATGTCGTGCTGCCCAGCTTTCAAGCGTATCTCCAGTCAAAAGAGATCCAAAGGAAAACAAGAAGGAATCCGTTTTATTCGCAAACGCGGGAGTAGAGCCGTCAGAATCATCATACCATCCCGCCGGCAGTTTTACGGAGAAGCCATAGTCGGCATCCTTAAACGAAATCATGCCCTCTTGGACCTTTGTAATATTTTTTACGGTGTTATCAGACACATTAAAGGAAGGCACAAAGCTGTTCAACAAGGCATCATAGCCGCCCAGCACAGACTTGTCCGAGCCTTTCACGCCAACCAGGACAATAAAGTATTTATCCGCTTTTTGAACCCCGCGATATTCATAATACATTTTGCTTTGCTTCGTATACGAGACAACCTTTTCGAATTGTTGGCCGCCTACCGTAATCGTACGCTTATCCACCGTTATTTCATCGCCATCGTAATAGCTGTACAGCAGATCACGCTGCTCTTCAACCGTTAGCACATCATCGCCGATCATTTCCGTGAAGACATTCACCTGCGCGGCTACTTTCGACGCGTCGGCAGTATCTGCCCAGCTTACAAAATCACCGCTGTCGCTTTGCGCAACTTGAACAAGGCCAGTCGGGTAATTCAATGACCAACCATAATAACTATCACCGATTTTCGTTTTTCCGTAATCGGAGTCAATTGAGCTGCCGCCCGTTCCGGACGATTGCGCTTTTGCGCCGATGATAACTGTTTCTTTGGTTTTTGCGTCTGTCGTAATTTTCGCTCCGAACGCTTCTACAATAACGCGAAGCGGAACCATTGTCGCGCCTTTCACGACTACAGGGGCTACGGCAACCGTTTTTGCAGCACCATTCACTTTAACCGTTTTGCTTCCGAAGGTCAGAACAACCTTGCGCTCATTGTAGGCCAGAGTGATCACATTGCCGTTCTCCAATTTCAGTCCAGCGCCAAATGCATTGGTAATCACTTTCAACGGCACCATCGTCGTACCCGCTTTGACAAAAGGAGCCTCCACGGTTGTCGCTTGACCATTAATTTTAACCGTTTTGCTGCCTGCCTTCAGACGAACCTCAACCTGGATGCTCGCATCTGCCGCAAAGGCCGCTATCGGAAGCAGCGCCAATACCAAGAGTGCTGGCAGTACAAGCATAATCATTCTTTTCATAACGTTCATTTTCATATATTATTGCTCCTCATAAGTTCGAATGCTTGCTTGTATCCATTCTTGCTCGTTTCTTTCTTAGCCTTCAACTAAAGTTAGCTTCCGCGTTACAAGATCTCCGTCGCTTTGCAGCATGACCTCAACCTGCTGGCCAGGCAGATAACTCTTCAATATCTCATTTAGCTCCACGATTGCAGAAACTTGTTTACCAGCCACTTTATATAACAAATCGCCGTTTTTAATGCCTAGCTTTTGTGCAGAAGCCGACGTAACCGTTTTGACCGTCAACGGGTCTGACGTAGGTATTCCAATGAGTGCTGACCAGCTTTGTTCCAAATCCAGTCCTAGCGACGCTCTTTTGACATGGCCATATTTGAAAAAGTGATTCGTCACATACTGTACCGTATCTGCCGGAATGGAGAATCCCAGATTATCAACTCCAATTTCTACAAACTTCAGAGAATTGATTCCAATAACTTCGCCCTTCATATTCACCAGCGGCCCGCCGCTATTGCCAGGATTAATCGCCGCATCTGTTTGCAGTAGATTGTAGGCAGAGGATATGCTCCGATTCATACCACTTAGTATCCCGCTCGTAGCCGTATTGCGGAGTGAGAACGATACGGGTGTGCCTATCGCTACAACCGTCTCACCAACCTGCACCTTCAGAGGAGACGGTGCGAGCTTCGCAATGGGCAGCTTCGTTGCTTTGATTTTGACCAATGCGAGATCACTTGCTTCATCATGATGCGTGCGAACGGCATCGTACTTTTTACCGTCTGCCGTAACCACGACTAAATTGGTCATTTCTTCTACGACATGAGCATTCGTAACGATCCAGCCATCTGCACGGATAATCACACCCGTTCCATGGGCTAACGCATAGCGAGGATCAGCCGAACCAACGTCTTTGGGCTTGCCTATAATGGCGACAACTGCTGGAGAAACTTTCTTAATGACCGACGGAATATCGACCGGCGTGTAGGCGTACGTGCTGGACTTGGAATCAAAGGTTCCCGTCCCGCCTAACGTATTGGTCAGTGAGCTAGCTTTGACGTATACCTCACCATTCATTTTTTTGGCATTCATGATGTAGGTTCCTGCGCTGGTCGTTCCAGCGGCCCATGCCGTTCCCGCAGTAATTATTGCCCCTAATGCGATAATGCTGCACATGCGGAGCATCTTGCTCTTCATGCCTCCACTCTCCTCTATAGCTCTCTCTAACTCTATGAAACTGGATGGCATAAATCTCCGATTCCAATTATAGTAATCGGGGTCTAATATAGCATATATTCCAATTATTAACAACGAACATCGCGCAATTATATAGTCCAAAAGCATTATGTGTTTCCACGCCTCGTTCTTCATTACGCTAGATTTGCTTTGTTATTATGCGATTGTGTCAAATGTCATTTCGGTTATGTGTTCTGATTACAGAAGTGGTATACTATGTGGGACTACTAAATCAATCCATTCAATGGATTCGGGAGGTAAAGGAACAAATGAAATTAGGAGTATTTAGCGTTCTTTTTGCACAAAAACCATTCGAGGAAGCACTCGACTATATCGCATCCAAAGGGCTTGACGCCATCSAAATCGGAACAGGCGGTTACCCTGGCGACGCGCATTGCGATCTTGACGGATTGCTGGCTGACGAAGGAAAACTGAAAGCGTTTAAACAAGCAGTAGAATCACGAGGGCTGATGATCAGCGCACTTAGCTGTCACGCCAACCCACTGCATCCGCAAAAAGCAATCTCAACGGAGCATGATGAGGTTATTCGCAAAACAATTGAGCTTGCCAATCGCCTTGAAGTGGCTGTTGTCAACACTTTCTCTGGCTGCCCAGGCGACCACGAGGATGCGAAATATCCGAACTGGCCGGTTGCTCCATGGCCGAACGATTTCCAAGATATTTTGAAATGGCAGTGGGAAGCAAAAGTTATTCCATATTGGTCTGAAATCGCTAAGCTTGCAACAGCTGGCGGCGTAAAAATCGGTCTTGAGCTGCACGGCGGATTCTCCGTACATAGCCCGGCTACCCTGCTTCGCCTTCGTGAAGCTGCTGGCAACGCGATTGGCGCTAACCTTGATCCTAGCCATATGTGGTGGCAAGGAATCGATCCTGTACAAGCTGTTCATATTTTGGGACGCGCAGGAGCGATCCATCACTTCCATGCTAAAGATACAACGATTGATCCGATTAACGTTAACCACCATGGTGTTACCGATATGCAATCCTACGCTTTAATGCTGGATCGCGCTTGGCAATTCCGCACCGTTGGCTACGGCCATGACCTGAAAGTGTGGTCGGATATTCTTAGCGCACTTCGTCTTGTCGGTTATGACTATGTGGTTAGCATCGAACACGAGGATGGCTTAATGTCGGTTGACGAGGGCTTCACCAAAGCCGTTCAAAATCTCCAACAAATTCTAATCCGCGAGCCGCTTGGCGAGATGTGGTGGGTTTGATCCATATAGAAACATAGAAAAAGGTCTGCCAGACTTGTCCGGCAGACCTTTTTCCATGCGAAATGCTACGCCATCCAGACTTTCGTGATCATAATAAAGTCGATCAACAAAAACAAGCCTAGTGATACGGCCGTGAAGCCGATCGCGAAAATGTTTTTCTTCGGACGAGCCATCAACAGTCGAACGAATCCGATTGCGATCAATACCGTAAAGGCAAGCATAAACCAATCGAAAGTACCGATTTTACTTGCGGCTTTCGCTGCTTCTTCTGCTAAAAACATGAAGGGACCTCCTTTTTCTCGCACGTAACCTATTTTATTATATGTTAGCTTTTTGTGGCTTCCGACGCAAGCCTGAATCGGGAATCGTAACAAGTTTGTCACGTTTTTTTTGCTGCTATTTTAAATTGTCCTATTAATTGATAATCTATAACGGTAACGCATCAAATGCCAAGCGGTCTCTCATGCAAAAAAACACACTACTCCGCACCTATGTGAAAAGTCGTTTTTATTTATTTTGAACGTTGAGAAATGTTATAATTAATCAAGTTTCCCTTATAAATAAAAACCTGATCTTATTTTTTCTTCTTTTTTATTGCAAATAAACAACTTATTCCAAACGATAGAAGAAGCGAGGAATTAACATGCAGCCTACTGAACAGCAATGGACAAGACTTTATGAAACCGCAATCGCTTTTAAGGCAGCTAAGCCATGGAGCATTCTGGAGAATGGTGATATATTCGCTGTCAAGGATCCTAACTCCAGCTTAACCGGTTATTGCTGCGTAATGGGAGCGGGTGGCGAGCTTTATGGGATGGCCGTGTATTTGGGAAAAAATGGTTTGGATACGTTGCTTGCTATGTTCAATGATGAACTGAACGAGGACCCCATTTTTATTCAACATTGCCTCATGCTCTCTTTTGATGACCGCGAGAATCTCCAGCCTAAGGAAAGAGAAATGATTAAAAAACTCGGTTTTATATTTCGTGGCCGCGGAGCATGGCCGAGCTTCAGATTGCATGAACCTGGATATTATCCTTGGCCGCTTGAGCATGCCCATGACGTGTCCTTTCTATCGGAAGCATTAGAGCAAGCCATACAGGTTGCATCGAAAGTCAGTGAAAATTCTCAATTACTCCATTCGAACAATGACCAACTCCTTCACCGCGTAGGACAACCTCAACCGAACGGTGCATTAGAATGGCATAATGAGTGGCTGCTGCCCGTTGAAGAGGGTGAAATGGAATCCGATCAATCACCGTACGTACCGAATGAGCTGCTCCTAGCCCAGTTGAAGAAAACAGCCAAATCATCCCAAAGCATATGGGAAATCGATCTGTTTTTCATCCCTACGCCCGTCATGGAGAAAGGTAGACCTTATTTCCCGATGGCACTCGTTGTGATGGACCAGGACTCACAGCAGATTATTACCATGCACATGTTTCAGCAATCGGAGGCTTCATTTATCGTTCCGCAAAAGTTTATTGAGCTGCTTCAGATGATCAAACAGCTGCCCGATAAGCTTGTTGCCCCTAAGCCTGAAGTCTTTCCATATTTGTCACCGATATTAGATTTTTTCTCTATAAACTGCTTTACTCACAGAGGCCCTATGCTGCTTGATGAATTTAAACATTCCTTATTTGCACAATTCGGGGGTCGTTGAGCATTTTAAAGAAGTTATAGCCCATATAAATAAAGAAGCAGGCTGAACCTTGTACTGCACCCCAATTGTTAGACACCATCTAACAATCTGGAGGTGCAGTACACCTCAGCCTGCTTTCTTATTCGTGATTACTCTGCCGCGGCAGCAACCTGCTGTTTCTCCTTATGCAAAGCAACGGTACGCGCACGATCCCGCTCTAGAATCGGTTTCAAATACTTTCCTGTATAAGACTGATCTACTTTGATGACCTGCTCAGGCGTTCCGGTAGCAACGATCATGCCGCCGCCGCTGCCGCCCTCTGGTCCAAGATCAATGAGATAATCAGCAGTCTTAATGACATCCAGATTATGTTCAATGACAAGTACAGATTCACCAGAGTCCACTAAACGATGCAGGACATTCAAAAGTCTGTCGATATCATGTACATGCAAGCCCGTTGTCGGCTCATCCAAAATGTAGAGCGTTTTGCCGGTCGAGCGACGATATAGCTCAGCAGCCAGCTTCACGCGCTGCGCTTCTCCGCCGGATAAAGTCGTTCCAGGCTGGCCCAGCTTCATATAGCCTAGTCCAACATCCAACAAAGTCTGTACCTTGCGGAGTATGCGCGGAATATTTTCAAAGAAGGTGCACGCATCCTCGATTGTCATATCCAGTACTTCTGCGACGTTTTTGCCCTTGTATTTCACTTCGAGCGTCTCGCGATTGTATCGCTTGCCTTTGCAAATTTCGCAAGGAACATATACATCTGGAAGGAAATGCATCTCGATTTTGATAATCCCGTCACCGCGACAAGCCTCACAGCGTCCACCTTTAACATTAAAGCTGAATCTGCCCTTCTTATAGCCGCGAACTTTGGATTCCGTTGTGCTTGCGTATAAATCGCGAATATCGTCAAATACACCTGTATACGTCGCCGGGTTTGATCTTGGCGTTCTGCCGATTGGTGACTGGTCAATATCGATAACCTTCTCCAAATGTTCAATCCCGCGAAGCTCTTTGTACTGACCTGGACGCGTCTTCGCCCTATTGAGGTCGCGCGCTAGCGTTTTATACAAAATTTCATTCACGAAAGTCGATTTACCAGAGCCGGAAACGCCCGTTACCGCAGTAAACACCCCAAGTGGAATTTTTACATTAACGTTCCGGAGATTATTTTCCTTCGCACCACGAACCTCTAGCCACTTTTCATTCGTCTTGCGTCGATCCGAAGGTACTTCTATGAATTTGCGCCCGCTTAAATATTGTCCAGTCAACGAATGCTCATTCGCCATTACCTCTTCTGGCGTACCTTCAGCAATGATCATCCCGCCATGAATGCCGGCGCCTGGTCCAACGTCAATGATATAGTCAGCAGCAAGCATCGTATCTTCATCATGCTCAACCACTATTAAAGTGTTCCCAAGATCGCGCATATGCTCTAGCGTCTCGATTAATCGATCATTGTCACGCTGATGCAGCCCAATGCTTGGTTCATCCAGTATATAGAGCACGCCCATTAAGCTGGACCCAATTTGTGTCGCCAGCCTAATCCGCTGCGCTTCGCCGCCTGACAACGTTCCCGCTGCGCGGCTAAGCGACAAATACTCAAGACCTACATTCACAAGAAAGCCTAAACGGCTGTTGATTTCTTTGAGAATCAAGCTTGCGATCGTAAGCTCCTTCTGCGTAAGCTTCAAGGAGTCAAAGTAACGCTGTGCATCTCCGATCGAGAACGAAGTAACCTGCGAAATATGATGAGACTGGATCGTTACGGCCAAGCTTTCCTTGCGCAGTCGCTGTCCCTTGCAGCTTGCACACGGCTTGGCGCTCATATAGTTCTCGATATGCTCGCGCATCATATCGGATGCGGTATCCCTGTAGCGACGCTCCAGATTATGGACGATACCTTCGAATGGAACAAATGCTTCCTTCCGATGGCCAAAGTCATTCTCGTAAAGGAAGCGAACGCGTTCGCCGCCCGTACCGTACAACAGCTTCTTCATCTGTTCGGGCTCAAGCTCCGAAACCGGCACATCCTGACGAATGCCATAGTGGACGCAAACGGCGCTTAAAAACTGCGGATAATAATTTGAGGTACTGCCTGCCCACGCAAGGAAAGCCGCATCCTCAATGGATTTGCTCATATCCGGCACAAGCAAATCAGGATCGACGATCATCTTGACACCTAAGCCGTCGCATTCTGGACATGCCCCGTAAGGACTGTTGAAAGAGAACATCCGCGGCTCCAGCTCTTCAATGCTGAAACCGCACTCTGGACATGCAAGGTTGGAGCTAAAGAGAAGCTCCTCTTGATCCATAATGTCGACAAGCACGCGTCCTTCAGACAGCTTCAGCGCTGTCTCGAGCGAATCAGCCAGCCTTGTCTGAACATCCGATTTCACAACGATACGATCCACTACGACTTCAATGCTGTGCTTTTTGTTTTTTTCCAATTCGATGTTCTCACTCAGCTCGCGCAGCTCGCCGTTCACGCGTACACGAACGAAGCCTTGCTTCTGTATGTCCGCCAACAGCTTCGTATGCTCGCCTTTGCGGCCAGAAATTAATGGCGCCAGAATCTGCAGCTTCGTCTTCTCGGGATACTCCATAATCCGGTCAACCATTTGCTCAACCGTTTGCGAAGTAATTTCTATGCCGTGATCCGGACAATGAGGTTTGCCTACCCGTGCAAAAAGAAGTCTTAAATAATCGTAAATCTCGGTTACCGTGCCTACTGTAGAGCGCGGGTTGCGGCTTGTCGTTTTCTGGTCAATCGAGATGGCCGGCGACAATCCATCTATAGAATCTACGTCCGGCTTCTCCATCTGACCCAAAAATTGACGCGCATAAGCAGATAAGGACTCAACATAGCGACGTTGTCCTTCCGCATAGATCGTATCAAATGCAAGTGAAGACTTACCTGATCCGCTTAACCCCGTCAGTACAACGAATTTATCGCGCGGAATGGTGACGTCGATGTTTTTTAAATTGTGGGCACGTGCGCCCTTGATTACTATTTTATCGCTAGCCAATCGTTTCTCCTCCTACTTAGCCCATCTCGGCACGCAGCTCAAGCAGCGCATCCCGCAATTCAGCAGCTCTCTCAAACTGCAGATTTTTCGCAGCATCCTTCATTTCCGCTTCCAGCCTTTGAAGAAGCGCCAGACGTTCCTTCTTATTCATCTTGCCCGCTCCGACCCCGGTTAAGTAATCAGCCTTCTGCTCGGCTACCTTCGTTGCCTCGATGACGTCATGCACTTTTTTACGAATCGTTTGCGGCGTAACGCCGTGTTTCTCGTTGTATGCCAACTGTATGGTACGCCGACGCTCGGTTTCTTTGAGAGCGCGATCCATAGAATCCGTAATTTTGTCGCCGTACATGATTACGCGGCCCTCGCTGTTCCGTGCCGCGCGCCCAATCGTCTGGATAAGCGCGCGATCCGAGCGGAGGAAACCTTCCTTGTCCGCATCAAGAATCGTAACCAAAGATACCTCGGGCAAATCCAACCCTTCACGAAGGAGGTTGATTCCGATAAGGACATGAAACACGCCAAGCCTGAGATCCCGCAATATAGCAAGCCGTTCCAGCGTCTTGATATCGGAATGGAGATATCTAACCTTTATGCCAATCTCCTTCATGTAATCGGTTAAATCCTCTGACATCTTCTTCGTTAACGTTGTAACAAGAACCCTTTCATCCTTTGCAATCCGATCGCGGATTTCGTTCAAGAGATCATCGATTTGTCCTTTCGTTGGACGAACGTCTATGATCGGATCAATAAGACCCGTAGGACGAATGATTTGCTCAATCATCTTGTCCGTATGTTCAATTTCATATGGTCCTGGCGTCGCAGACACATACACAAGCTGCTTCGCTTTCGCCTCGAACTCTTCAAAACGAAGAGGACGGTTATCCATCGCTGACGGAAGCCTAAACCCGTGATTAACGAGCATTTCCTTGCGCGCGCGGTCACCATTGTACATAGCGCGAATTTGAGGCAGCGATACATGTGACTCATCAATCACGATTACCATGTCATCCGGGAAATAGTCCAGCAGCGTATATGGCGTAGCACCGCGCTCCCTAAAGGTCAACGGACCGGAATAATTCTCAATGCCTGAACAAAATCCCATCTCCGCCATCATTTCCAGGTCATATCTCGTCCGCTGCTCCAGTCTTTGTGCTTCCAGCAGCTTTCCTGCCTCGCGCAGCTCGGCAAGACGCTCCTCGAGCTCTCGTTCAATATTCACGAGCGCGACCTTCATCGTCTCCTCCTGCGTAACGAAGTGAGACGCTGGAAAGATCGCGATATGTTCGCGTTCCCCGATAATTTCGCCTGTAAGCACGTCAATTTCAGAGATACGCTCAATCTCATCCCCGAACAGCTCTACCCGAATAGCTCTTTCATTATTCGCAACAGGGAATATTTCGACAATATCACCGCGAACGCGGAACGTCCCCCTTGTAAAGCTAATGTCATTGCGCTGATATTGAATGTCTACCAATCTATGAAGAATCGCATCACGGGATTTCTCCATACCAACTCGGAGCGAGAACACTAGACCGCCATATTCAGTTGGCGACCCGAGACCGTAGATGCAGGACACGCTGGCTACGATTATAACGTCCCGACGCTCGAACAAGGAACTGGTCGCGGAGTGCCGCAGCTTATCAATCTCGTCGTTAATGCTTGAATCCTTCTCAATAAAGGTGTCGGATGATGGAATATAAGCTTCAGGCTGATAATAATCGTAATAGCTTACGAAATACTCTACCGCATTATCCGGGAAGAAGCTCTTGAACTCGCTGCATAGCTGGGCTGCAAGCGTCTTATTATGTGCAATGACCAGCGTAGGCCGATTCAGCTTCTCGACCATGTTCGCAATGGTATATGTCTTGCCTGTACCCGTTGCGCCGAGCAGCGTTTGATGCCGCTTACCGGCCTTGATACCTTCTAACAGCTGCTCGATCGCTTTAGGCTGGTCACCCTGCGGCGTATAATCCGATTTCAGCTCAAACAGCTTTGCTTCTTTTGCAAGCTCGCTCATTCCAAACCTCCGCTCTGTCATTCGTCATGCTATTGTTTTATCAGTATGGTCAATTATGTGAAATTGTTTTCATTCGATGCCAGGAAATAAGAATGTTTGTTCCCGTTTATTATACCGTTATCTTTTAGCTGACGCAATGTGCCATATACAAAAAAAATACGCGCATCAAAGTCCGAAGTCGGTCTCAGCTGTCGTATTTCTTGAAAGCGGCTGCCTTTCTCAACAAATGTGCTCTTTTCCCATCCTTTGGCTCTGCCACTGCTTGTACCAAGCGCTCACTGGTTCCGCAACCGGCAAACCCAGTTCCTTCTCCATCGTTAATAGTAACCGCTCATAATGAGCAGAAACCTTGTCATAAAAGCCTAATTCATCGTAAAGCTTCATAACAATCAAGCCTTCCGCTTCATTATATGGATCAGCAGCCTGAATTCTTTCAAATAGATTAAGTGCAGCTAAGCGACTCTCGTCGTTTTGAAGAAAGCTTTGAGCAAGGCCCCTTGCGTGGTTCAGCCACAGCTGACGGAGTCGCTCTCTCTCATTTTCAGCCCAAATGTATCCATAGTCCTGCATATAATCGCCTTCATAATCGTCAAGAAGCTGCAAAAGCTTATCTTTATTCTGCTCTGCAAGATCATCTTGTTTTGCAAGCCCCCGCTCCCACATTTCCGTATCCAAAACGACTTGCCCCATGTCGAGAATATAGCCCTCCTGAATACTAGAGTTCTGAATGGCCAGCTCCATCCCCATTTTCTGCAAGCATTGCCTGATTTGATAGATAGCCGTATATAGCTGTGTCATCGCGCGCTTCAATTCCATCTCGGGAAAAAACAATTCCAGCAGCGTAGACTTATGGACAAGCTGCTTGCGGTGGTGCAGCAAATACAAAAACAGCTCCTGTGCCTTTGACGTTCGCCATTTTGGAATCTCTGGAATTAGCCCCTGTGATTGAAAGCGCAGCGTTTTGAAGCAATATATCATTTGTGGCTGATCGATGTCCTGAAACGACTTTATTCGACCGGCCCTCCGTCTTATTAAACGTTCAACCGTCTTCTGAATACGGGATTTCTGTAAGGGCTTGAGCACATAATCTACGGCATTCAGTTCAAATGCATTAATCGCATATTCATCATGCGCGGTTACAAATACAATATCTGCGTCTGGGCAGACCTGCTGGATAAGCTCCGCTGCTTGAAGACCTGATATCTCCGGCATATGGATATCCAGAAATACAACATCAGGCTGCAGCACTTCGGCCTGCTCTACAGCATGCAGCGGGTTCTGGAATGTATCGATTGCAGTAAGTTCAGCTGCCTGGTTTAGCATCCGTTCCAACTGGACAAGCGCCAGTCTTTCATCATCTATTAAAAGCACCTTCAATTGCTTCACTCCCATAACTCATCTGAAACATGTCAAATTTAGAGCTATAACTTTTCATTCTGCCATTTCTTATATCGGCTTATTTCTAATAATCATTTACGTGAATCACACGAAAATATGCCAAACGAACTATATTGTTCAGAAAATGTACAGATGACATCAGTATAGTAATCATGATGCGAATAAAGTCGTGACCTGACGAATGATGACGGTTCAGGACTTTCGTTTGTTCAACATTATTCTTTTCGTGGCCACATTATTCCCCAGGATTCGAGCAGCTTGCTAAATTCGTCAGCACAGGTGAGCGTGCGTGTTTAACCTATCAGGCATTAATTTCCTTGCCGATCAGTGAACCAGCTACTATGATCCTGACATTTTCCAAGCGCCTGCCTATTACTTCTTCGACCACCACCTTCAGAGCAAGCAGGTTGACTTTAATAAGGAGGCTGATCCGGCTAATTCTCGTTCACCTGGAATGATGCGTCATACTGCCACATGCAAAAGTAAAAACAGATCGAAAGGAAGGAAGAAAGAACCATGCTATTTCAGAACATGCGGAAAGGTCGTACTCTCCCCTTGGTTATTCTGTTCGCCTTGCTGTTGCAAACAGCGCTGCTGCCCTTAGCGGCTCCAGTAAAGGCGAGCACGCCAATCGATGGACTTACGATCATAAAAACCGCAGATAAGACAGAGGTAAGCGTGAATGATGAATTCAGTTACTTCATTAATGTAGCGCTTGCCAGCACTGTAGCTTTGGCAAAAGATTTGAAGATCGAGGACATTGTTCCCGCTCCCTTTAACATCCAAGGAGTGACAGGCGCTGGAGCAACCGGAAATACTGTTAGTATTAACCGTCAACTCAATCCCGGAGAATCTCTAGAAATAGAAATCAAGGTCAAGGTGGGCAACACATACACCAACTCCGTTGTTACCAAGTCAAATACGGCAACTGCTACGGAACTCTCTAACGGAAACGTGAGCTCCAGCAGCATTGATGTCAAGATTGCTGCGGATCCAACGACTGTACCTACCAATCCACCAACAGCAACACCAACTCCGACACAATCTACATATGACAAGTGGGCAGCCTTCAAAACCCAAGATTCCGGGTTTACAGGCACTGTACTCAATGTAGGCGGAGCAATAAGCTATAAAGTGGGCATCAAATCGGTACAAAAGGGTAACACCCTTCCTGCCGGCGCGCTTAAAGGTATTACCCTGGTAGATACTTACCCGGCAAACGCAACCGTGACGCTTGCTGATATTCAACATTCAGCTGGTCCTAACGTTACTCCCGTAATCAATATGATCAATCGTACCATTACATGGTCCAATTTTGATTTGGCATCTGGTCAAAATTTCGAGGCTCGCGTCACACTCAAATTCTCAGATCAACTCGGCTGGAATGGACCCATCAACCAAACAAATCGTGTAGAGATGACTCAATACACCATAGAAGGACCCGCCGAAACAGAAGTAACCGATGAAAATGCAGAGGTTATTACCAAATTCGGACCACCTGTATCAGGTGGAGGCGCAATCAGCAAGAACCGTACCTTCCAATACCGTTGGCACGGACAAGAACAAACCTATACCATTGGCGGCATTACGAATACAACTACAGGCGCGAATTCAGAGCTTCGCAATTTGGTTCTGACCGATACGCTTCCGACGGAGCTTTCGTATACGCAATTGAAAATGCCAAACCGTCAATGGACCTCTTTTTCTTATGTATTGAAAAATGGCGGAGTACACTCTTTCACTCCAAACGCCAGCGGCAATGCAATTGAAAAAGCATCGACAGGCAGTACACTAACCATTGGTCCTTCGGGCAATATTATTGTGCCTGCAGGCGACTCTTTAGTCAGTGTATCTTGGACTTTCGCATCGTTGCCTATCAATCAAACCATCGGCGGCATTGAAATCAAAGGTTTGGTTTTAAACACGGCAACTGGCGCTAGATCAAGCGAGAACGCTGCTTGCGGTACGGTAACTTCAAATGCAGACCCTAGCGTCGAGCAGGGAGATATCATCAAAAACTGTGCCGTCATTGCTTATGATGCTTTAACCGAAGTAACGCCTGGCAACTGGGCATATGCTGCCAAAACACCTGGAAAAGCAGCATCGACGTTCCTTATTAATGAGCCGAAGCCTTGGCTTACCGCTTCGAAGGACAGCCAGCCTGGAGGCGCATTTTATGGTCCACTTAGTATCGTTCCATTTACGATTAAAGTGAGCAATAAAATAGACGCGACCGGTCCATGGGTAGATCCTGTCATTTATGACCTTCTGCCTCAGGATTTTAATTACTATACCAATCCGAAACAGATTGATGTACCAACAGCACTAGCCGCGTCCTTTACGATTACCGGCTTGCCCGCTGGCGCAGTACCTCCGAAATTAGAAATACTGCCCGATTTGAATGGCAAAACACTTGCCAAATGGTCATGGCCTGCAGGCATTTCTCTTGATCCAGGTACGCAGTTAACCATTACCTACAGTGGTCAAATCCACGCAGGCGCCCTAGCAACAGGCGGATCGGTTAATTACGTCAATAATCTTTATGCAGCTCCAACTAACCCGACTACACAGTTCTGGCATGATCAGAATAGCAATCCATTTGCTCCTTCCGACTTCCCGGGCTGGGCCTCCGACAATACAGGACGCTCAGGAACAGCTCTTGGGTTTGTCATTAATCCTGCTGACCCTGATGAGCGCTACTATGTCAATGCAAGCGCACCCGTAGTCGTCAGTTTGGCAGCTGTCGTTAAATCAGCAAAATGGAACAAAGGAGATCTCGCGCCCGTATTCGACGTCGCTAACTCTGGCGGCTACAGCGGGGAACCAGCGATTTCATTTACACCTTTTGACCGCGTAGTAGGAGGCTCTGAATATACGGAGTTCCCGAGATTCAGTTCTACCTATGAGGGCGGCTCAGCCGATTACAAGCTGGTTATACAGAACAGCGGTAATACTCGTTTATCCAAGGTTGACGCAATCGATATCCTTCCGTTTATCGGTGACCAATCCGTACTCGGAAACACGGCTCGTGGTTCCGAATGGCGTCCAAACCTTGCTTCAGCTCCGACCTCAGGTACCGGCAAAACATTTACTTATGTCCCTGAGAGTGGCGGCCCAAGCAAAACCGTCACCTACGATCTGAATGTATATTACAGTCTTTCAGCTGACAAAAGCGCCATCGTGAACTTTCCCAATGCGGTTGGCAGCAAGAACGGCTGGATTAATCAAGCAAGCTTCACAAGTGACGACCTAACCGATATTCAATCGCTGTACTTTGAGATCAAAAACATTAAAGGCAGTGACGGTAGCAATGATTTGGCTCCAGGTGACTATATTGTTCTTAGCTGGGACATGAACGCCCCAGTAGGAACTGAAACTGGAAAAGTAGCATGGAACTCCTTTGCTATTCAAGCAACAAGCGCAGCTAGTGGCAGAACGATGCTGCCTGCAGAACCTAACAAAGTCGGATTCCTGGTGCATCCTAACAATCAACATGTTCCGCTTGGCGAAATCGGGAACTTTGTCTGGTTCGACAGCAACCGCAACGGCATTCAGGATGAAGAATATCCTGGGGACAGCGGGCAAGGAGCTGGGATAAACGGTATAAAAGTTAACCTTTATAAGGATGGTTCAAACACTCCATATAAAGAAACGATTACCGGCTATCACCAAAACGGAAGCCCCGGCTACTATTTGTTCCAAGGCCTTCCTACCGGTAAATATGAAGTCGAGTTTGTTCTGCCGGAGAGATATTCCCCGACAACGGCTAACACGCCGGGAGCAGATCTTGAACACAAGGAAGATACCGACTCAAATATAGTCACTAAACTTGCTCCTATCGATACGCATACGCCATATCGTACAGACATCATCACCATTGATGTTTTAGACACGGATAAAATCAAAAACTTCACAATCGATTTAGGTCTTGTAGAAGAGGGTACAGTGGTTCCTTCGTTCCCGTCGGCTTCTTTGGTCAAGACAATTGCAGCTGTAGCTAAAGGTTCTTCAACGGAAGCGCCAAATACTAGCTACGTCGTTGCAGGCAACGACGTGCAATACAAAATTGAATTTACAAACACTTCGTCGGTTACTTTGCACAACATTAAAGTACAGGACACACTTGATCGCAATCAAGCAGGTTTTGCTTTCACGACGCTAACGTACGACGGCTCGTCCATTGCGATAAACGGCAATACGCACTCGCGTCCTGATGTTATTTCAAGCGTAAGCAATTCAGGAACCGAGCCTTATATCGTGATTAAGAAATTAGCCCCTGGCAAGAAAATTGTGCTTGATGGCACTTATTCCGTAACAACAGCTGATTTCGATTTAAGCGATTTGGATAATAAGGCTACTGTTTATTACAATGAAGCTGACAAACCTCTGGAGGATCCAGAAAGCATTCCTACTGCAGGCGTCAAAGTAGTAAAAACAAGCAGCAGAACATCTGCATCAAGTGCCGATGAAGGTGATTGGATCGATTACCTCGTAACGGTCACTAACACAGGCAGCAGCACATTGACGAACATCGTCATTACGGACACGAAGGTTTCTGGCATTCCATCCATTCCTTCATTGGAAGCAGGAAAGTCGATTGAAATTACTTATCCGTATCAATTAACAAATGCTGACGTTAGCGGTGCCTCCATCGTGAATACGGTTAAAGCTGACCCAGCGCAAACGCCTCCTGTAACGGATACGCATGAAATTCCGGTCACAGGCGATCCGCGAGGCTCCATCGGCGACTACGTGTGGTTTGACCTAAACGAAGACGGCATTCAAGATGCAAGCGAGAACGGCATTAACGGCATTACTGTAAAACTGCTTGATGCAGGCAATCACGTCATTGCTACAACGCTTACTCGCGACAAGGATGGAAAAGCTGGTCATTATTCGTTCAAAGGATTGCCTTTTGCAACTTATCACGTACAGTTTGTCGTACCTAACGATTATGATGTAACGAAATCAAATCAAGACACGACAGCCACTGATTCCAATGCGATTGATGCATCGGGTGTAACAGCAGACATTGTGCTTACGGCTCTTGCTCCTGATGATCCAACCATCGACCTTGGATTATACCCTCGAGGAGAAATCGGCAATTATGTATGGCTGGATCGCAACCGTGACGGTATTCAAAACGAGCTTGAAAAGAATGGCATTAACGGAATCATCGTGAAGCTGTTCAAGGATAACCCTAATGGTACGGCAATTGCTACAACGACAACAACGAATGATGGCAGCGGAAACCCTGGCTACTATCTATTCGATCACTTGTTGTCTGGCAACTATTACGTACAATTTATTATTCCTAATGATTACAGCAAAACGGTTGAAGGTTCCGTTCCTGGCTCAGGAACAGATTCTAACACAACAAACAACAGCGGATTTACACAACAAATTGTTATCGGAGGAGCTGCTGGCTGGGTTGATCATACGATTGATTTGGGACTAGTCGGCAAAGGCAGCATCGGTAACTATGTATGGGTAGACCGCGACAACAACGGCAAGCAAGACGAGGAAGAGAAAGACGGCGTTAATGGCATCAAAGTCAAGTTGTACGATCAAAACAAAGTCCTGCTTGAAGAAACCGTAACTGGAAATGACACTGCTGGTGATCCTGGTTATTATTTATTCGAGCATCTAGTTGGCGGGAATTATTATGTCGAATTTGAAGTGCCGAGCATCTTTGGTCTTGCAAAAGCATCAGCAGCTGGCACAACAACGGCAGATGACTCCAATCCGACAACGAATGGCTTCACCCAAGTCATCGAGATCGGCGCATCAGCACCAAATGGCTGGAATGATCTTACGATCGATTTAGGGCTTATCGGAATCGGCAGCTTGGGCGATTATGTGTGGCATGACCGCAACCGTGATGGCATTCAGAATGAGAAAGATTCAGATGGCATTAATGGTGTTGTTGTCAAGCTATACAAAGGTACAGCTAGCGGTACTCCAGTAGCACAAACGACTACAGCCAACGATCCAAGCGGCAAACCGGGCTACTATAGCTTTAAAGAGCTGCTCGAAGGCGACTATTACGTCCAGTTCGTTCTTCCAACCGACTATGAGAAGACCGTAGCGGAAAGCGGCGACAATGACGGAATTGATTCAAATGGAACGAACAGCACCCATACTACTGCAAAAATCGAAATCGGTGAAGCAGCTGGTTGGATCGATGCAAGCATCGATTTGGGACTGATCGCTAAAGGCGAGATCGGCAACTATGTATGGCTGGATCGCAACCGTGACGGCATACAAAACGAGAATGCTGCACAAGGGATTAACGGTATCATTGTCAAGCTGTACAAAGACTCTGCAGCCGGTACACCATATGAAGAAACAACAACGAAAACCGGTCCAGACGGCAAGTCTGGCTACTATCTATTCGATAATCTACGCGAAGGCAACTATTTCGTACAGTTCGTCTATCCGATTGATTATGAAAAGACTGTTGCCGGTGCTGGCTCCAATTTAGCTCTAGATTCGAACCCTACGGATGCCAGTGGAATCACATCCATCATCACGATTGGACACACCGAAGGATGGATTGACCACACGATTGACCTTGGGTTGATTGCCAAAGGTAAAATCGGTAATTATGTATGGTACGATGGCAATTCGAACGGCAAGCAGGACGAAGCGGTTGAAACAGGCTTTAACGATGTCGTTGTTAAGCTATTTGACAAGGATAAAAACTTCCTTGAGCAAACGAAAACGGCTAATGACAACGACGGCAAGCCTGGCTATTATTTGTTTGATCATCTTATAAACGGGCAATATTTTGTGCAGTTTATGGTTCCTGCTGGATATATTCCCACGCAAGCAGAAGTAGATGGCTTCTCTGCTGCCGAGGACTCCAACAAAACACAAGAGGGTTATACAGATATCATTCACATTGGGCAAACCGCGCCAAATGGATGGGAGGATCTGACGATCGATTTGGGCTTGTATAATGCTCCAACACCGCCCGTACTTCCACCTGTTTTGCCACCAGTACTTCCACCTGTAACACCAGGCGGCCCTGATCCTGAAGTTCCGGTAGATCCAACCAATCCGCCAACTACCCCAGGTGAAGAAAAACCACCTGTAGAGCATGAAACAACGGAGCAGGATAAACCAATTGACGGACATGTCGATATACCAAAAGACAGCAAGCCGAGCATTGGCGAGAAGCCAGAGCACGGTACGGTTACAGTCGACGACAAAGGCAATTGGGTTTATACACCTAATCCAGGCTATACAGGCAAGGATCAATTCTCTATTATCGTGAAGGATAAAGACGGCAATGAAGAAGAAATTTTCTTCGAAATCGACGTTGAGGTTCCACAAGGCGGTATTGATTCTGGTACTACGCCACCAGTTACCAACCTTCCAAAAACGGGAGAAGAGAGCTATCTAATGATGCAAATTCTTGGATTAAGCTTGCTTATTCTTGGAGTTGCGCTTCGTTTCAAACGTAAGAAAGCATAAAAAAACAGACTGTATGCGGCTGATTATCATCCGTATGCAGTCTGTTTTCTTATTCAATCGCTTAATGCTTCGCTTCCTTTGCGTGAACCCCTCGTCGATTCGATGCATGATAGCTGCGAAGCAGCTCCACTAAGGAGGCAGGTCCGGCGGATGCGTAGTAGTTAGCTTGCTCATCAGGAGCAAGGATGACACCCAGCTGATGATGCTCGCCAGCGAAACGTGCTCGTTGAGCGAACTTAATTTCCCCATCCAAATTGAGCACCTCAAGCTTGCAAAACGCAGAGTTCTGTACGAGAGCCTCGTACAGGTCCTCCTTCGTCTTCACGCGCACACCATTGACCTTATGCAGGATCTCGCCCGTTGCGAGTCCCATAGCCGCTGCAGGCGTCCCTGGCACGATGCCCAGTATTCGCAAGCCCCGTGAATCATGTACATATAAAGGAGACTGTGCCGCTTCCTTCACTCGGCTTCTCCAAATGATTGCTTCGTGCATCAAAAGCGATGCACCAGCTGCAATCGGCAGCAAAATCGGCTGCCACCATGCTATTAGAGCAGCGCCCGCCAAACAGATGCTGTACAATAGCAAGCCTCTTGCCGCATGCTTCGCTTTCTCGCGAGGCAGTAACGATCTTGTCATTTCCGTGAACCCTATAATCATAGGCAATGCAATGATTGACCAGCCCTGCGACCAATCTGCTCCAAAGAGCGGCGTCCAAGGCAGTGCTGCCGTGGATGCTCCACTTATATTCGCAGGAACTAGCATCAGCAGCGGTACTGGCCAGAAGCCCTGAAGCATATAACCGCCAACAAGCTTGCCTCTTTTTCCTTCCAGAAATAGCGGCGTTGCCAGCCGGTCACCCTGCCAGCGTACGAGTATTGCTTCTGCGAGATGCAGCAGCGCTACTAAAACCAACAGCCCAGCTGCGTCAATGCTTGCCAGCGAAACCGCCATTGAGCCGAGCCAGTCTGTTCTCTCCGCCAATGCGGTGAAGCCCACAACCCACTGTAGAAGGGTAATGAAACCTGCACTATAAGCGAAGCATAAATAACGTATGCGTATGAGCATTAAAATAGCCGCTACTGCCCATAACCATATCACTGCCGTTCCCGTTAATGTTAACCCGACAAAAGCACCCGCTATAGACACAGCTAACCCAATAACCAAGCCAGCGAGCAGCGCTTTCAAAACCAAGCTGGGCCAATTATGCAGTTTAACTGCGAATAATTGCCGTTCCATTCGTATCTGTCTTGTAAATTGTAAAATGATAAACAATACCGCAATATAATAAAATGGCTGTGCAACTAATTGGACAGCCGCTTTCCCGAGCATTTCCAGCAACTCGTTCGCCGTTTCCATAGCTAACACTCCTTCGCTCGTTCCGAATTACCCGCTTGCGCAAAAAAATAAAAGGCCGACTCCGTTAAACAGAGTCAACCTCTTATTCATTCGACACATCCAGATTATTTCCTGCTTACCGCTTTAATTGCTTCATGCAGCTGGGTATCGTTTTTCTCATCCTGAATCCATTTGATAACCGCGGCTTCAAGCGCCTCACCGGTTACCTTATCGACTTGTCCCGTAGCCGGCAGGCTATGCTCAGTCTGGAATTTCTTTACGGCCTCAACCGTTTCTAGGCCATAATAGCCATCTTCCCGCTTCGGTTCATAGCCAAGGCCGTGCAGCATAATTTGTACGCTGCGCACCTGTTCGCCAAGGGTATCCTGCTTCAGCGTCTCTTCAAGTGCCAGCCTAGCTACCTTGTACAAATCAGGAGGCTCTATGGCAATATCCGGCTTGATTCCATTTTCATGGATCCAATTGCCCTTTGGCGTCAACCACTTCGCAATGGTCATCTTCAATAGGCTTCCGTCACCTAGCGCTTTGTTATAGCTAACCTGTACCGTGCCTTTTCCGAAGGACGTTTCGCCAACAAGCTTCGCTCCAGCGCTTTCTTGCAAAGCTCCAGCCAATATTTCCGAGGCGCTTGCGCTTCCGTTATTCATAAGAACGGCAATCGGGTACGTTTTACTCTTGCCCTTAGACAACGTTTTCTCCCGTTTGCCTTCCCGATCCTCTACTTGGACGACCGTTGCCCCTTTATCCAAAAAGGATTGGGCGATATCCACCACAACGGGCAGCACGCCGCCTGGATTGTTGCGCACATCCAGAACGAGGCCCTTCATGCCTTGCTCCTCCAGCTTCGCGAGCTCCTGCTTGAAGCGCTCTGCCGTATGCAGCGAAAACTGCCTGATCTCGATGACCCCTGTTCCATCTTTCCGAAGCTTGCCATATACCGTTTCCACATCAATGTCGTCACGGATCAACACAAGCTGAATCGGGTCAGAGAAGCCTGCGCGCTGCACCTGAATCTTCGCTTTGGTTCCTTTAGGACCGCGAATTTTGGCGACGGCATCCTGCAGATTCAAACCATCAAGCTTGGCGCCATTCACTGAGAGCAGGACGTCCTTCGCAAGCAATCCCGAGCGCTCGGCCGGCGATCCTTTAATTGGCGAAACGACTACGATTTTGCCATTCTCAAGCGTTACTTCCGCACCAATGCCGGTGAACGAGCCCTCGATCGATTCAGAGAAATGCTGCGCGACATCCTTCTCCATATAAACGGAATAAGGATCATCAAGCGAGGACATCATTCCGCTGACCGCGCCGTCCAGCAGCTCATGGCGGTCAACCTTTTGATAATATTTGGTCTCGATTAATTCCAGTACCGCATTTAACTTCGTTAGCTCGTCCTCTTTCAGCCCGAACTGCTCACTCTCGTCACTCGCAGACGCTGTGAGGGCAGGTGCCGAATGCTGATCCGGATTGATCATTTGGTCCGCGATCGTAAGCGTCACGAGCACGGAGGCAATCATCGTCAGCATAACGAACGCGAATACTGTACGTCCTTTGAAATGCACCTGTCTACACCACCTTCTCATCTTCCACGGTCTTAGCTTTAAGACCACCCTAGTATATGACAATTTGCTTGCAATTATTTGTCTTATCCGGCAAAGATGATCATTTCGTCAGGTAAGGGATCAAAATTTCAAACGAGGCAGCCACATGGGCTGCCTCTGAAAATTCGTTATGAATAATTCGCTATGAATAATGCCTATTTTAAATAGCTGCTCGGATTTACCGGCGTCTGGTTTTTACGTACTTCGAAATGCAAATGCGGTCCGGTCGAGTTGCCCGTACTGCCAACCTCGGCGATTTTTTGGCCTTTTTGAACCTTTTCGCCTTTTTCAACCTTAATTCCTCCATTGCGAATATGACCATACAGCGTCCATAAGCCATTTCCATGGTCAATGATGACGCAGTTGCCGTAGCTGCTCCAGCTCTGGGCAACTAACACAACGCCATCCTCGGCGGCATAAATATCTGTACCCTGGGGTGCTGCGAAATCGATTCCTGTATGCGTATGCTTCTTGCCCGAAATCGGATGGACCCGCGTACCAAAGTTTGAGCTAATCCGGTAGTTATCCCTAATCGGCATGCCTAGCTTACCGCCGCTATACGGATTCGAGATATTATTTTTCTCGGCATTTAGCTTGGACACTTTGGCTGCGAGAGCCATAAGCAAATCTTCCTGCTCCTTGCTAATTCCTTCAAGCTCCTCGAGTGTACTGTCTATTTGATGAAGCTTACTGTCTATTTGGTCGAGTTCGCCGTCAAGCTGCTGGATATTGCTGTTGTAGCTCGCAATCATCAACTGCTTCTCTTCTTCTTTCTTAGCCAGATGAGCCTCATACATTTCAAGCTTTTCATAAATCTTAGACATTTCGCCAAATTGCTTCTCTACCTCAACTTTCTTGAGGGCGACAAGCTCCTTTTCTTCCCTTTGCTCTGCCAAAATATCACGGTCCTGCGACAAGATGGATTGAAGAGCATCGAAACGGTCAATGAAATCAGTGAAACTCGTCGCGCTAAGCAATACGTCCATGTATGAAACAAATCCGTTCGTATACATGAGGCGCATGCGGGATTGCAACAGCTCATCACGAGTATTCACCCGCTCCTCAGCTTGGTCTAATTCAAGACCTGTTTGCAGCAGCTCTTCTTCCTTAGCATCACGCTGTGCAAGCGCATTTGTTTTGTTAATGACTACATTATCAATCTCGGCCATGATGTTGTTGATCGAAGCAAGGGCTTCCGCCTTCTTATCCTGGATGGTTCCCTTCTCATTCTCTGCAGCTTCAGCCTGCTTGTGCGCATTCGCAGCCTGCTGCTTCACGCTTGCGGCCTCTCTCTCTGCCTTGGCAGCGCGCTGTTCGGCTGCCCTCATCTCGGCTTTGGCAGCTGCAATCTGTTTCTTAATATCGCTTAGGGAAGCCGCCTCCCCTCCAGTTGGCTGCAATACAAACACCGTGAGCATCATCGTAGCTACAAATAATAGCCATTTTCTCTTCTTCACGTTCATATCCACCTACACTTTCAAATACTTGCGTATCGAAATGGTACTGCCCCAAACACCGATAATCGTGCCAAGACCTATGAGCAACGCTGCCGTCAACAGGCCAGAATCCTCTAACGTAACGAGCTTTATCATCATAAGCGATAATTCCATTTGCGTAATTTTGACCAGCTGCGAGTAACTAAATAAAACGGCTCCCGTTGTGAGAACGGAACTTATAATTCCAATCAACGCACCTTCGATGAAAAATGGCCAGCGTATAAAAGCATTCGTTGCACCAACAAGCTTCATAATGCCGATCTCGCGTCTTCTTGCAATAATCGTCATCTTAATCGTATTGGAAATTAAGAACATCGCCGTCACAGATAATCCAATAACGACCACGATCCCTATGTAACGAACCGCATTCGTAATTTTGAACAAGGTTTCGACCGTTCCTTGCCCGTATTTGACTTTAGCAATCGGAATCAGCTCATCCGCTGCATTTATAGCTTCTATTTGTTTCGCTGCGCTCTCAATAGATTGGGGGTCATATACCTCAACCGTAAACGAATCAGGCAGCGGGTTTTTTTCATTTTCATAACCGTCGAGTAAATCCTTATTGTCTTCGCCCAAGTTTTTTCTCAGCAGCTCAAGTCCCTCTGCTTTGGATACGAATGAAACTTTTTTCACCTCGGTAAGATTGCCGATCTTGTTCTGGACTTCCGTAATCTTCGCCTGTTCCACGTTCAACTGGAGAAAAACACGAATCTGCACCTGGCTTTCAATCTGAGCAGCCATATGGTTGACGTTCAAAGCGAGCAGTAAAAAGATGCCTAATATAAATAACGATATAAATATCGAGCTCATCGACGCGAAGGACATCCAACCATTTCGAATTATGTTTTTGGCGCCCTCTCGAAGATGTCGGGTTACGGTTCTAAGCTTCATAGCCGTACTCCCCTCTAGCCTCATCACGGACAATATTGCCGTTCTCGATTGCAATGACGCGCTTGCGTATGGAGTTCACGATATCTTTGTTATGAGTAGCCATTACGATCGTCGCCCCGCGGAAGTTAATTTCCTCGAGCAGGTTCATAATGCCAAGCGACGTCTCCGGATCCAAATTCCCGGTAGGCTCGTCCGCTACGATAACAGAGGGATTGTTCACGATTGCCCTTGCAATCGATACGCGCTGCTGCTCACCGCCCGATAGCTGAGCTGGAAGGCTGGCATGCTTATGCTTCAGTCCAACGAGGTCGAGCACCTCCATCGTCCGTTTTTTGATCACCCTGGTTGGCGCCTCGATAACCTCCATCGCAAAAGCGACGTTTTCAAATACCGTTAATTTGGGTAATAGTCTAAAGTCCTGGAATATGACGCCTATATTGCGCCTTACGAATGGAATTTTACGCGGCTTCAGCTTGCCTATATTAAAACCGTTCACGGAGAGCTGGCCCTTCGTTGGTACTTCCTCGCGATAAATCAGCTTCATAAATGTGGATTTCCCCGCACCTGACGGTCCTACTAGATAAACAAATTCATTGCGATCTATACGAACAGAGACGCCTCTTAACGCATGCGTTCCGTCGGTGTACGTCTTCCATATGTCTTGCATCTCAATCACATTATCACATCCTGTTTATAGTCAGTACTACTATTTCGACAGTTTGTGCTCAATTCCTTCATGAGAAGCTCGCTTTCCTCATTTTTCACAAATCTCATAAAAAAACGTTTGTCGAATCAGCCGCTATTGCGCGCTAGACAAAATTACAGGGCATGAAGCATATACATGTAAGACTGCCTTGTTTTTCACGCGCAGAAAGGAGTGATTCGTATCGTAAAACGTATCCATATTGGCATTATTGTGCTAGCTTCCCTCCTGCTGGCCGCAGCAGTCTGCTGGGGTTTTGTCTGGAACTATGCGCTTCAAAAGACCGTTCCTAAGCAGGTTGATGCCGGCGGTATCCAAATCGGCGGCTTGGCGCTGCAAGAAGCGCTCAATAAGCTCGATCAATATGAGAAGTCGCTGCTGCAGCGTACAATTACGATCCAATCTTCTGCTGCTGTGGCGAGCGACAGCAAGCAATGGACCGTTTCGGAGCTTGGCTATAAGGCTGCATTCACAGGGGCCCGGGAAGCTCTGGCTAAGCTTGAAAAGGGAGACATATGGGAACGTGCCGTCTATCGGTACCAATTCCAGAAATCCTATGCGCTTATTCAAAGCTGGAATGCTGATGTTTTTGATGCCGCCTTACGCAAGCAGTGGAGCTGGATAGAGAAAAACGAAACCAAAAACGCTACACGAACCATAACGGATGACGACCATGTCGTCTATGAGCCACATGTTGATGCTTACCGACTTGATACTGCCGAGCTTACGGCCCGTGTTGATCAATGGGTTATACTGCCCAAGGAAAAAATCGGATTGCCCGTCGAAATGGCTTTTACAGCTACCCTTCCGATTACAACCATTCACCCCGAGCTTACGCTTGAAAAGCTGAAGGATGAAGGAATCGAACGTAAAATTATTTCGTTCTCTACCGATTTCAAGACAAGCGCAGAGGGTCGTGCCCATAACGTTACGGTTACGGCTGAGGCGCTTGACGGCTGGGAGCTGGCGCCCGGCGAGATCTTTGATTACAACAGTCTCATAGAACATGCGGAGGAACTATACGAATATCGAGAGGCTCCTGTTATCCTAAACGGGAAACTGGTTCCCGGTATCGGCGGCGGAATCTGCCAGGTTTCAAGCACGCTTTATAATGCGGCGCTGCGAGCGGGCCTCGAGATTGTGGAGCGGCGCAACCATTCCCTGCCGGTCGCCTATTTGCCTATTGGTCAGGATGCCACCTATGCCGGTGGTGCCATTAACTTCCGATTTAAAAACACAACGGGCAAGCATTTGATCATTCGAACCCAAGTAGAGGAACGCAAGCTTACGATTAAACTCTTCGGGACCATGAACCCTAACGAGAGCTACGACATCGAATCTGTAACGCTGAAAACCATTGCTCCCTCTGTGCAAGAAAGAAGCAACGCAGGCCTATCTCCCGGTCAAAAGGTGGTTGTGGAGGAAGGCAAGCTGGGCTATGTTGTAGAAACCTTCCGTACGCTTAAGAAGGACGGCAAGCTTGTGAGCCGAGACCGAATTTCGCGTGATACCTACAAAGCGCAGCCTTCCCTGATCGAAGTAGGTCCGCACAAAGGCGGGAATAACCCGGCTGCAACGCCGACGCCTGCTCCGAGCGTGAAAGAGCCGATCTTGGAGGATGGAATCTAAGTTTATGCAACTCTTATGTTCTTAAGCAGCTTCATATGATCAAAAAAAAGCAGTTCGGCTGCTCGCCCGCTTGGGCTACGCCGAACTGCTTTTTATATACAATGCCTGAATGATCAGGCTCCATTATCTGCTGCGTTCCAAATACTCGGTTACCCATGCTGCGGTTTCTGCCAAAGCAGCCTCCGCACGGCCGATTGCATCTTCTACCTGGGTTTTTGCCGTACCGCCGTAAACATTACGCGCATTCACAACCTGCTCTGGTTGGAGCACCGCATAAATACGGTCATCGAACAAAGAGGAGAATTGCTTGAATTCTTCCAACGTAAGATCCAGCAAGTATTTGTTTTGCTCGATACAGTAGAGAACCGTCTTGCCAATAACCTCATGCGCTTGACGGAATGGCAAGCCTTTGCCGACGAGGAAATCCGCAATATCGGTTGCGTTGGAGAAGTCTTGGTTCACAGCTTGGCGCATGCGTTCCTTGTTCACTTTCATCGTCGCGATCATGGGAGCGAACAGCTGAAGCGCGCCTTGCAGCGTCTTCACCGTATCGAACATGCCTTCCTTGTCTTCCTGCATGTCCTTGTTGTACGCAAGCGGCAAGGACTTGAGCACAGTCAACAAGCCGACGAGGTCGCCGTAAACACGGCCTGTTTTTCCGCGCACCAGCTCGGGAACGTCTGGATTTTTCTTCTGCGGCATTATGCTGCTGCCCGTGCAGAAAGCATCATCAAGCTCGACGAAATGAAACTCCGTGCTCGACCATAGAATTAACTCCTCGCTGAGACGCGAAAGATGCATCATGATAATCGAAGCGTCCGCCAGAAACTCAACGATGAAGTCGCGGTCGCTTACCGCATCCAGGCTGTTTTCATAGACGCGATCGAATTTCAACTGGCTCGCTACAAAGTGGCGGTCGATCGGGAACGTCGTTCCCGCAAGCGCCCCCGCTCCAAGCGGCAATACGTTTATACGCTTATAGCTGTCCTGTAGGCGCTCGATATCACGGCCGAACATGGAAACATACGCCATCAAATGATGGGCAAATAGAATCGGCTGCGCGCGCTGCAAATGCGTATACCCCGGCACGATTGTATCGATATTCGCTTTAGCTTGCTCAATAAGTGCGGATTGCAGTTTATAGAGCATATCCACGAACTCGACTACCCGTTTGCGAAGCCACAAGTGCATGTCTGTTGCTACTTGATCGTTCCGGCTGCGTCCTGTATGCAGCTTTCCGCCAACGGAGCCTACATCATCAATGAGAGTCTTCTCGATATTCATATGAATATCTTCGTCTCCGATTGAGAACTCGATATCGTCGCGCTTAATGCGCTGCAATACCCGGTGCAAGCCGTCTTTGATTTTCTCCACGTCGTCGGCCGGCAAGATCCCTTGCTTGCCCAGCATCGTCACATGCGCAATGCTGCCTTGGATATCCTCTTCGGCAAGCTCCTTGTCGAACATAATGGATGCTGTATATTCCTCTACCAATTGGTCCGTTTTTTTCGTAAACCGACCGCCCCATAATTTACTCACTGGTTCGTTACACTCCCTTGTAAAGCTTATTTGTTGCTGACAGCCGAGGAAACCTTCAAGCGCAAAGCGTTCAATCGGATAAAGCCTGTCGCATCGCCTTGATCATATGCTTTGGACGGATCTGCTTCCATCGTTGCGATGTCTGGGTTGTACAAGCTAACCGGGCTTTGTACGCCTGCGCCGATTACGTTGCCTTTATATAGTTTCAAGCGAACAACGCCGCTAACGTTCTTTTGCGATTCTGTTACGAGTGCTTGTAGAGCAAGACGCTCAGGAGCGAACCAGAAGCCGTTGTAGACAAGCTGGCTGTATTTGGCGATTAAGGAATCGCGAAGATGCATCACCTCGCGGTCCATCGTCAGGGATTCCATTTTGCGGTGGGCTGTGAATAGAATCGTTCCGCCTGGTGTCTCATACACGCCGCGGCTCTTCATGCCAACGAAACGGTTCTCCACCATGTCTACACGACCGATGCCATGCTTGCCGCCAAGCTCATTCAGCGTATCCATCACTTCAAGCGGGCTGAGCTCCTTGCCGTTAATAGCCGTACAATTGCCTTCTGCGAGAGTAAGCTCGACATATTCCGCTTTATCAGGCGCGTTCTCTGGCGATACGCTTAGCACGTACATGCTTTCGTTTTCTTCAGAGCTAGGATCAAACCAAGGATCCTCAAGCATTCCGCTCTCAAAGCTAATGTGAAGCAGGTTACGGTCTGTCGAATAAGGCTTAGCCGCGGATGCCGTTACCGGAATATCATGCTTCTCGGCGTATGCGATCATTTCCGCGCGTCCTGGGAATTCCTCGCGGAACGCTTCAAGGCGCCAAGGCGCGATAACGCCGATCTCTGGTGCCAAAGCAGCTGCCGTCAGCTCGAAACGCACTTGGTCGTTTCCTTTGCCTGTTGCTCCGTGGGCAATATACGCAGCGCCTTCTGCACGTGCAATATCAACCATCCGCTTAGCGATAAGCGGACGAGCGATCGATGTGCCCAGCAAATACTGGCCTTCATACAATGTTCCCGCTTGGAACATCGGGTAGATAAAATCCTTGGCGAACTCATCGCGCAGATCATCGATATATACTTTCGATGCGCCAGTAGCTAATGCTTTGGCCTCCAAGCCGTCTAGCTCGTCCTTTTGGCCAATATCAGCCGTGAATGCAATGATTTCCGCGTCGTATGTTTCTTTCAACCATTTGAGGATAACCGAAGTATCCAAGCCGCCGGAATAGGCGAGTACGATTTTTTCTTTTGCCATAATAGTGTTTACTTCCCTTCGAATGAATTCATAACGTTAAGCGGTATGTTAAGACATAATAGCTGCCATGATCGCTTTCTGCGCATGGAGACGGTTCTCCGCCTGGTCGAAAATAATAGAGCTGTCGCCGTCGATTACGCCTTCACTCACTTCTTCGCCGCGATGTGCCGGCAAGCAGTGCATAAAGAGATAATCCTTTTTCGCGTATTTAATCAAAGCCTCGTTTACCTGATACGCGGCAAAAGCAATTTCGCGTTCCTTCTGCTCAGCTTCTTGACCCATGCTCGCCCACACATCCGTGTATACGATATCCGCATCGGCAATCGCTTCCTTAGGATCACGGCAAATGTGGATTTGCGAGCCCGTTTCTGCAGCATGATCCTTCGTTTGCTGAATTATATCCGCATCCGGCTCATAGCCTTCAGGCGTCGCTACGGACATATGAAGACCAAGCTTCGCAGCACCCATCAACAGGGAATGCGTCATATTGTTGCCGTCGCCGATATAGGCAATCTTCAGCCCTTCCAAGCGGCCCTTCTGCTCGAGAATCGTTTGATAATCGGCAAGCGCCTGACAAGGATGAGATAGATCTGTCAACCCGTTAATAACCGGAATGGTAGCTCCACGCGCCAGTTCAACGACTTTACGATGAGCGAACGTACGGATCATGATACCATCCAGGTAACGCGATAGCGTCTGCGCCGTATCCCAGATCGTCTCGCCGCGGCCGATTTGCAAATCATTCCCGCTTAGGAAAAGTCCTTGCCCGCCTAGCTGATACATCCCCACCTCGAATGATACACGCGTGCGAGTAGACGATTTCTCGAAAATCATGCCTAGTGTTTTTCCTTTTAGCACATGATGCGTTTCGCCTGCTTTTTGCTTTTGCTTCAAATCAATGGCTAGATCGATCAAGTAGCGGATTTCCTCCGGCTTGAAGTCAACCAGCATGAGAAAGTCGCGCCCCTTTAAGCTTTGCGCCAACTCCTCTTTTACAATTCCTTGCATGGTGTAGTCCTCCTTCATGTTGGATCTCTAAGCTTGTATTCATTATTAAACAACAGGGCGCTTTTCTTCCAGCAGCTCTGCCAGTATGGCAACAGCCATGTCGATTTCTTCGTCCGTTACTAACAAATTAGGCAATAGGCGAATAACGTTCGGTCCAGCCGAAATAGCGATCAGCCCGCGTCCCTGCGCTTTGTTCAAAACGTCTGCAATCGGCTCTGCGCATTCAATGCCTACGAGCAGCCCAAGACCGCGCACCTCGTTGACAAAAGCATTTCCTGCCAGCTTCGCACGAAGCTGATTCATTAGATATTCGCCTTTTTGTGCCGCACGCTCTGACAAGCCTTCGCCCACAATCGTCTCGACCGTGGCTTTTACGACTGCTGTGGCAATTGGCGTACCGCCGAAGGTTGAACCATGACTGCCCGCTGAGAACCCCTCGCGCAGCTTCTCCTTCGCTGCCATCGCACCGACTGGGAAGCCGCTTCCGAGTCCCTTGGCCATCGTGAAAATATCCGGCTCAATGCCATAGTGCTCATACGCAAACAATTTGCCCGTACGACCCATCCCTGTTTGAATCTCATCGACGATTAACAGAATGCCTTGCTTCTCGCACAATGCGACAAGTGCTTTGAGGTATTCAGGATCAACCGGGTAAATGCCGCCTTCAGCTTGCACCATCTCCAGCATCACAGCCGCTGTCTGATCCGATACAGCCGCCTCAAGGGCAGCAAGATCGTTTAACGGAATTGTCGTAAAGCCGGCTGGCAGCGGCGCAAAGCCTTCTTTCACCTTCGCTTGGCCTGTTGCCGTAAGGGTTGCCAATGTGCGTCCATGGAAGGACTGCTCGAAAGTGATGATTTCAAAACGGCCATTATTCAGCACCTTCTGGTTGTATCGGCGCGCGAGCTTGATTGCCGCTTCGTTCGCTTCCGCTCCCGAATTACAGAAAAAGACGGCATCCGCACAGCTGTTGTCCGTAATAAGCTTGCCCGCTTCCGCTTGGTTCGGAATATGGAACAGGTTAGATACATGCCATAATTCATCGAGCTGCTTGATTAACGCTGCTTTGATTTGTTTAGGAGCATGCCCGAGATTCGTAACCGCAATACCACTCATGAAATCAAGGTATTTATTCCCTTTATCGTCCCACAGCCAGCTTCCTTCGCCCTTTACAAGCGCCATCGGATATCTTGCATAGGTCGGGAACAAAGATTGGTCAACCACAGTCTCTGTTTTTGTATTGCTCATCGGCTCTACACCTGCCCTTCATTCGTTTGAACAATCCGAGTACCTACTCCGCCTTCGCGGACTGCCTTCGTCAATACGCCTGGCTCTTCGCCGCTTACAATAACAACCTCGCGGACTCGGCCTTGTATGCACTGGATCGCTGCGCGTACTTTTGGAATCATGCCGCCATAGATTTCGCCGCTGACAATCATCTCTTCGATTTCTTCTACAGAAACGACAGGCAGCACCTGCTTCTGTCCGTCCACCGTTTTTAGAATGCCCGGCACATCCGTCACCACGATCATACGCTCTACGCCCAAATGGGATGCGACAGCTCCAGCTGCCGTATCGGCATTGATATTGTAGCGCTGCCCTTGATCATCGATTCCGATTGGGGCTATCACCGGAATGTAGCCCATGCCCATTATGCCTTCGATAATGGCTGCATTCACATCAGTAACCTCGCCGACAAAACCAATCTCAGCGGCGTTCGTTACCGGAACAGCTTGAATGAGCTTGCCGTCAACTCCTGAAAGTCCCAATGATTTCGCACCGTTGATTTGAATTTTACGGACGATCTCCTTATTGATGCGGCCTGCTAGCACCATCTCTACCACATCCAGAACCGCATCATTCGTTATCCGTAGTCCATTCACGAATCCCGTCTCGATGCCGAGCTTGCCCAGCGTCTCCGAGATCGCAGGTCCGCCGCCATGCACGATAACCGGCAAAATGCCAGCAAGCTGCAGCTCGCGCAGCTCGTCAAAAAAGCTGTTTGGAAGCGCCGCGAGCGTGCTGCCGCCGCATTTCATTACAAATCGTTGCTCCGTCACTGATTCATTACCTCCATGCATGTTCTTTGCTTACGTCCGATACGCCGCATTGATGCGAACGTAATCATAGGTCAGATCACAGCCCCATGCCGTTGCCTTTCCTTCACCGTTATGTAGATCAACGCGTATCACAACCGTATCGCCTTTCAAATATTCCAAGGCAATCTCCTCATCGAATACGACAGGACGGGACTGCTCTAATGTCCAAATATCGCCTAGACGGATATCTACCGTGTCAGGATTGACGGGCTGGCCTGCGCGGCCTACTGCCGCAATAATACGGCCCCAGTTCGCGTCAGCTCCAAACACGGCGGATTTAACAAGCGAGGATCCGATTACCGTTTTCGCAATCGCTTGTGCAGAATCGTCACTGACAGCGCCGTTTACCTGTACCTCAACCAGCTTAGTTGCTCCTTCACCATCACGTGCAATCGCCTTCGCGAGCACCTCGCACACATAACGAATTGCCGCTGCGAAAGCAGCCCAGCCCTCGTGAGCCTCCGTCAGCTCATTATTCCCTGCAAGCCCACTTGCCATCGCAACCAGCATGTCGTTCGTGCTTGTATCGCCATCAACCGTAATCATATTAAAAGTCAAATCAGTCGCTTGACGCAGCAATTGCTGAAGCGCCTCGCTGCCGATCGCTGCATCCGTTGTGACGAAGCCAAGCATCGTTGCCATATTCGGATGAATCATGCCTGAGCCTTTCGCCGCACCGGCAACGGACACGCGTTTGCCATCCAGCTCAAGCTCGACACAAACCATTTTCTGTACTAGATCCGTTGTCAGAATAGCTTGGCAGAAATCATCCGCGCCTGCCCGTGAGCCGTTCAGTCTAGCCGGCAGGCCATCAATGCCATTACGCACATTATCCATCTTAAGCAGCTCGCCAATGACGCCCGTTGAAGCAACTGCAACCTGATCCTTTGAAACACCTATCGATTCTGCGAATCTAGCGCTCATCTCGTAGGCATCGGCTTCACCCTGTTTGCCTGTGCAAGCATTCGCATTGCCACTGTTCACCAACACCGCACGGAGCTTGCCGCCAGCGGCGATGCTCTCACGGGTTACTTGCAGCGGAGCGGCTTGAAACGCATTCGTCGTATAAACGCCCGCCGCAGTTGCAGGGACCTCGCATACGATTGCGCCAAGGTCATGACGCGTCGTTTTTTTGAGACCGCAGTGCAGTCCGCCTGCCGTAAAGCCTTGAGGCGTTGTGATCGAGCCGTCCGAGACGACTGTGAACAAAGCTGTCGTATTATCCTGTACCATCGTAAAATCGTTTCTCCTTCACCTGTATGAATAGGAATATAAGTTCAAAAATGATTTAAGTCTGCTTAAGGATAAACGGGAACGAATTGCAAGCCTAGCGTCTCATCCCAGCCCATCATGAGGTTCAGGTTTTGAATCGCTTGCCCTGCCGCTCCTTTAACTAGGTTGTCAATGACGGACACGATGGTTACCCGGCCCGTACGCTCGTCAACCGCAAAGCCGATATCGCAATAGTTCGAGCCCCATACTTCCTTCGTCGTCGGCCATTGGCCTTCTGAGCGAATACGTACAAATTTGCGGCCTTCATAGTAGGAACGGTAAAGCTCTACGAAGTCGGCTGAGCTCCGCTCGCCTTGCACAGCAGCATACATCGTCGACATAATACCGCGCGTCATCGGTACGAGATGTGTCGTAAAGGTCGTCACGACCGGTTTGCTCGCCGCGTCCGACAGCACCATTTCAATCTCTGGGATATGCTGATGCTGGTTTAATTTATAAGCCTTCAGGTTTTCGTTCAGCTCGGAATAATGTGTGCCTAAAGATGCGCCGCGCCCTGCCCCGGATACCCCGGACTTAGCATCAATAATAATAGTGGAGGGATCAATCCATCCCGCTTTAACTGCCGGAATGAGGCCTAGCAGAGTTGCTGTCGGATAACATCCGGGATTCGAAATGAATGGAGCGTTCAGCACTTGGTCTCCATAAATTTCGGCCAAGCCGAATACCGCCTGCTTCAAGTAAGCTTCATCCGCTGCAGGCTTTTTATACCATTGCTCATACAATGCAGGCGACTTCAATCGGAAATCACCGGACAAGTCCACAATTTTCAGACCTGCCTCAAGCAACGCTGGCACTAGCTTCGCTGCTACACCGGCTGGCGTTGCCAAAAACACAACATCTGCTTTAGCCTTGATTGCTGCCGGATCTACATCATCTAGTAGCTCCTCGCGAATACCGGTCAGATGCGGATATCCTTCCGTGATTGGCGTACCTGCGCTAGAAGACGAAATGACCGATGTCACCTCTGCAAGCGGGTGGGAAGCCAGCAAACGGATAAGCTCTACGCCGCCATAGCCGGTTGATCCAATAATTGCTACTTTCACTTTTGTGCCCATATTGATCTCTCCTCGAAACGAAATGCCGCTGGCTCAATAATAACCGCGCCGCAGCTGTATCTATTGCTCTTTCCGCAAGCGAAAAGGTTGTCTTCTTCTTCAACTTATAATTGTACAACATTCGGCAGTTGATGGAAATATGCATGTTTATTCGTATTATTATACATTTCAATTCATAATAATACAACGAACAATTGTGGCTATTTTTTATCCAATATTCAACTTTAAAAGGATAAATATATTCATAAAACAGAACAAATGTTCTCATTTTTATGTTATCATACGAGTAGCAGAAATGATATACTAATTTCAACGAGAGAAAAATGGACGGCGCCACACCAAGCTAAACAGCTATTCATTTAAAATGGAGGTGACTTAAGTATGGGAGAGAACATTTTGCAGCAAATTCTAAATGAGTTAAGCTCATTGAGAGACGGACAGCAGAACATGGAGCGTACATTAAGCGAGGTCAAAGAAGAGCAGCAGAGCATGCGGCATACACTCAGCGATTTAAAGGTCGAGCAGCAAACAACTAACCAACGTCTGCATCAAATCGAAGCACTCGTCGTTGATATTCCTCTGATTCGTCAGGCTGCGCTGGAAACGCTCGAGATTTCAAAACGACTCGATTCCGGACAGGCAAGCTTCGAGCGCAAAGTAACAGCTGAATTGAATACGCACAGCTTCGGGATTGATATTCTGAATCGAGAGCAGCTTAATCTTAAAACGGAAATTGAAAAACTAAAACGAAAGTAATCGAATACTTGAGATCCTATGAGGATACAAGCCCGTCTTGCCATTCAACGGCAGCCATTTCTTGTATCCTTTATATTCTCTTTCACCGCTACCGCTCCATCTTAGCTAGTTCTCCAGTTTAAAGCCCTGCCCCAATACCTCAGCCGTATTGCTAATGATAACGAAAGCACCAGGATCAATCGCTCTTACCAGCTGCTTCAGCTTTGGAACCTCGTTCTGCCCCACCACTACCATAAGAACAGTACGCTCTGCACCCGTATACCCGCCATGGCCGTCTAACCTCGTCAAGCCACGATCCAAATCATTCAGTATGGCAGTACTAACCTCTTCCGAATAATCGCTTATGATGAACGCCACCTTGGACAGCTGCAGCCCGCTTTGCACGAAATCAATCGTCTTGCTCGTCACGAACAAGCCAATCAATGCGTATAAGGCGACCTCAGGCGATATGATGAAACCTGCAGCTACAATCACGCAGCCATCGAAGCACACAATGGCTAAGCTCAGTGGCAAGCCCGTATAGCGATGCAATATTTGTGCCGCTAGGTCCAGACCGCCCGTTGAGGCGCCCCCGCGAAAGACAAGACCGAGGCCAAGCCCAACTCCAATGCCGCCATAAATAGCCGCTAGCAGCGGATTATCGGTCGGAGACTGGAATCCGTCTGTCAGTAAAACAAACAAAGGCAATATGATGGAACCAAGCGCTGTTTTCGCACCAAACCGTTTACCGAGCAGCCAGAGACCTGCGATAAACAATGGAATATTGATCGCCCATTGCGTAATGGCAGGCGTGATATTCGCTATTCGTTGAACCAGTATCGAAACGCCGGATACGCCTCCCGAAGCAATGCCGTTGGGAACCATAAACATATTGAAGCTGATCGCCACAATAATAGAACCGATCAGAAGCTGGGCAATGCTCCATACCGATTGGGCGCGCGGGCTCATCCTCGGCCCGTTTTTTCTTCTTTTCACTGTACTAGCGCTCATGCCATATATCTCCTCGCAAGCTGATTTTCGCAAAAAGAAGAGCTCCACACGCAGAACGTGTCGGAACTCTTCCCCTAATCCTATTCTTTAATCATGACGAATCTGATGGCGCAAATAACCGTCAATAAACGCATCTATATCTCCATCCATCACGGCGCCAACATTGCCTGTCTCAACCGACGTCCGGTGGTCCTTGACCATGCTGTAAGGATGGAATACGTAAGAACGGATTTGACTGCCCCAAGCAATCTCAGACTGATCACCGCGAATTTCGGCAAGATGCTTCATCTGCTCCTCGATTTTTCGATCATACAGCTTGGAGCGCAGCATCTTCATCGCCCTCTCCCGGTTCTGAATCTGCGAGCGTTCCTGCTGGCACGCTACCACTATTCCAGAAGGAATATGCGTGATGCGGATAGCTGATTCTGTCTTATTGACGTGCTGGCCGCCCGCTCCACTCGCACGGTACGTATCTACCTTCAAATCCTCCGAGCGAATCTCAATCTCGATGCTGTCGTCGATTTCAGGAACGACATCGCATGAAGCGAATGACGTATGACGTCGGCCAGCGGAATCGAATGGCGAAATGCGAACAAGCCTGTGCACGCCTTTTTCCGCTTTTAAATACCCATAGGCATTGAAGCCTTTAACCAGTATTGTGACGCTCTTGATTCCAGCCTCGTCACCAGGCAGATAGTCAAGCAGTTCTACCTTGAAACCGCTTTTCTCTGCCCAGCGCGTGTACATGCGGTACAGCATCAGTCCCCAGTCTTGCGACTCGGTCCCGCCCGCGCCAGGATGCAGCTCAAGAATGGCATTGAGCTTGTCATACGGCTGGTTAAGAAGCAATTGCAGCTCGAATTCGCTGATCTTGCGCATAAGCTTCTCTACGCCGCTTACAACGTCCGCAGCCAGCGACTCATCGCTTTCCTCTTCCGCCAACTCCAGCATCATTTGCAGGTCTTCTTGCTCACCATTCAGCCCATCATAATGGTCTACGACTGACTTCACTGCATTTAACTCCGCAATGACGCCTTGCGCTTTCTCATTATCATCCCAGAAATCAGGAAGCGTCATTTTCTCCTCGAAATTGGCGATGATCTCTTGTTTAAGATCTAAGTCAAAGAGACCCCCTGAGCTCTTGGAGCCGCTTAGCCATTTCACGCAGGTCTTGTTTAACCGTTATGTCTATCATAGCGTCCGCTTCACCTCAAAATAATTGTTCGTTCTCTACACTATGCCGTGCCTTCGAACGCCGTTCCTTACTTGCCGTGGCAAAGCTTATACTTCTTGCCGCTGCCGCAAGGGCAAACATCGTTACGTCCAACGCGCTCCTCGCGCTTAGCCGGACGTTTCTCCATTGCCTCTCCGCCGCCGCTTGTCGTCGTCGTTTGGCCCTGAGCAACCTCTTGGCGCTCTAAATTGCTCTCTACGCGTGCCTTCATGATATATCTCGCAACTTCCTCTTGGATGCTCTCGATCATTTCCTTGAACATCTCGAAGCCTTCGAACTGGTATTCGCGAAGCGGATCCGTGCCGCCGTATGCACGCAAATGGATACCTTGGCGAAGCTGATCCATCGCATCGATGTGATCCATCCACTTGCTGTCTACTGCGCGCAGCACGACAACCTTCTCGAATTCACGCATCGTTTCCGCGCCAAGCTCTTCCTCACGTTCATCGTATGAAGCTACGACCTCAGCAAGGATATACTCAACGATTTCTTCCTTTTCTTTGCCCCAAATCTCTTCCTTGGTCAAAGATCCCTCGTTCAGGAATGTCGCATGCGCATAATCCACGATTGCTTGAAGATCCCACTCCTCCGGAATATCCTCCGAGCAATGCGCTTCTACGATGCGCTCAATAACAGGCTTAAGCATATCCATCACTTCTTGGCGGATGTTCTCCGAACCCAGAATATCGCGGCGCTGTTTATAGATAACCTCACGCTGTTGGTTCATAACATCATCATATTGAAGGACAACCTTACGAATGTCGAAGTTATTGCCCTCAACGCGTTTCTGTGCGGATTCGATCGCTCTTGAGATCATACGGCTTTCGATCGGCTGATCCTCATCAAGGCCCAGCTTATCCATCATGCCCATTATGTTCTCAGAGCCGAAGCGGCGCATAAGCTCATCTTCAAGCGATAGGTAGAACTGCGAGGAACCTGGATCGCCTTGACGTCCGGCACGGCCGCGCAGCTGGTTATCGATCCGACGGCTCTCATGGCGTTCCGTACCGATAATATGCAAGCCTCCAAGATCAGCAACCTGATCGCCAAGCAAAATATCCGTACCACGGCCGGCCATGTTCGTTGCGATCGTCACGGAGCCCGCTTGTCCCGCGCGCGAAATAATTTCCGCTTCCTCCGCATGGAACTTCGCGTTAAGCACCTTATGCGTAACGCCGCGGCGTTTCAGCATATCGGATAGCTTCTCCGAGTTCTCGATAGAGATTGTACCGACCAGCACCGGTTGGTTCTTGCTGTGGCGCTCGACAATTTCTTCAACAACTGCTTTAAACTTGCCGTTCTCGGACTTGTAGACAACGTCGGCTATGTCCTTACGGATCATGGAACGGTTCGTAGGCACTTGAATAACGTCAAGACCGTAAATACGCTTGAACTCTTCTTCCTCTGTTTTCGCCGTACCTGTCATGCCCGCAAGCTTGCGGTACATACGGAAATAGTTCTGGAACGTAATCGTCGCAAGCGTCATGCTCTCGTTCTGAACCTTCAGCTGTTCCTTTGCCTCAATCGCTTGATGCAAGCCGTCGCTGTAACGGCGTCCAGACATCAGACGGCCCGTAAACTCATCGACGATGACAACCTCTTCTTCCTCCACAACGTAATCCACGTCGCGCTTCATAATGAAGTTGGCTTTGAGTGCCTGCTGAACATGGTGGTTTAGCGTAACATTCGCATGGTCGAATAAGTTCTCAATTTGGAACGCCTTCTCTGTCTTCTCAACGCCTGATTCCGTCAGCATAACGCTGCGCAGCTTAATATCAATCGTGAAGTCCTCTTCAGGCTTCAAGCGGCCAATAAAGCGGTCTGCGGCAAAATAAAGCTCAGTCGATTTCGCGGCTTGACCGGATATAATAAGCGGTGTCCGCGCTTCGTCGACCAAGATGGAATCCACTTCATCGATAATGGCAAAATAAAGCGGACGCTGTACCATTTGTTCCTTGTACAACACCATGTTGTCTCGCAAATAGTCGAATCCGAACTCATTGTTCGTTCCGTACGTAATGTCGCAAGCATAAGCCTCTTGCTTCTCGTCATGCGACAAGCCGTGAAGATTGCAGCCGACCGTCATACCTAGGAAGCCGTAAAGCTGGCCCATCAGCTCACTATCGCGCTGTGCCAAGTAATTATTGACGGTAATGACGTGTACGCCTTTGCCGAGCAGCGCGTTCAGATAGACCGGCAGCGTAGCTACCAGCGTTTTACCTTCACCCGTTCTCATCTCCGCGATCTTGCCTTCATGAAGAACCATTCCGCCTAGCAGCTGTACATCGAAGTGACGCATACCAAGCGTACGCTTGGAAGCCTCTCTAACCGTTGCAAAAGCTTCTGGCAGAATCTTGTCCAGTGTCTCACCTTTTTCAATTCTCGCTTTAAATTCTTCTGTCTTTGCGCGCAGCGCTTCATCGGATAAAGCCGTGTACTTCGACTCTATCGCATTTATTTCATCAACCGTCCGCTGGAGCCGTTTTACCTCGCGCTCGTTATGGTCACCAAATATCTTCTTCACTAATCCGAGCATGGAATTCCCCTTTCGTAATTACGCCTCTTTGCATTAAATTGTATCAGTTTGTCGACACCGCCGCAACGAGGATACGTGTAAAAGAAAAAGCCTCTCTCCTTATCGGAGAAAAGGCCCTTCGATGTTAAGTATAATGGCGCTTAGCCTTGCTCAATTAATCCATATTTGCCATCGCTTCTTTTGTATACAACACTGATTTCCTTGTTGTCTACATTGGAGAAGACGAAGAAGCTATGTCCTACCATATTCATCTGTAAAATCGCTTCCTCCACATCCATCGGCTTGAGCGCGAAGCGTTTGGTCCGTACCAGCTCCAAATCATCCTCTTCCTCAAGAATGCCCACTGCTGAGCCTTCTTCCTTAAACAGTGCGCGAACCCCGCTGCCTTGGCGGAATTTACGATTTACTTTCGTTTTATGTTTGCGAATTTGTCGTTCGAGTTTGTCCGCAACGACGTCAATCGATGCGTACATATCCTCGCTTTTCTCCTCGGCTCTTAGCATAACGCCGGTGAGCGGAATGGTCACCTCAACTGCATGCTTACCTTTGGTGACCGATAGTGTCACATTAATGTCGGAGGTGATTGGTGCTTCAAAATATTTATCCAATCGGCTGAGTTTTTTTTCGACGTAGTCTCTCAATGCGTCTGTCACTTGAAAGTGTTGACCTCGAATGTTGTAGTTCATGGGGAACTCCTCCTTTACATGGTCTTATTATAGCATATGCAAACGCTGAGATCAAAATAGTTTTTGTTTTATTTCGAATTTTCAGATAAATAGTATTATGGAACTAATAGATTGATGTATCCAAAGTAATGCCTTGCTTAAAAGATTCTGAATCGCCCGACCAGGCACAAAAAAAAGCCCCGGTTACCCGGAGCTGACGTTAAATGCATATGTGATGATCCAAAATATAAGTTGGCTGGATCAGCCGAATGATTACAGTTTAACTACGTTAGCTGCTTGTGGTCCACGAGCGCCTTCAACAATATCGAACTCCACGGATTGGCCTTCTTCGAGTGTTTTGAAACCTTCGGTTTGGATAGCGGAGAAATGAACAAATACGTCGCCGCCTTGCTCAGTCTCGATAAATCCATAACCCTTTTCTGCGTTAAACCATTTAACTTTACCTTGCATGTGCAAACATTCCCTTCATCTTCAAATACTGTGAGGCATCTCTTCGTATAACCCACAATTTGACTATAACACCGACTTCACGGAATTGTCAAACAATTTGTTGTAAGCGGATTCACTCCAATGTTTTAGCTAATGTACATGATATAGCTCTTAAAAACACAGTCGCACTTTCATCCTACAATATTCGATAATGGTCATAGTAAATCTTGATTCGTTGCTGATCCTCAAACGCTTTTCATACTTCTGCTAAATATCGCCCTTATCTATATCCTTCGACATGATCGACAATAAAATCTCTTCCTTTTAGTGAGTGAGAAAAAATTGTATATAGAAAAAAGCCATGCCAACATTCGACATTTAACGTTCCGCGATCGCTTTGCTGGCACTACTCTCAAGTAAGATTTCACACATACGGAAATCTGTTAAGGTGTCAATATCGATGGATCTTTCAGTCGGCATAACATAGGCTACCGTCTCTTCCGTCAAAAACGATTCTGTCTGCTTCAATTGCTCGATACTAGAAATATAAATAGCACCATTAAGAGAAAAAACTTTAGGTAAGTTCTGCCTCGGTACGACTATTGACTCGCCCATTAAAGGTTTCATTCTATTTTCTTCATTTAATTCAAACATCCAGTAAGGACTCTTCTCTTGCTTAGTCACCGATACAGCTGCTGTGGCGGCAGAAGCAACAAACAACTCAATGCATTCATCAATGTCATTGTAATTCCTAAGAGGTGACGTAGGCTGTAGGAGAACAACATAGTCATAACCAGGGATTTGATCGATGGCGTGCAGAATCGGTGAGATTCCGGACGTATCATCTTGTGCCAAGCTTGCTGGACGAATAAAAGGGACATCTCCTCCATATGCGACGGCTGCTTGTATAATGGCATCATCATCAGAAGAAACAATGGCTCGATCTATGTAAACCGATTTATTGGCCTCTTCGATCGTCCATGCTATAAGTGGTTTTCCAGCAAGGTTATGAATATTTTTACCAGGAACCCCCTTTGAGCCTCCTCTAGCAGGAATAATGGCCAAAACCTTTTTCTCATTTATCATATTAAAAGATCCCTTCTAAATATTCGCTATTCGCTCGTTCAAAGTCATCCAATCTGCCGATATCCATCCAATATTCTCGAATCGGAAATGCTGAAGTTGGTGCATTAAGCTGCAGCAGCTTTTCGAACAATGAAGGCATATCATAAAAGGTTTGCTCAGGAATATACTGCAGCACCTCAGGAGAAATCACATAGATTCCACCGCTAATAAAAAATTGTTGAACGGGCTTCTCTTCTATGCTTTGAAGTCTATAATTATCCACCTTCACAACACCATAAGGTACTTGAAACTCGTATTCCCTGACACACATTGTAGCTTTTGCCCTTGTATCTAAATGAAAATCAAGTAATTGTTGAAAATTGACTTTCGTCAGTAAATCGCCATTCATTACAAGTATAGGCTTGTCTGGTATGAACGGTAGCAAGCTTAACGCCCCTGCAGTACCTAACCGTTTATTCTCCTGCAGATATATAATTTCAACGCCCCACTTCAATCCATTTCCGAAATACTCCATAATCATATCTGCTTTATAGTTAACCGATATAATAAACCGGTAGAACCCGTTTGAGATGAAGTTCTCCAATATTACTTCAAGAATCGGCTTGCTGCCAACTTTTAATAACGGCTTAGGACAGTCCCTAGTTAATTCGCCCAGCCTTGTCCCTAACCCGCCAGCCATTAATACAACCCAGTTGTCGCTGCGTTCAAGCTTAATGATCTCACCCAGCAATTCTAAGCGCAAGATCTTCCCATTCGCATCAGTTATCGGTATTTGTTTTAAGTTATAGTTCTTCATCTTTGCAAAAACAATATCTTTACTGTCCGCCTCAAGCGAGGTGATTGGATCTGTTTTCATAATTAGATTTACTTCGCTATTTAAATCGATTCCCCTTAATATCCCCCTGCGGATATCACCATCTGTTATCGTTCCAATCAGACGTCTATCGGTATCAACAACAAGTGCAATTTGAACGGTGCCTTTATCAATAATATGTAGAGCCTCCAATATGGAGGCGTGTGGTGAAATTAATAGTTTATCAATCTGTTTCATTTTTAGTCCCCCTCTTAGCCCTAGCCTGTACTCTATATATCGGTAAGCGCTCGTTATAAAATAAGAAAAACCGCAAGAATATAGCTCATTGCGGTTTGGTAAATCATTCTATAATTTAATGCAAAAGCCCTATTAAGCGTGATTTTAATCAATTAAATCATCCGCATTATACGCTCTGCTCGCCTGTTTGCCAAGCAAACTCCAGTACGCGGATGGAGGCAAACCATTGCCTGGCCTTTTTAAAGTAAGATTGGCTTCTGTCATTTTTTCCCCAATGGCAATCGGCAGTGCGGCAACTATACTTTTACGGACTGGATTCACGTTGCGCAGCTCCGATGCCGCCGGGATTTTATTAGATATTCCCATCGCCAACTCTACATTGCGAATTTGGCTAACTAATCCGCGCAGCTCTTCAGGCTCCATTGATGCCAAATGGTCAGGACCTTCCATCATTTTATCTAACGTGAAGTGCTTTTCAATGACAGTAGCTCCTAATGCAACAGCGGATACCGATACCTCTGCACCAATGGTGTGATCAGAATATCCTGTAAGTAGACCAAATGCTTGGCGCAAGGTAATCATTTTGTTCAAGTGAACATCACCATATGCAGTTGGATAATCTGTTGTGCAATGTAGAAGGGTCACTTTCTTGCGCAGCAACACCTGTCCTTCCTCTGAACAATAAGCCTCCCTGAAACCAAGTAACGAAGGGGGGGTCACATTTCCCAAATAAGCAAAAGCCAAAGCACCTAACGCCTCTTCGATCTCCCCGAGTATTGATATTCCGGTAGATAATATAACGTTGGCACCGCTTTTGCCTGCTTGATGTAGAAGAGGAAGGTTTGTAATATCTCCTGAAGATATTTTTAATGTTCGCAAGCCTAATTGCTCTGTCAGCAGCTTGAGACTCGATAAATCAAACGGTGTCGACAAAAATTCAATCCCGGCCATTTGACACTCATTCATAAGCTCTACGTGATCTTCCGCAGACAACTCGAGCCTGCGTATCATCTCCAGTTGCGATTCTTCCGCATCCGTCGTTTTTTGCTGGTAGTCCGCTTTGGCTGCATGTCTGCTGACGAGTTTATCTGCCTGAAAGGTTTGAAACTTCACAGCATCCGCACCAGCTGCAGCCGCTGCATGAACGAGTTTCTTAGCCAATTGAAGCGAACCGTTATGATTAACGCCAGCCTCAGCAATAATATAAACACTCATTCAATTACCTCCTTTAACTTCTTGCGCATATGGATTATGATGCGATACTTCACTCTACGTTACGCATTCAAACTTCTGTTATAGATTAAAGAATGTATCCAGTCCATGGAGTACACTGCTCACAACAAATCAAAACGATTGTTGGCTTCCATTTTACAATTCAACCTCATAAAACTTTTTGTTAATTATTCCGTCTATATCGACATGCCTCAAAACGTGTTTCACTTTCTTGGCAGTCATTCCATCCCCATATAAGGACACGGCCTCTTCAACATTTGATTTTAAAAAGAGTGGATCGAGTGCTTGTGATATTGACTTAATAATATCTGCACTCTGCTCTGAGGTTTCTATTATTGTTGATCCCTTTAGTCTACCTTTTTGCCGGTTACCAATATCGATTGTTGGCTTTTTAAACATAGGGACTTCAATAATCCCGCTAGAAGAGTTCCCAATTACAACATCAACATATTGCAATGCGCTCAAATATCTTAGTTTACCAAGTGACTGGAAACTTACGGTACGCCCAATGTTTTTTTGAGTGTAATCATCTATCATATGGCCAATAATTCTACCATTTGTATCCGCATTCGGTTTAGTGAAAATGATATTGGCATGTTTAAAATAGTCTAAAGCCTCTAACAAGGCTGTTGTCAGCTCCTCAGAGCTTGCTTGCTTGAGCGTTAGTGGATGATAGGTAACTAAAAAGTTCACGGCTCCCAATTTAAAATCAATTGAAGCTTCAAACTCTTTTCGGGAAAGCAATTTTAATTGCCGAACATTATCTAGCCCTATAGCGCCCACGTTATAAACGCGATCTGGGTGCTCCCCTAGTTGTATGACTCTATTACGATATTTTTCTGTTGAAACAAAATGCAGATGTGACATCTTTGTAATCGAGTGTCTAATGGCTTCATCCACAACCCCCTCCGTGCTTTCTCCCCCATGGAGATGAGCAATAGGGATGTTAGCGATCATCGCGGCTTGTGCAGCTACCATTGTTTCAAAGCGATCACCGAGCAGCACAACGATATCCGGATTTAAACGGTTGAGCACATCAGCAAAGCCAATCAGACCTAAACCCATTGATTTGGTAACCCCGACTCGCGTATCGCTAGATAGTAACATCTCAACCTTTTCATCAATATGAAAACCATCATCCAAAATCTCTTTGTATGTGTTCCCAAACTCTGGAGCCAGATGCATGCCTGTTACGGCTAGCTGCAGTTTCAGATCCGGATCTGCCTCTATCTCTTTCAATAGGGGATATAGTAAGCCGTATTCAGCGCGAGAGCCTGTAACAACGCATATTTTCCTCACTTTGTTTTCTCCCTCACTCCATTAATGTCACACCGCTTGGAATATTAATGACTCGCATTTCCAACTCTTCAGTGGTGCTCAAATCCATCCGGGGGCAATCCTGATACATTTGCAAACGGTGCATGGGAGTCCATATTGGCCGAGTCATAATGCCCGCTTCGTTCGTCGCATCCAGAATTTGGTTTCTTAATCGCTCATCAGACTGATCCAGTACAATGGCATTCAGCCAGTAATTGCTTGAAACATGATTCTGTTCTTCGAACCACCTTACACCGTCTACTTGCAGCAACGATTCTTTATACCGCTGTGCAAGCTTACGTTTTCTTGTTAGAAAATCTGGCAGCTGTTCTAATTGTGCACAGCCCAAAGCGGCATTCAAATTAGGCATCCGCATATTAAATGCTGTCTCGTCATGCTGAAAAGCCCAACGATGCGGAATTTTGGCGGTTGTCGTCAAATGCTTTACTCTTTTCGCTATCCCTTCATCCGCTGTAAGAACAGCGCCGCCGCCACCGGTTGTAATAATTTTATTGCCATTAAAGCTCAATGCCGCCAATTTGCCATAGGTCCCTGTATGGCGGCCTTTATAGTAAGAGCCAAGTGATTCTGCCGCGTCTTCGACCATCACCAGCCGATATCTTTCGCACACCTCTACTAGAGCATCTAATTCAACCGGGTGCCCAAACGTGTGCATGGGAACCACTACTGAGATTCTACGTCCCGTTTGCCTGTTATAAGCAAATCCATCCGTTTTAACATGTACAATCTCTTGCAAATACTGGTCCAACTTAACTGGATCTAAACCCATTGTTTCACTTGCTACGTCAATGAGATGGGGAATAGCATTGCAATAAGAGACTGCATTTGCAGTTGCAACGAAGGTTAAGGATGGAATAAGCACCTCATCATTAGCCTGAACGCCTGCCAGTAGCAAGCTGATATGCAGAGCCGAGGTACCATTCATGACAGCAATAGCATAAGGTGAGCCTGTATATTCTGCGAGCTCACGCTCGAATTGGTCAACGTATTTCCCTACGGAGGATACCCATCCAGTATCTAGACATGCCTTTACATATTCCCATTCACTTCCCTGGAACGTCGGCTCATGCAGAGCCGTAAAGTTTTTGGGATTAGAAAGTACTTGCTGAAGAGTCTCCAAGATTACCGTTGGCAAATGTTCATTACTCATTGCAAGGCCTCCTATCTTATATCTATATATTATATTGGTCGGCCTTGTATCTCGACAAATTGTTATGATCCGTAAACCATTGCACCGTTTTTTCGATTCCTTGCCGAAAGCCTTGAAGCCCTCCGAATTCAGGGGTCCAGTCTAGAAGACGTTCAGCTTTCGAATTGTCAGCCCATAACCGTTCCACTTCGCTTTTCTCAGGCCTAAATCGCGCTTCTTCGCTTACAATCTCAATATTCTTGTTCATGACCTCGCTGATGAGTTTAGCCGTATCGCCTATGGAAATTTCATAATTGCTGCCGATATTAATTTCCTCTCCGATACTGTTATTCGACTCTAGCATTGCAATAAAGCCATTTACTGTGTCCAGAACATAATTGAAATCCCTGGTTGGATGAATGGTTCCCAATTTAATTTGTTTATAGCCCGATGCAATCTGAGTAATAATAGTTGGAATAACGGCTCTCGCAGACTGACGGGGCCCGTATGTATTAAAAGGTCTTATAATGCCCACAGGCGTTTGAAAGGAGCGATAGAAAGACAAAGCTAGCTGATCTGCGGCAATCTTTGTTGCGCTATATGGCGATTGTCCCTGCAAAGGATGCTCCTCTGTAATCGGTACGAATCTTGCCGTACCATAAACCTCGCTTGTGGAGGTGTGAATAATTTTAGAAACGTGTAGTTCACGGCCTGCCTGTAATACATTTAAAGTACCCTTGATGTTCGTATCTATGTAAGTGTCTGGGGAATGATAGGAGTAGGGAATGGCTATAAGTGCCGCTAAATGCAGTACTGCATCGCAGCCTTTCATCGCCTCCTTAACACCATAAGGATCACGGATATCACCTGCAAATACTTCAAATTTCCCGCGAACATCTTCTGCACACTGATCCAGCCATCCCCACGTATTGAAAGAATTGTACATGGTAAAGGCACGAACCTCGTACCCGCGACGAATCAATGCTTCTGTCAAATGTGATCCAATAAAACCATCTGCCCCTGTTACCAAAACTTTGCGATAGCTGCTCATAGTTTGCTCCTTATCCGTCTTATCATGTCAATTGTTTATAACCGTTTCTATTCTTTGCTTCGATTCCATAACGATATCCATCAGCTCCGCACTTCTGTCGATCATCGTTTTTATAAGAGGCTCCATACTATTACGATAAAAAATAACTTGATCCCTCAGCGTTGTATCTGCATTCAGCTTCGACAATTCACCTTCAAATTGTTTTAGTTCGCCTCTACACGCCCTCATGTATAACCCCTTAAATGGATTGCTGGTAGAAACGGTTTCCCACTGTCTATCAATTTCAGTAATCGTGGACAAACATTTCTTTACATTCGTTCTACTTAGCCCTGTGAGAAGACCAATTTGGCTAACAATTTTTCTACATTGATTCTCACATATCTTCAATTGCTCGGGTAGTTGAGCTATACCTTCATAAATTTCCAAGACCTGCTTTTTACTATAGCTTTGTAGACCAACCAATGCCTTGATGAAGAAATCCTCTTGTATAACCCGATTATCCAGCCGCTGTAAAACATCGCCCATTGGCTCCCAGCTTGTGTGCTTGATTTTTGCACCCAATTGTGTCGTATTAACAAAACGGATTCCAGGATACTTCGACAGGAGCTCCTCTAAATCGTACATCATAGCTTTCATTCCGTTACTCGTCCGATTCATGGCTCCTTGTACATTTTCTACTGGAAGCGTCGCTTCCCTAATTCTCGTATCATTTTGTTCTGCAGATAAATGCTTTGCTCCACTCGCATACACCTGCTTACCGGAATACGATAGATCCTGTCCTGCAAATACAATTTCCTTACAGCCCATATAAATAGCCGCTTGGACGGCAGTTCCTGTCACGGAATGTGTTGTTCTGAATATCACGCTTTCCGCACCGCAATTGTCCATAAAATGCTCAATTGTCGAATCACTCTTAAGATGCACATGTAACAAGCGGCTCTCCCGATGTTCGATGATGCGATAATCGATCATCGCTGCATATAACAGCGGAATATGATTGATATCAAKGGGTTGGAAAGCTTTATAATTTCCCTCTGACCCATCAATGGAAACAATCAGATGCGGTTGTATCCCATAATGAAGCAAGGTTTGGATCGCTGTACCTGCAGCAATAATGAAAGCATGCTCCTTAAGCTTTCGCAAGTATTCAATATCTGCTTCTACGGATGGACCTGCTCCGACGATAACAGCGGTCACTCCCTCTAGTTTATTCTCCAGTGCCACAATTGATGGAGAAGACAGGAGTGATTTGATGTTATACATGCTATTCTTGGTCCACAGGAGTCCAAATTTCTTGAAATTATAAATACCATTATTATGGTCCATAATCGCTTTTTCTGCATAGCTATAAATCACGTTAAGCTCTTCCGCTTTGATCTTGCGATATACGGGAAGAACAACAATATTAGACCTATCATTGCTGAATTGGTTAATACTCTTCAGCATATCATCTACAACATCCTTCGAAGTGCCGACGGCAAAACCGATTATATTCAAGCTTTCAAATAGGCGCTCTATGTCTATAACGCTCATTGCCGCGAGGAGCACCTGTACGTCGGGTTCATAAAGAAATAGACTGTGCTCGGAGAAGAATGCTGCATACTCTTTAGCATGGTATCCATATCCGAAACCATACATCAGAACCTTCGACTTCTCTCGCGCGGTACCCGCCATTTTATTGATCCATGTTTTAGCCTCGTTCTCCGGATTAAATTGACTGTATACCTGCAATGGCTTACCATTAGCGGCGGATATGCTTAGTGTAGGCATTCCATTTCTTGCGTAAGCAATATGGTAATGGCGATGATCGATCAACTGTATATGGATCTGCGAATATACCTTGGGGTAGCTGCTCTTTAGATATTGCATATTGGCAGCAAAACGTTGTTCCCGCTTACTATTTACATCTCCAAACTCAGCAGCAAGCTGCTGAAATATGGGAATTAACTCGAATCGTATACATTCACCGGCACCCATGTAATCATCTTGGTCCATGCTCAGGTTCATGACTCCAAACTTAGCCTTTATAGTGGCAAGTGCACGAATCACGCAATCATGCATAGGATGGTAGCTTGCTTCATCATCTAGCTCTACGTGAATGTCATTCAATGTTTTATAGAGATCATCCATTCCTTCGACCATGTCGCCGAACTGAGCCCACGATTGCTCCGTCATGGGGGCATAAAGCAGCTCCTCAACTTCCACACAAACCTCAATAAGTTTAGGTAAAAAAAGTCTTATATCCTCTATAATTTCGTCTATCGGATATGAAGTGTTAGTCATTCGTCGAGCCTCCTGTCATTCTACCCTATATATCGGTTTAATAGAAAAATATAATAATAAAAACCGTCAGGAAATAATATCCCTAACGGCTCTATAGACCATCACTTGTATACTTTCTGACTACTATTCACACTTTCCTCTACTCTGCGTTTAGCTTCTTTAACAACTTCAAATAATTGTGGAGAGTAGCTAATTAGCTTTTGAATCAGAGGCTGCATGATTTCTTGAATCAGCTTCGATTTAATAACCACATTTAGTTCATTCGCCAGCTCAGGCAGGTCACGCTCGAATCGGTTCAGATCATTTTTGAAAATCATAAAATAGAACGCCTTAAACGGACTGCTGTTTATAATGGCTTTCCATTCCGTATCAATTAAGTTAAACATCTCATAGCATTTCTTCTGGTTAGTCCTGCTTAGTCCGGATAGCTTCCCTATGGTATCATCAATGCGTTTCAAACGTTTCTCATTCAATAGCATTTCGTTTGGCAACTGTGCAATATGAGTACGGATTTTATTTACACGATTTTCATCATAGCCCTTTGCCTGTTGCAGCTCTTTGATGAAAACCGTATCCTCAAGAGTCTTTCCTTGTAGTCGGAACAGAACTTCCTCCATTGTGCTCCATACTGTATGCTTGATCTTAGCGCCCATTTGGGTAGTATTGATAAAACGCGCGTCTGAAGCATGCTTCAACGTCATCCCTTCAATATCCAATAAGGTTAAGCTCATGGCATGGCTTGTTCGATTCTGTGTTCCTTGCACATTCTCTACGGTTACACCCATAGCTTTAATTGCATTGATGACTAATTCATTTCTCTGCTTCGACATATGCCGAGCGCCAGGAGAATATGTATTTTCACTCGGATAAGATAAATCCTGTCCTGTGAACACAATCTCTTTGCAGCCCAAGTATACGGCTGCTTGTATGGCTGTACCAGTTACCGAATGGTTCGAATTAAAAATAGGATCCGGCTCTTTCAGTCCCATAAAATGTATAGTAGGCGAGTCATTAACAAAATGAACATGGCATAGGTTTTCATTTTTTTCGTCAAGAATACGATACTTGAGCATAGGGGTAAACAGTAATGGTATATGCTGTATATCTAAGCCGTTAAACGCACTGTAATTCGCCTCGGATCCATCCATCGAAACAATTAAATGCGGCTCAATTCCAAAATGAAGCAGCGATTGAATCGTTGAACCTGCCGCGATAATAATCGCATGGTCTTTGAGCTTCCGCAGACACTCGATGTCCGCTTCTAATGAAGGCCCTGCTCCTGCAATAACGGCCGTCATTCCCGCGAACTTATTTTTTAGATGCAGGATAGAGGGAGTAGACAACGTTTTCCCCAAATTATACATACTATTTGTAGCCCATTCCATACCATATTTCTCATACATACGAACGGTGCTGTCATAATTTAATATGGCTGTTTGGGCATCCTGAGAAAATTCTGTTACATTCACACTTTTTATACGATCATAGATAGGAATTGAGATGATTTCCGGGTCTCCCTTCATAAATTTCAGAAATCTGAAAAACAATTTATCCCTATCTGCTTTATTTGGTCCTACAACAAAATCCGTTATATTCAACTGATTGAATAAATCCTTCAGATCAATGATACTCATGGCAGCCAGTAATAATTGTTCATCCGGCTCATAAATAGAAAGCTTCTGATTCGGATATAATTTCGCGTAGCTTCGTGCATGATATCCTAATCCTAAACCAAACATGATGATTTCTGATTTATGTTCAACTTTTTCTGCAAGTGATTTCGCCCACCGTTCAGTCGCAAAGGCCGGATCATATTGACTATACAAATAAATAGGTGCTTCTCCGTCTGTAGCCATGCATAAATTAGGTAAACCATTTCGGGCAAATGCCTGTTGATAATCGTTTCTGTCTATAACAACTTTGCTCAATTGCGTATGCAGCTTTGGGTATTTTTGCTGTAAAAAAGTCATGTTGGCTGCAAAACGTTGAGCCGATACTCCCTTAGAATCTCCAAGCTTAATCGCAAGCTGTTGAATGAGTGGCGTTAACTCATACTTGATGTAGTCACTTGCTGTAATAAAATCTTCAGCATCCATACTTGCATTCATTGCTTGGAATTTCTCGGGTAATTTACTTAACACGACATTTATCGAAGCTTTCAACACATCAAAGCGGTCCAATCCCTCAATCTCTTTATCAATTGAGGTTAGTGCTTTAAACAGGTCGTCCAAGCCTTCTATTAAATCTCCAAATTGCTGCCATGTCTGTTCCGTCATCGGTTCATATAACACTTCGATGACTGCTTCAGATGCATGAATGAGCCGAGGCAAAAAAAGTTTTATCTCTTCAATGGTTTCTTCTACATACTGCCGACTTTCCATTTTTTCTCCTCCTAGCTTCTATTTATTATATCGGAGTTTCAATTCCTCAAAATAATATGAACCGCCAGATTATATATCTAGCGGTCCATGTATAATTTTCCTTTTCAACTTAAAAGCAATTATTTTTTTTGATCAATGAAATAGCTTTCAGAGGGTGAATTAGAATCGTAGCTGTTTTTTTGTATTCGTGTCTTATTGACCTTAATGATCATCGCTGCCGCTTCTTCTTTTAACTCATTCATTCGAGCAACCATAACCTCGTCATAATCTACAATTATCCGCAGCATACGCTTTTCTTCTTCCTCTAATGCAGGTCGAAGCTGTAGGACTGGAATGACCTCATCTCTCAACTGAATGAGATCCATCCATTCATCCATGCTCGTATCCTCCAACCGCTTCGCCAGTTCCAATGTGGTTTCGTACAATTCAATTAATGTACTACTCACCTTAAACTATCCCCGATTGAACATTTCCTGGCACGCTTTTTATGGCCTGCTTCCATGCATCACGGAGCTCCATCAGATGCCCAAGCACTTCGTTCGCCATTCTTGCATCTTTTTTGAAGTTCGATTGAATGAGCAAATTCAACATGTATTCATAGATACGAACCAAGTCTTTCGATATCTCATATTCATGGTCGAGCGAAGCAATCAGTTCATTGATAATCGCCTGCGATTTCATCAAGTACGTATTTGCCATCTCTAAGTTGCGTTTTTCAATTCCTTCTATGGCCGTTTTAGTAAATCTTATTGCTCCTTCATACAGCATAATAATAAGCTGACCTGGTGCCGCTGTCTGAACAGAAGACTGTTGATATACTTTGTATGGCGAATTAAGCAAAGCTTCTCACTCCTTTAACTACGAATAAAAGCTACCCAAAGATGAGGATTGGCTATTGTATTTATTAATAGCCGATTCCATCGCACTAAATTGCTTATAATATTGCTCTTCCATCCGATCGAGGCGGGTAAGAAGACTGCTTTCTCTCGTTTTCATGTTTCTGATCTGTGTACTTAATGCTGAGTTATCCTTAAAGCTTGCATTCAAATCCGTGCTAACTAGCGAAGTACCTGCCTTTTTGGATAGGCTGTTCAATGCTGTCATAGACGATTTGGACATTTTACTAAAAACACCAGTACTCCCCATAAACAAAGCCGTTACCTCGTCGGGACTGGATTCTAACGCGGTTCTCAGCTTGGTTTCATCTAATACGAGTTTACCTTTTTCGGTATAACCGCCTGTTGTGATTCCAATTGAAAGCTTCTTACCGTTTCCATCGACAATTCCGCCTATTAACGATGTGACCGTTGTTCTCAAATCAGAAACAAGCTGGGAAAGTGTACCGTCATTACGAAGTGTGCCGCTCCTTGCCTTCGCTTCCCATTGCTCAATTTCTTTATCCGACATTTCTTTCTTCTCTTCACTCGTTAATGGGGCGAAGCTGCGATTTCTCGCCTCTGACAACTCTGTATTAACGGAGTTTATCAAATTGTTATATTCCGTAACAAACGACTTAATGGTTTCCATCGTTTTATTTGTATCCTGTGTGGTTGCAATCGCGGTTGAACTGTTTGCTGCCGTCTTCGCTTTGACCGTAAAATCGATACCGCCAACCACAAAGCGGTTGTTAGCCTGATTATATTCGATTCCATTAATTTGAACCTTAGCATTTTTACCATCGGTAAAATTTTCAGTTGCATTCGTTGCAGTAAAGCCATTAACCGCTAACCCAGTTACCGTTGCCCCATTAGTATCCAATTCCGTAGCACCCGTTTTCGACGCCGTTATAGAGAAGGAACCTGAAGAAGCATCATATAAGGCCGTCGCTTTAACAGAACCACTTACCGCATTAATTTGCTTCGCAAGCGTACTGAGCGTATCTGATCCATTTGCAGTGATGATAACGTTGTTGATCTCAATGACAGCAAGATTACCGCTTGTAAGGTCGAAGCCTAATTCGCTTAACGTTTTATCCGCTCCACCACCGTTCACTGTCCCACCACTGAATTTAAACACCGTATTCGCAGCTTTGGCTACTTCGTCTACACGAACATCTAGAGAACCCAGCGCTGTTGGAGAAGTAGAATTAACCGTTAGTGCAGCAGTGTCGCCACTAACCTCTGAAGTCTTTGCACTCATTGCATTCGACAAATTAAAAGCGCTAAGCTTATTATTTCGGAAATCAACAATCTTTGTGCTAATCGAACGATAGTCCTCCTGCTGCCACTCGACCTTTGTCCGATTTTTAATCATGGTATCATACGAGCTTCTTTTCGCTTTCATCAACTCTTTAACCATTGCATCAATGTCTAACCCAGAAGCAAATCCCGAAAGCCGCATCTGTCATTACCTCCCTTATTTAAACCCTCTCGTCAATGAGGATGCCTGTCAGTTCCATAAGCAGTGCAGCCGCATCGAGCAGCTTCTCTTCAGGAATTTCACGAATGACTTCCCCGCTTTCCTTATCCTTCACCTTGTAAACAATATGATTCGTTGCTTCATGTACAGAACGTTCAATGGTCGTGTCCGATCCTTGAACAGCTTCTATTAGGCGTTTCATACTTCTTTTCAAATTCGAATCCTCAACATTCGAAGCCGAAATTTTCTGTTCGTTTACCGGCAACTGGTCATTATTGGGCACTGCATTAACTACTGCGGTTTCCTTCTCAGGTCCGTTACTCATTTTCTTATCTGTCAAATAGCCCGCCGTGGTGTGTGCAGATGAAATATTCATCATCAATTTTCCCACCTTGATTTCATTTATCTTCTTATTATAATATCGGCCTTATCTAGCGTCTTTGTTAGCGTAATTAATAGAAATATACTAATAAAATAATTGTTTTCCATGAAAATATATAAAAAAAAGCCCTTAGAATAGCTAAGGGCTCTCTTTTCTTTAAAAAAATTATTGCAGCAAGGACAATACGCCTTGTGGCTGCGAGTTCGCTTGAGCAAGCATGGATTGAGAAGCTTGTAGAAGAATGTTGTTCTTCGTAAGGTTAACCATCTCTTTCGCCATATCTGTATCACGGATACGGGACTCAGCTGCTGTAAGGTTCTCTACAGTCGTACCCAAGTTGTTCGAAGTGTACTCTAGACGGTTTTGTACAGCACCTAGCTTAGCGCGCTCTGTGGAAACCGACTCAATCGCTGTTTCAACATCTGAAAGTGAGCTATCCTTGTCAAGGGCATTAAATGAGGATGTAGTAATGGAACCGATAGAAATCGATTGCGATGCATCATCGGATTGGATAAATGCGCCAGAAGTAATGTTCTTGCCATTGAATTTCGTATCGCTCATGATGTTGCCGATTTGCGAACCAAGCTCATTAAGCTCAACGTTGATGTTCGAAATATCGCCAGCTGTGTATGTACCGCTGTTCARCTTCTGAACGTTCAATTCTTTCATACGGCTAAGCATGGAGCTTACTTCGTTCATTGCGCCCTCAGCTGTTTGTACGAAGGATACTCCGTCTTGTACGTTCTTTTGAGCTTGCTCAAGACCGCGGATTTGGCCGCGCATTTTTTCGGAAACAGCAAGACCTGCAGCATCGTCAGCCGCACGGTTGATACGAAGACCGGAAGATAGTTTCTCCATCGATTTACCGGCAGCGGCGTTGTTAAGGCCCATGTTACGGTGCGTGTTCAAAGCTGTAATATTGTGGTTAATACGCATTGTAATTTCCTCCCTGAAATGGTTATTTAGTCCCACATCCATGTGGTAAGCTTTATTTAGTTGCCCGAATAAGCTCTATATTTAATATCGGCGTTATTCCGCAATTGTTTATAGCTGGATTAATCTTTTTTCTTTTTTTGTACTGATGAATGAGTTCGCTGGCAGTCATGCTTGATTTCTATGCAATTGATTCATGCTCTCTACTGAAACTTACATACTAAAAAAAGAGACCTTAGAATATCTAAGGCCCCTTTCTTTAATGAAAAAATTATTGCAGCAAAGACAATACACCTTGCGGCTGCGAGTTCGCTTGAGCAAGCATGGATTGTGAAGCCTGTAGAAGAATGTTATTCTTCGTAAGGTTAACCATCTCTTTTGCCATATCTGTATCACGGATACGGGACTCAGCTGCTGTAAGGTTCTCTACAGTCGTACCCAAGTTGTTCGAAGTGTATTCTAGACGGTTTTGTACAGCACCTAGTTTAGCGCGCTCTGTGGAGACCGCTTCAATCGCTGTTTCAACAGCTGAAAGGTCGCTAGTGCTGGAAAGACCACTGAAACTACCAGTAGAAATCGAACCGATAGAAATGGATTGCGATGCATCATCGGATTGGATAAATGCGCCGGAAGTAATGTTCTTACCATTGAATTTCGTATCGTTCATGATGTTGCCGATTTGCGAACCTAGCTCATTTAGCTCAACGTTGATGTTCGAAATGTCGCCAGCTGTGTAAGTTCCGCTGTTCAACTTCTGAACGTTCAATTCTTTCATACGGCTAAGCATGGAGCTTACTTCGTTCATTGCGCCCTCAGCTGTTTGTACGAAGGATACTCCGTCTTGTACGTTCTTTTGAGCTTGCTCAAGACCACGGATTTGGCCGCGCATTTTCTCGGAAACAGCAAGACCTGCAGCATCGTCAGCCGCACGGTTGATACGAAGACCAGAAGATAGTTTCTCCATCGATTTACCAGCAGCGGCGTTGTTAAGGCCCATGTTGCGGTGAGTGTTCAAAGCTGTAATATTGTGGTTAATACGCATTGTAATTTCCTCCCTGAAATGGTTATTTAGTCCCACATCCATGTGGTAAGCTTTATTTAGTTGCCTCAATAAGCCCTATGTCTATTATCGGTGTTATTCCGTAATTGTTTATAGCTGGATTTAATCTTTTTTCATTTTTTTGAACTGATTGATGAGCTCGCTGGCCGTAATACTCGATTTCTCTGCGTTTTGATTCATGCCCTCCACTGAAACATAAAGCTCCTTACGCAATATACCCACTTCTCCAGGTGCCTTTATCCCAATCTTCACCGTATCGCCCGTTAACTCCAATATGCTTATTTCAATATCATCCCCTACAAGCACTGCTTCGCCCTTTTTTCTCGACAATACAAGCATTTCATTCTCCCCCTGCCGATTCATGCTTTGAGAACAACGGTTGATGAATAGAATAACCGCCATTCGGCAATATATACTGCATGCCTGTACGATCCGTTGTATTAATAATAATAGGCGCAGCTAAATTCATCGTTGCAGCAGCCAACTCACCTTGGACATTGACTATGTTATAAACCTGAATCTGTTCCTTGTTTTGTAGATTCATTGCTTCTTTCAATTGTTCTGGCAGATCAAACTCATATTCACGGAAAAAATCAAAAGGAGAAGCGATAATAAAAGCCAAGTTGCCCTCCTCCACTGACTGCAGATAATGGAACGGACTCTCCTCTATAACGACTATCGTATAATTCTGATATTTTTTAAAGCCTGGCATGCCTCCCGAGAAGGTAATAACCTTGTCTTCTTCATATTCCAATAAACCAAATCTGCTTGTTTCGAATATCATGGTGTTCACGCTCCAATTAAGTATTTACTAATAGAAGAAGCTACAGCATCGTTACCGATTCCATAGCTTCATTATATACCCTATCGTTGTTTCATCTATTTGAGCCGCTTATGCTACCGTAAAAAATCGACCAGGGATTTACTGATGACCTTTGCGCCCACGGAAAGCGAAGCCTCGTAAATCGTTTGGCTCGTTGTAGAGTCAATCAGCACCTGCTCCAAATCAGCATCCTCAACCTTCGATTGCATATCCGTTAAGCTAAGCTTGAAATCCGCTATTCTGGCTTGCATCAATTCAACGCGATTTGCCTTGGCTCCGATTTGTGCACGGCCATTTAACATCCTATCGTAGCTGCTCTCAATATTCGGAATCTCTGAAGAAATACCATTGTAATTTCCATTATTTAATTGAGTGGTAATACGGTCAATAACTGCAAATACATTATCCGCGGCATTAGCGGCGCCGAATACATCATTGCCAGTAAGGCTAATTCCTATCTTCACGTTAGTACCGACTGAATAATTAACAGATGTATTATCGGTTACGATCGCTTTCGCATCAAATAACGGATTAGTAGTATCATAAGGTATTCTATCGAACATTTCTCCGTTAAATATATATTTTCCGTTCATTTTACTATTGGCTATATCAATCATTTGATTTTTCAGCTCTGCAACTTCACTTTTAACAGCATCGAGCGCTTCTTGCGGATTGGTACCGTTAGAAGCCTGAGTTGTTAAATCCTTCAACCGCTGCATGATATCCCCGGCCTGGTTAATAACCGTATCCGTAAAATCAAGCCACGAAGCCGCCTGACCCGTATTTTTCTCAAATTGCTCGTTGCTTGCCAGCTCAGAACGATAACGCAAGGAATACGTAATGCCTACCGGATCATCCGATGCTTTGTTCAGCTTAAGTCCTGATGATGCTTGCTGCTGAATCGAAGCCATCGATTTTAAGTTCGAGTTGATGTTGCGGGAAAGCTGCGAGTGCATCATTCCCTGCGTAATTCTAAGCGCCATAACGAAGCCTCCTGTTTTAAGATATATAATCGTATATTATAAAATAAACTCGTCATATGCTCATAAATAAGTTAACGACCTACCGTACCGGTTCCATTAATTAATTTATCCAACATTTCGTCAAACGTGGTCATAAAGCGAGCCGCTGCCGTATATGCATATTGATATTTAATCATATCTGACATCTCCTCATCCAAAGAAACGCCGCTGATCGACATCCTACTGCTGTCTACTTGAGCCAATTGCGCTTCTGCATTCGCGTTGTCCCGCGTGGCTGCTTGGCTTTTAACGCCCAAAGCGCCTACGACGGCGCTATAGAAATCGCCAACTGTAGCAATCTTCACCGTTCCGCCTGATGCTGTCTCATCGAATGAAAACTTCGAATCCGATAGTTGTCCCATTAGAAGCGCTAAGCTATTATTGCCTTTTACTACAGTGGTTACGCCATTCACCGCAGTTGTTCTCATCGAAGAAGCAATTTTGTTGGAATCCACTGCAATATTGGCATTAAGCTGTATGCTGGCAGCCGTAATCGTAGTCGAACCATTCTTTATTGTGAAAATATCTTCGCCTACCGTCGTTGGATCCGTAAGCGTGTAGCCAAGCTTGTGGAGACCATTAATACCTTTCACGATCATTACTTGATCCGTTGCTGTAGGAGTCGTTGTTCCCGGAAGAACAGAACCAGCAGGTATCGTAACTTCGACGTCGCCATTGGCAATGGTATTCGCTAGCGTGTCCAACTGCTGCAAAAACTCGCCTACATCATTCAAGGAGGTATACATGCCGTGAATTTTACCGCCTGTTAACGTACCGCCGGCGAAAGCCGTTGCAAGCGTCGCAGGAGTAAGTGCCGTGGATGCCCCTCCCTCGACTAGTGGAGCTCCCCCCATTGTAATCGTATATCCATCAGCCGTTTCTGAAACATTAACGTTCACAAGACTGGAGAGCTGATCGGTGAGATAATCGCGTTGATCCCGCAAGTCATTTGCATTATCGCCGAGCGACTCAATTTTTTTAATTTGTGCATTAAGCGACGCGATTGAGTTTGATAACGTATTCGCTTCCGCAGCTGTTGCATCTATATTCGAATTCAGGTCATCTTGCAAGTCGGTTAACTGACCGCTCAAGCTATTGAACGTATCCGTCAGTGCCTGCGTCCGTTCTACCAATATCTCTCGGGCAGTCACGTTCTCTGGATCTTTACTTAGATCAGACCATGCGTCCCAGAAACCAGATAGCACCGTTCGAATGCTTGTTTCCGATGGCTCGTTAACAAACGACTCAAGCTTGCTTAAGGTGTCCGCTTGTATGGCTGTGCTTCCTGCAATATCGGATTGCTCACGATATTGAGCGTCCAAAAAAGCGTCCCGAATACGTGTTATCGACGTATATTCCACACCTGTTCCCAATTGCCCTGGTGCGTTGGATTTAGACATGCCATACGCTTCTATTGGCCTAGTAGCTACCATGGTCACCTTTTGTCTGGTGTATCCTGGTGTGTTCGCATTGGATATGTTATGGCTAAGCGTGCTTAAAGCTACCTGTTGGGTAATCAAGCTCCGCTTAGATGTTTCCAAGGAATGAAATGTTGAGGTCATCGACTTGCCTCCTTCTTAAGCTCTGCTGTCAAACATTTTATTCCTTCTGGTGCCGCCTTGTTGATGCATGGGATGCTTGTATACGAGATCCTCGTTCGGATCATCGACCATTAAACCAATCGAGAAGTCCAAGAAATCAAGAGATTGCTGAATGAGCTGTTGATTCAAATCATTAGCATGTTTTAAATCAGTCAGCACGCTGGTGAGTTTCCCGTGCATAAGAGTGAGCTCCTCTTTCTCGTAAGGGTTAGTCACCGCTTTGATAAGTTCGGACAGCACCCCGCTCCGAATTCGAAACCCAATCTCTTTTATATAACGCACTGTTAAAAGCACTCTCTGCTGCTCCAGCTTCTCCGCATTCGCAGCCAGCAGCTTTTCCTTTTGAGTAAGCACATTTAGAGCAAGGACTTCGTTATTCATGATCAAAGCCTTTTTCTTTAGCTCAATATCAAGAAGCTGCTCATAGAGCTTGTGTTGCTGCTGAAGAGTATCAATAATCTGGGAAACAGACATTCTTTTTCACCCGTTCTATTCTGATTGTTTGTTTCCGAGATACGGAAGCAGCTTCTCAGCAATTTTACCTGCCTCTACGTGATACGTCCCCGATGCCACCGAATTTTTCAATTCTTCGATATGCTTGGTTCTGTCTGCTCCGCTTGCCTTGCTCGTCGTCAGCAGCTCCTTGGCTGCAGCAGAAATTTGGACCTCATCCTTCTGCTTCGCTTTATCTGCAGCCCCTATTCGTGCATCCTTTTGCTTCTGGTAAGGATTAACTCCACCGATCCGATTCGTGTCATTTATTTTCATCTTATCCACCTCGTTTATCTACAGGAACTAAAAAAGCCGATTACCTTTACAAGTATTATCGGCTTCAGTCAAGTGAAATTTTATAGGCAAGGAAATATTAGCAAAAACTCATTTATTATCTTTATATCTGTCGAGCCCTTTATATACGCCAGTCGGATTATAGGCGCCCTTAAGATCTTCTTTTCTTGCGATATCCTGAAACATCTGCTTTTTGTCTTTCTCAATACGCTGGCGGCAGTTTTCGCAAAGGTTTTGCTCCCGAATCAAGTTACCACATGACTCACACGGGTACGACATATTCGGTGCGTTCATAATGGAGATACGGCCTTCGCGTATAAACTTCGTGATTTGCTTAACAGATACGCCCGTCGCGTCTGCTACCTCAGTTATAATCGAACCTTTAAACTCACGTAAATAGTTTGCGCATAATTCGTATTCTTTATCAATGTCACGCATGCAAGCTGGGCATACGTCTCTAAAGTTTTTGGCAAAAAGCTTTCCGCAGCGAGGACAATTATCCAAGTTCATCGCTCTGAGCCCTCCTTTTTTGGTCAAACAAATCAGTTATTACCATTATTCTAATCGAAAGCGCCAACATTTTCACTATGAATCTATTACACTCTTTTGAGCCATCATATATTCAGGAGCGTGCCCATGTCAAAACATAGATCTCCATCGGCCAAACAGCAGACTTTAACAAGGCTTGCGAACACGCTTCTGCCGTGCTTCCGGTCGTATAGATGTCGTCTATCAAAAGAATCCGAATTTCGCTGCGGCTTTGAGCGGTCCTTTTTTCAGAGAGGTCTTTGGGCTTCTGAATAATTGCCATTCCAGCTGCTTGCGCATTAAAAAGAGATCGTGTGTCGCGCTGCCTTTCTATACGTGTTTTGAAGCTTTGTTTCTCCGTATGGCGCGAACGAACCAACAGCTGCAAGAGCGGGAGATTATAATGTCTAGCTATCCCGCCTGCTAGCTGCTCTGCCTGATTAAAGCCTCGCTCGATCTCCCGCTCCGAGCTGACCGGTACATAAGTAACAGCATCCCAGCAATCGGTGAACCTTGTTTTAGACTTTTTATTAGGGCTTTGGACAATACTTGTCCGCTGAATGATTTCAACCGTCATTGCTTCAAAAGCGGGCAGAAGCATGTCGGTAAGCAGCGGGGCTAGCCGTTCATTCCCGCGATATTTATATAAAGCGAGCATTTCTCTCATCGCAGGGCTGTAATGAACCGCGCTGCGGTTGAACTTAAAAGCGCCATGCGGACTGCGGATGCAGTCCTCGCATGGGACTCCCCGCCCGCAACGAGTACAGGCGATTCGGGTAAGCCATGGAATTGCGGAGAGGCATGCTCCGCAAAGGGACTGCCGAAGCTGAGGCGTCAGCTTCGCTTGGTCTGCGCTGCCCGCGCCGCGAGCCGCGTATTGCGGTTTGCCGCATAGGAGACATGCGGCAGACGTTGGCGCGAGCAGCTGCGCGCCTGCGGCGAAGGCGGATTGCAGCCGCCTGAGCCAATCTAGAGGCGAGACGGTCATCGATGCGAGCCTCCTTTGCCGCTGGGGAGCAGGTAGCCCTGCTTGCGAGCCATGCGGTTCATGGTTTGGATGTGGCTGACGGCTTGCTGCTGCGGGCGATTGCGTTCCCGGCTGCAGAAGTATACGCTGCCGCAAGGATCATCCGCCGATCTGCCCGCCCTGCCCGCCATCTGCACCAATGAAGCTTCGTCGAACAGACTTCCGTCCGCATCGAGGATGTAGACATCGCTTTTGGGAATCGTAACCCCTCTCTCCAGAATAGTAGTCGTAACAAGTACTCGGATCTCTCTAGCGCGGAAACGCTGTACTTTTTCCGTCCGCTCCGCGTCCTGTGAAGACGTTGCCGCTACCGCTGAGCAGGACAAAGTGGCGCGCAGCAGCGCTGCCATCGGTTCTGTTTGTGAAATCTGCTGAACGAATACGAATAGCTGAGCTCCGCGCGAAAGCGAGGATTGCAAGGCAGTTAACAGCTTTGCAGGCAGCTTCTTCTGCTGCAGCATTTGCTTCACTGCCGGCGTCTGGAGCAGCTTAGGCACTGGCAGCGGATGGCGATGATAGCGCACTGGGACTCTTGCATGCGGCAGCCTGCCCCGTTTGGCTGCACGCTGCAGCTCGCTCGGAGGGGTTGCGGACAGCAGCAGCCGAGCGGCTCCAGGCGCGCAGCTTTTGTCGGCAGCATAATGCAGCAGTGGATCGCCGGCAAAAGGAAATGCATCTAATTCATCGACTACGACTAGATCAAAGCCCTGATAAAAGCGAAGCAGCTGATGCGTAGTAGCCAGCGTTATTTCGCCGCATTCCCAGCGTTGCTCGCTGCCGCCGTATAACGTAACCACAGTTGAGCTTGGGAACGCTTTGCGTATTCGGGGATCGAGCTCGATGACGACATCGCGGCGCGGCGTTGCAATGAGCGCCTTGCCACCCCGGAGCAGGACGGACTCGACCAGAGGAAAAATCATTTCGGTTTTGCCCGCTCCTGTCACGGCCCACAGAAGAAACTCTCTCGGTCCCTCTTCACTCCCTTCCGGCTTATTATCCCTGCCCGCATATGGCGCCTCTACAAACTGCAAAGCTTTCGCTGCCGCGGCCGTCTGCGCAGGACTAAGCTGCCATCTCGCTAACCGCTGCTCATGGGACAGCACCTTGCGCCCCCTCGCCTCGCTTCTCTCCGCTCCATGAAGACCCGAGCGCTGCCCCGTAACCAGCAGCTCGCATTCCCGGCTCCGCCCCATCCCAATGCACGCCGTGCAATAGGCGCACACCCTCCCGCACGCGGCGCATGCCGTGCGGTGCATGGCCGCCTCACCGCTCCCGCAGCGCAGACATCTGCGCTCGCGCCTGCGGCGTCCCTGCGCACCCGATCGCCCGCCATCCGCGGCGGCGATCGATCCGCCCAGGCGCACCTGCCCGAGCAGCGCGGCAAGCTGCAGCATTTCGCTCCAGCCTGCCGCGGCGCCGGGTCCGCCCGCGCCGGACAACAGGGCGTGCGCTTCGCTACGGAGCAGCGCACGTCCCTGAAGCATAGCCGCGGCGCGCTGCGCCCCCGCCGCGATTCCCTCCAGTTCCGCTCGGCAATGTACCGCTTCACTCCTCTCCATCCACACCTCCCCACCGCTCACGGCTCCCTGCTCCCGTCGTTCCGCCCACTCACTCCCCGCTCCTCGTTCTGTTCGCCTTACCAATCCGTCGCCTTCTTCCGCCTCCTTCCTCCAACTCGCCTCCCCATCGCTCACAGCTCCCTGCTCCCGTCGTTCCGCCCACTCACTCCCCGCTTCTCGTTCTGTTCGCCTTACCATCCCCTCGCCTTCTTCCGCCTCCTTCCTCCAACTCGCCTCCCTACCGCTCACGACTCCCCGCTCCCGTCGTTCCGCCCACTCACTCCCCGCTCCTCGTTCTGTTCGCCTCACGAACCCGTCTCCTTCTTCCGTCTCTCCCTCCCAGCCACTCATTTCTTTCCGCTCCCACCGTTCCGCTAAACGCAACAACCTATCCTCTCCCAGCTTCGCAAGCTTCTTTTGCTTACTCCCGAACCGCAGCCAGCGCCCGAGCCCTACGTTCTCTTTTCCCTCCTGTGCTATTCGTTTAGCCTGCTCGGCACAAGCAACGAGGATCTCTATCGCTTCATAGCCATCCGTAGAGCTCGCTTCCATTCTCACCTTTACCGCTTCTGTCATTCGCTTGTCTTGTTGATCCACAGCAGCTTTCACACCGCTCCGTTTAAGCACGACAGACTCCCACAGCTCAACAGCCAAACAAGCATCGCCAAGCGGCAGCTCCTCCCGCAGCAGCCAGCCCCTTTCTCCCTTATCCATGTTCAGGCGACCAGCCCCGCCATAATGTCCATCCATCCAAAAATGCCTATCGATCGCAGCATGGATAGACATCTCTGCCTGCCAGCCTTCGCGTGTCTTAACCACATAGATCTGAGCCTTCATCCCTGATCTCCCCCTTCGCTTTTCGGATGAGCATTCAGCGTCTTTTCCATCCATTAAGGCTCATCCACGCGCCTATAGCGAACAAAAAAAGCACACCCGATGACGCGCAGCGCGTCATCGGGTGTGCTTCACCCTGAATATTCATTTGCAAAAATTATATCCTAAAATGGCATTTTGGACAAATCCGCCGGGTTCTGCAAATCAATCAACACCGCATGATCCGCTTGCGATACGATGCCTTCGGCTTGCAGCAGCCACAATAGCTGAGTGCCATCGACATCCTTCGCCTGTGAGCGCTTACGATCTGTATTTTCGCTATCTGAGCCCGTTGCCTTGCTATGCACCTGAACCTCTTTGCCGTCTCTGGAGAAGCGCTCGACAATGGCCAGCGTTTCATCGCTTATCCCCTGATCAACAATGGTAAGCCGTACATCCTTGCCCATTCTCCTCGAAAAAGAAAACAACGACCGCATATACCATTCCATATTATTTTGCCGAACGCCCGCCACCAGCACAAAATGCTTGCTAGCCCGCTGCCTTCCTCGCCAAATGCGAAAAGCCAGATGCACAGACAAAGCACCCAAAGCATAGCAGCCAATGACCAAAAGTAAAACCTCCAACATGGCGGCCACCTCCTCTTGGTGACACTATATGCCGGGAAGAGCCCACTGGTTCCGCTAAAAAGGACAAGATTGAAAAATGGGCGCAGCGCCTCAAAAGTCCTACTCTCACGGTTATTAATAGTCAAATTCCGACAAAGAAACACCCTTGAGCAATTTACAATATATGTTATCATTTTATTACGTAGACTTGCATATATAAGATATGCGTGAATATGGAAAGGAAGCGGTGATTGACGCTTATTAGATTATCCAGGGAAGCGATGAAGTATAGTCTGTATGTGGACACTTGGATTATATGGAGCGAGTAGTGTAACCGGCCCTCTTAGACCCCTACCACTTATCTAAGAGGAGAGTGAATCATGCGTTATTTTAAAAAACAAATATCTTTAAGCTTAGCCTTTTTATTGATTTTTTCGCTTGCACTAGGTTCTATTGCCATGGCAGAAGGAGACAGCAGCGGCAGCCCTTCCGGAGAAGAGCCTTCCACGGAGAACAGCTGTCAAACCTACTCCTCAGATAGAGAGCATATTATCGCCAGCCATGCCAGCATCGTTGACAATGGCAACGGTACGGCGACAGCGACTTTTACCACAACGCAGGATTGCGTACGAGTTAGCTTCTCCTCCTATGCTGGTCCGGCGGATTGGAAACCAGGCCCAGGTGAAACAACTATACCTTATAACAAGCAAGTCCATTTCGATGGGCAATCCATCATATATCCGAAAGCAGGAACGTATACCATTACGGTCAATCTACCCGCTTGCCAGCCTTACCAGCTTGATATCTACAGCGGGGACCTGCTCACCCAGCTAGGAGTAGGCGCACACGGCAACAAGATTAAAGCTTGGAAGCTGAAGCTCTCCAGCACCTGCGCTGGCAGCCTTATTATCAATAAGCATATCAATAACATTGAAGGTGCGCCTCATGCCGGCATCACCTTCGAGCTATGGAGCAATGACTCTCTATTCCGAACAGGAACGACAGACGCAAGCGGCATACTGGAGTTCAAGGATCTGCCGATTGGATCTTACGTCCTTAAGGAATTAACGTTAACCGGATTCACAACCGATTTGACCGCGAGCCAGCAAATTGAGGTTACGGCTGCTTCCAGCGCGCTGAAAGTAGTCATCAATACGCCGAAGCTGAAGCTAGATACTGCCTGCTCGGCCGATCCAGAAGCTACAAGAAGCTGGATCGTAACGAATGAAAGCAATATCGAGGTGCCGTTCATATGGGAAGTTCCCGGCTCGAATCAGACAGGTGAAGGCAAAATTCCAGGCAACACCTCGGTAACCCTATCCACTTACGCGGTTCAGTCCCAGCCAGAAACGTTTCTCAAAGCCGCCAGCACGAATCCGAATACGCTAACCATTTCGTGGGGCAATGAAAAGGAGCTATCACTCGTAAACGATGGCGAGGTTTGCACAACGCCGACACCAACACCGTCGACGTCTCCTACTCCTACGCCTACTATAACACCAACGCCTACAGCTTCAGCGACTCCAGATACTTCGCCGACACCATTCTCGACACCTGAGACTACTCCGACCGTAACGCCTTCTTCAACGACAACACCGACGGTATCTCCAACGCCTGAGGAAACGGATATTATCGAAATCGAAGATGACGAGCCGCCAGTTGGTGGAGTGGACGATGGTCAGGAAGTTGACTCCGCTACCGATACTATTGTTGATGTGAATGATGAACAAGTTCCGCTTGATACGTTACCGAAGACAGGCGACACTAGTCCAATTCCGTATTATCTTATCGGCGCATTTGCATTGACAGCTGGATTCATCTCCATACGCAAACAAAAGCAAAGTAAATAACGCTTATTCGTAACCTATCTTGCTGTCAGCTCATTAGACACAGAAACCCCCGCAATCGAGAAGATTGCGGGGGTTTTCTCTACATGTAAATCTAATTGCGATTAAAGCTACAACGTAACCCACCCATATTTAATCGACTGAATAACGGCTTGCGTGCGATCATCAACTTCCATCTTTTGCAAAATGCTGCTCACATGGTTTTTGACTGTTTTCTCGCTGATAAACAAAAATTCGCCGATTAGCTTGTTGCTTTTGCCTTCCGCCATTAACCTTAGTACCTCTGCCTCTCGGCGTGTTAACGGGCTCTCATCGCCAGCAACGAATTTCACGCCCGGCTCTTGGGCTGCTGCTGCGCCTGAAACGATTCCCATCTCGTCCAAGTAAGTCATGCGGCGAAGCTGGTTAATAAGCTTGCCCGTTACTTTAGGATGGATATAGGCATGGCCTTGAACGACGGAGCGAATAGCGTTAATAAGCGATTCTGCCTCCATATCCTTTAACAAATAGCCGGTAGCCCCTTTTCGAAGCGTTTCAAACACATAGCTCTCATCATCGTGAATAGATAGAATAATAACCTTTACATCGGGAAACAAGCTCTTCAATCGCTCAGTCGTCACGACTCCGTTCTCGATTGGCATATTGATATCCATCAAAACAATCTCAGGAATCGTATGATTGCAAAACTCCATAACTTGAATGCCGTCCCCGCACTCGCCGATAACTTCAAGATCGTCTTCCATATTTAGAATTCGTTTAAGTCCTTCGCGAAATAGCTGGTGGTCATCCGCAAGTAAAATTTTGATAGTATTCATACTGCTTGCAGGTCTCTGGATCATCAACATCTTACTCCTTTCTAGATTCGGCAGTAGTAGGTATATCTATTACAATCTTCGTCCCTCTACCAGGATTTGAGTCTATATCCATCCTTCCCTCAATCAGCTCAATCCGCTCTCTCATTCCAACCAATCCAAAATGTGCGTTTCGGGTGGCGTCCTGCTCGATTAACTCACTGTGAAACCCAACGCCGTTGTCTTGTATAATGAGCGAAATATGCTGTGGCTGATAGTTAATCTCGAGCTTAATGTGAGAAGCGCTAGCGTGCTTCAACGCATTCGTGAAAGCTTCTTGTACCAATCGGTATATCGCTGCTTCCATTGCGGAGGGCATTCGAGCGTCTTTGCCAATCAACTCGAATACGGTATGTATTTTCGTTTTCTCTTCAAAATCCTGTGTAAACTTTCGCAGCGTCGGAACAAGTCCCAGATCATCCAAAGCCATCGGACGCAAATTGAAAATGATTTTGCGAATTTCCTCCAGCCCGGAGCGAACCTGTCCTTTCAAATCTACTAATTCTTCCTGCACCATCACAAATTCCTGCTTGATAAGCATTCGTTCTGCAATTTCTGTTCGAAGCACGATATTGGCGAGTGATTGAGCTGGTCCATCATGAATCTCTCTAGCAATGCGTTTGCGCTCTTCCTCTTGGGCCAATATGATCTTCAACCCTAGCAGCTGCCTGGTTTTGGCTGACTCGATGATTCGGGTAACCTGGTTCAAATCTCCCGCTAAATACTCAAGCACGACATTTATTTGCGATGCAATCGTTTCTGCGCGCTCAATGGAGTTTTCTACATTGCGAACTCGCTTCTGCAAATCATCCCGCCTTGCCTTCAGATACGATTCCTTCTCGCGGTATACCATCAGATCAAGCTGAATTTGCGTTGCCTTCTCATAGGCTGACTTAATGTCATCTTCCTTGTAGCGTACAAAATCGCGGCTGACCTCCGTCAGCCTTATCCGCGCACGGCGATAGTCTTGCTCGAGCTGATCAACCTTATCGATCGTCTTCACTGTTTCTTGAAGCACGATTTCAAGCTCCTGCTCCAGCGATTCTAATTCCGTGCGCGCCGATTCACATATTTCATAAATTTGATATTTGCTGTCTTCCATGACTTCGATTGCATTTTTAATGACTCGATTTATATCGCCTGTAAGGTGGTCCACTGTAGATCGGCAACCTTTCTGTATTAAAGGTTAATCTACTCTATCATACCACAGATGGGATATCTTTCGTCCATCGTTAATCGATGGTAATCTTTTTCGTTTTCCCGTCATAGCCCACCTTTAGACCTAGTTTTTCCGAAAATAGGCGTACCGGTATCAAGGTGCGATTATTCCGAACAATTGGCGTCACCTCTGAGGTTTGCTTCATGCCATTTAGAATGAGATCCTTTTTACCTAGTGTCATCTCCATCAGTTTATTGCCGCGAAGCACCGTTACCTGACCCGTTTGTCCGTTGAACAGAAGCTGGGAGCCCATAGCGTCTGACACAAATCGAACAGGCACATAAGTAATCCCGTTAAGCACGAGCGGTGCAGAGTCCAGCTTCAACGTTTTGCCATTAACAGCAGCCGTCGTATTGCCTACAGTCATTTCGACCTTTGTCTTCGTATCAACCGTTACTGAAGGCGGATATTGGAGCTTCATATTATCTAGTCCAATTGAACCTACCGGCAGCCGCTCATCTTGGCCTTCCGCAATGGTAACCACATAAATTCGCTTAAGCTTTACGGGAAATTTCATTCCGGCCGATGATAAATTCACCTTAACGTTTTTCCATCCCGTGAAGTCCAGCTGCTTGGCTAAGTCTAGTAGATGTGCTTTTCCATCTGCATCAATGAATTCTGCGCGCACCCAGTTCAGGCTGTTGTCACCGAAAAGATCGACTGTCATGGAGGTAGGCGAGCCCTCTATTGCACGGCCATTAGTATTAAAAACAGCGTACGATGCTTTCGTTCCCGAGCCATTCGTGAAATCGTAATCCACTCGCAAAGCTTTGGCCGAGGTTTGTCCTGCGAAGTCGGAGACAAGCTTCACGCCGCCTACCGTCGTATCCACAGGAGTGACTTGGGACGTGATCGGATATACCGTTTTTTCGAAATCCTCGAAGGTGCTTACCGCTTCCCCTTGCGTAAACGGAATCATAGCCGGATACCCGTCATAGCGGGCAATTGCATAACCGGTTGTTGTTCCGGCATTTACCGATTGTACGGTTATGTTGTCTCCAGCAACCGCTGCGGTAAATCCAATAAACTCCCATTTCACGGAGTCAGCGCTGAGCTTATGCGTACTTCCGTTTTTCAGCTTAATGGTCAGCGGAGCTGTAATGGTCGCTCCTTTTGCCAATACGCCTGCCGTTGTGTCAATGGAGAGAGATGCGATTTGTTCCTGACCAATCACTTCAATTTCCTGCTTAGTTGTAATCGCACCGGCCCTCACGCTAAGTGTCGCCTTGCCCGCTTTCGCAGCCGTAAACTCGTTGCCATTGAAAGTGCCGACGGCCTTATCAGAAGTCCATACCGCCGATGAATTGTCTACATCATACGGATTGTAATAAGTATCATATCCCTTCAGCGAATAAGACGACTTTTGACCTATAAGCATCACGTCTGCGCCGCTGACATTTATCCCTTTTAGTGTGCCTTTTGGAGCAGAAGTAAAGACGCCAATTCCGTTAGCGACACTTCTTTGCGTGGAACCGTATTGCGTAGAATGGGCAAGCTGTAAGGCATAATTGCCTAGCGGCCGTTCAATCATCGTCGTTGAGCCGCCGCCGTCCAGATTGACCCCTTTAAAAACACCCAGCTGCAGCATGACTTGCTGAAGCTCCTTTAAGCTTAATCCGGTATTGCCGTTAAAACGCTCGCTGGTGATCAGATATACTTTAGATCCATCCTTTGAGTAGCCAACGCCTGATCTGGAAGTATATGACGATCCGCTAACGCCTGTAATATCACGTGAGAATGGTGCTGCTGCACCTGCATTAACGAGAAGCGTATGGCCGCCTGCCATCATCTCAAAAGAGGCCGGATCCGCCTTCGCTCCCGTTGTCTGGGATACGAGTGAGTAATCTGCTTTAATCGGTTGACCGATTTGCAAATGCTCCTTCACGTAAGTCGCGGCAGTGCCGTGCGTGCGAAGGATGTAGCCGTCTTCAGGCGCTTTGCCTGCGATTGCTGCGTCAATGGATATCTCTTCAATTATTCCGTTGCGTACCAGGACTTCCGTCGGCGTAGAGCCCGAATTTTTGGGGCGCTCGGTTCCTCCCCATGCACTCGTATAGATATACATCTTATTCACATGGCTGTAGCTCGAGCCTGATGTCTCAGGAACATACGCTGACTGGTTTACCCCCTCCAGCAGGAAGGTAGAGCCATCCGCCGCCGTAACCATGCCTTCGAAGGAATAGTTGTCGATCATCGGCTTCCGTTCCTTTGATACCGAGAACGCGTACATCCCCTTCAGCTTGGATGGGCTTGACATAAACATGCCGCTTGCGATTTGGCCTCCCATCGGCGCGCCTTCATTGCCCATGACGAATACATCCGCATTGATGGCTGCGACCGCTCCGTTTTCCTTTGCCATATTGAGTATCGTATTGACTTGTCCAATGCTATTGTTTTTTCCGCTTATCGCATTTAAGGATACGTACGGATTCGATAGATCGATTTCAATGACATGCACGTCGGTTTGAACCTTGGAGCTGCCTCGTGTTGTATGGAATACGTAGTCTAAACGTTTGGCTCCTGCCGTAACAAACGATTGCTGTGACAATTTAAGTATTGGATCGCTGGCTGCAGCCGATGTAGTTGCTATTACGGACTTTTGCCAGCCTCTTGGCAGTAATGAAGCAATTGGCTGCACCAGCAGCGCTCCGCCTAACATAACGATAATAATCCGTTTCCCCAATCCTTCTGACTGCCGTTCTTTGTTCTTTTGAGCCTTAACCATTAGATTTGCAACTCTCCCATCCATTAATCTAATAGTTATAGACTACAAGAATGATAGAAAAGTTACGTCTGATAGAAGACTGCTATCGCTTTTTCTTGACTGATAGATATATGCTATGTAAAAAAGATACAAAAAAGCTCCATTCATCCGATCGATGAATGGAGCTTCCTCGCTTTGTTATGGAGTCAAAAAATTCACTTTCTGAAGAAGACGCATAATCATTATGGTACCCTCTGCCCGTGTTGCATTTGTTTGCGGGCTTATCGTTGTTGCTGTTTTTCCACCAATAATACCAAGGTGGATCGACTTCGCAACGTCTTCCTTCGCCCACGCGCCTACCTTGCCGCGATCTGAAAACTTTTGCAAATACGAGGCGCTGGATTGTGGAAGCTGTACGGTAAGACCAGCTACTTTAGCTGCTCTGATCATCATTACCGCCATTTCTTGGCGCGTGATCGGACTGTTTGGCTTGAAAGTGCCATCTGTATTGCCTGCTATAATGCCTGCAGCCGATGCGGCACCAATGTAAGCACCCATGACGGTATTGGTGTTTACATCCTTGAACTTGCCTGCTGCAGAGCGGTTGCCGCTGAGACCGAGGCCCTTCGCGATATACGTGGCGAATTCGCCACGAGTAATGTTTTTGCCTGGCTCAAACTTCGTGGCTGAGCGACCTTCGACAATGAATTTGCGCGACATGATATAAATAGAGCTTGCTGCCCAGTGCTTGGACAGGTCCGAGAAGCTAGCAGCGTTCGATACAAGCGCATAAGCGCTGTTGCCTTTGCGCTTGAACGAGGCTGTAGTCAGACCGGCATTCGTCGTTAGAACCGTAGGTACATAGGATATCCCGCCCGTAACCGGATCGAACCAGACGACCGCCGTTTTACCAGATTCGATATTTTGATACGTTTGAATGGTACGCGTAACGTACCCATTAAAGTCATTAACGCTCTTCTGCACCGAGCCGCTTATTGCGGTAACGTCATAATGATAAGGACCTGATATCAGCGTAGTGTTCGAACTATTGATTTTGGAACTTATATTTCCAGTTAATGTAGATAAGCCTTGATCAATTCGAACTAACAAATATCCATTTGCACTACTGCCGCTTAACAATGTATTAATTGTGGAAAAATCGGTTCCATTAAGTTTTAGCTCATAAGTAGTATCTCCGAATTGTACAGCGAAAACGGAATTCGCATTAAGACGATAAGCAGTGTCCAAGCCGCTAATTGGCACAGCAACAATAGCTGCACGCTCAGAAGCCGGAACCTTGAATGCTACTCGCGGTACTGCCAATCCCGCTGTTCGGGCCGTCTGGAACGCTGTAAGCAATTTCTCACCGGATACTGTATAACGGTTCGCTTGTACTCCCGCTGGTGAAACATCCGATGTCATAGAAGCTGCTGTCGTTTTCAAGCCAACTCCCCCACCGTCAGATGACTCATAGTCTCCGGATAAACCGTCTAATACAGTCGTTTGATTGGCTGCACTAATATTCGTGAAGCTATTGATAGCCGCGCCGCTATTCGCACGTAAACCCGAAGAAGTCGCATAGTAAGTAACATTAACTGCTTCCCCTACCAAGAATGAGGAGGACATTGTTAAAATAACGGATGACCCACTAATATCTACTCTTGTTATTGTTTTCGATACATCGTTACCTCTTACAAGAAATTGAACAGTAGACGGCACATAGCTGCTGTTTAGCGACTCTGCAAAGTTTATGGTCAGCGTCGTACCTTTGGCTATTACGCCGTATATGTTACCGTTCTGCCCGCCGCCTGAAGAGCCCCCTGACAGCGCGTTATTAAATGATGAAGCTGCATTTCCTGCCAAATCCGCAATCAAATTTACAGAAGCAAGATAAGATACAGAAATAATTTGCCCTGCATTTACAGCTGACGATAAGGTCAATAATACCGAATCACCTGAAATCCTTACTTGTAGGACGGATCGTGCGATGTTGTCAACCAAAACACCAAATTGTCCGACTGAAGGAACGCTTTGTGTATTTAGAGCTTTATTGTATTTTAATGTCACGATAGAACCATTGAAACTTACCGACTGCAAAGTCGGCAGCCCCGTATCCGGTACACTGTAGATGCTATAGCTCTGTATGGCAGCCAAATAGTTCCCAGCCATATCCCTTACAGGGTATGAACCAGGCGTATACGACACATACACGGTTTGATAGTTTTGAATGGTGCCGTTAATAGTCAGCAGAATGTTGCTGCCTTTGCTTGATATCGAGGTTGCATTATATTTGACTCCGCCTACATTTACCGAGAATTGCAAGTAAGCATAACTGTTTACGCTCGCTAGCTCCTTATCAAAGGAAAGCGTCAATGCTGTTCCCGATGCGCTGCCGCTCACCAGGACAGGAGGATTCGTATCCTTGGCCCCTGACACATCCTGATTAGCTACACTCAAGGCTTCGTTTCCTGAAAGATCCTGAATGAGTCCTACAGGTGCTTTAGAGTAGGAAAGTTTAACTACTTGTCCAGCAACCACGGGGTTGGATAAAGACAAATATACGGCTTCCCCCCTCACCTGTACCCCAATAACCGAACGCGGTGCTCCGTTAACCGTCACATAGAAGCTGCCCGTTGATGGAGCTAGGTAAGGATTCAGGTCCTCGTTATAGCTCATCGTAATGGTAGATCCGCTCCACTCAAGCTTTCCCAGCAGAGGCGCTGTCGTATCAGAGCCAAAGGTATGGAATGTCCATTGATACTCATTCAGAATACCGGCGAATGTATTACCTGCCAGATCTGTAACTGCACTGGCATCGATGGTTACATAATAACTGGTGTTGGCGCTTAATGCCTGCGTTGGCGTAATGATCAATGTATTCGAATAAGTAGCGTCAACGTAATAAGATGCTGGAATCGTTGGAAGTGCGTTGTTCCCTACTGGATTAAAAGTAATCGCACCCGTTGCGCCCTTCTTGATCGATTCGCTGAAAGTCGCGGTAAACACTTGATTCAGACCAACAGAAACCGCGTTGTTAAGCGGATTCAGTAAAGAGAGTGTCGGTCTGGTCGTATCCTGAGATACAGTGAATGTCCAACTATTTGAAGAGTCTATGCCGATATAATGATTGCCTGCGGCATCCCTTATGGCACGATTGCCGATTGTAACATAATACTTCGTATTATTCACAAATGCTTTTTCTGCTTCACCGGGAATCGCCTTATTCGCATCAATCGTTAACTGATAAGTGCCGCCACCAGTCACGCGTTCAGATGTGATTGGAATTGATCGGAACAGGCTGCCCGTTGACGAATCTCGGATTTCAATGTTACCGCTGCTCGGAAATACCGGTTCGTTAAACGTAATCTGCAACAAAGAGTTGAGACTTGTAATTGAGCTGCCTGATGCAGGCGCTACGACCGTTGCGGAAGGCGGCGTAGTCTCATTGCCTGGATCGGTACTGAAGTTCCACACAGACGCTCCTGAAATGCCGTGGTACCATTGGTCGCCGCTTGGATCTGTCTGGGTGAAGGCACCTGCATCAATTAATACATAATAAGCCGTATTGGCTTCCAGATTAGTGCTTGGAGTAATTTTAACTGTATTGTTCACAACCACGACTCTGGAAGAAAGCGCGCTAAAGCGCTCGAATGTCGTATTATTGCTAATTCGACGGATTTCGACATATTTATTTGCGCGAGCTTGCACGTTTTTATCGAATGTTATCGAGAGCGCTGATTGAATAGGCACTGAAGTTGCGTTATCAGCAGGCACGAATGGCGCTGCGACATTCACTGGTGCTGCAGCTGTCGTAAAGTTCCATGAAGCACCATTGTAAAGATTGCCGGCCGCATCTTGGAAAGCCGTGTTTGGAACCACAATCGTATATGTAGTGTTCGGTTGTAGCGCTGAAGGAGGCTGTATCACGATCTGATTGGTCCCGCTACCTCTTACTGCGTTGGAAGTAACGGCAATCGTTCGATTGTCTTCCGCCGAGTTGATCAATACACTCCCGCTTGATACATAGATGGATTCATCGAATGTGATGATAATCGGTGTAGTAATGGCTGCCGAAGTTCCCGTTGGAACGAGCCCCGTATGATTAGGCCTTGTCGTATCAACAGCCGCAACGGTTCTAAAGTTCCAGCTGCTCGCGCTAATGATTCCTGCGAAGCCTGCGCCATTCGATTGATTTACGAATGCTCCTGCGTCAACCAAGATATAGTAATTCGTATTTAAGGCAAAATGATTAGTTGGGTCTATAGTGACGACACGTTGAGATGAATCAATTGATATGCGGTTTGAGGATAATGGTATGCTCTCCACTAGATTGCTCGTTGCATAATCATAAATAGAAATAGCCGTTGAGCCTGAGCCTTTACTGACATTTTCATCAAAAGTCATCTTAAGGTCGCCTGAGATGGATACATTAATTAAATCATCTGCCGGGCTGAGGCTTATAACGGCCGGACCAGTTGTCGCGGCGGATACTTGCTGCGGTGCTGAACCCCAGCCTGCTAGACTTAGTTGGAGCAGCAGCATAATGACAATAAATGATGAAAGCTTGCTCGTTCGATTCATTTCAATTCACTCCTCAAAAAATTACACTCGTACCTTATTTGTCGGTTACTTCACATGAAAAATTTAGGTTAAACTACTTTTTGTACCGCATGAAAATAAAAAAGCCGTTTACAAAGCAGACTAGCTACTTTGTAAACGGCTCCTAACGACTGTGAAGGCAATATAATGATAATCCTGCTTATACGCCGCTTTGAACGCCAGCGTCTGCTTTAAGCTTCTCTGCTTTGTCTACGCGCTCCCAAGGGAGATCGATATCCGTACGGCCAAAATGTCCGTAAGCAGCAGTTTGTCTGTAAATTGGACGACGAAGGTCAAGCATTTTGATAATGCCTGCAGGACGAAGGTCAAAATTGCTTGTAATCAAGTCTACAAGCTTGTCTTCGCCGATTTTTCCTGTGCCGTACGTGTCCACATTGATGGATACCGGTTGAGCAACACCAATGGCATAAGCCAATTGGATTTCACATTTGTCAGCAAGACCGGCAGCAACGATGTTTTTAGCTACATAACGCGCCGCGTAAGCCGCTGAACGGTCAACCTTTGTAGGATCCTTGCCGGAGAACGCGCCGCCGCCATGACGAGCATAACCGCCATACGTGTCAACGATGATCTTACGGCCAGTTAGACCAGCATCGCCTTGTGGTCCGCCAATAACGAAACGGCCAGTCGGGTTAATGAAATATTTGGTTTCTGCATCAAGCCATTCAACTGGAACGACCGGTTTAATGACATGCTCAAGAATATCCTGTTGGATTTGCTCCAACGTAATTTCTTCCGCATGCTGCGTAGAAACAACGATCGTATCTACACGCAATGGCTTACCATCGGCATATTCAATCGTAACTTGCGTTTTACCATCTGGACGAAGATATGCAAGCGTCTCGTTTTTACGAACTTCTGACAAGCGACGAGCAATACGATGTGAAAGCGCGATTGGAAGCGGCATAAGCTCAGGTGTTTCATTAGTTGCAAAACCAAACATAAGTCCTTGGTCGCCTGCACCGATATCTTCGTTTTCTTGCTTCATGTCTTTGCCATCACGAGTCTCAAGCGCTGCGTTAACACCTTGCGCGATGTCAGCAGACTGCTCGTTAAGCGATGTCAATACTGCACATGTGCTGGAGTCAAAGCCGTATTTGGCACGTGTATAGCCAATTTCTTTGATTGTGCGGCGTGCAATAGCTGAAATATCAACATAATCCGCGCGGCTGCTAATTTCACCAATAACTAAAACAAGTCCTGTTGCTACTGAAACCTCACATGCAACACGTGCATGAGGATCTGCTTCAAGGAATGCATCCAAAACAGCATCGGAGATCTGGTCACAGATCTTATCCGGGTGGCCTTCAGTAACGGATTCCGATGTGAACAAGTGGCGTCCTTTAACCGACATTCGTATCAACCTCCTAAAACCTTAGTATGAAATAAGTGCGGACATTCTACACAAAAAATGAACCTTTTCCCGAAGGAAAAGGTTGTTTGACAACTCTTCTAAAACAGTATGATACCGAAAATGTCGCTTTGTGTCAATGGACGCCACATATTTAACCAGTTATTGGTATCCATTTAATACAGATTCAGCTTGGGCGATCAACCGTTTTGTAATCTCGCCTCCGACAGAACCTGCTTGACGAGTAGATAGAGCAGACCAATGTACGCTATGTCCGCCGCCAGTGCCCGCTTGGGCTCCCAGTTCTCCAGCAAATTCTGTATCAGCTCCGGTACCTGCGTAGGCTCCCGAGGTTAACCCAAATTCTGCGGCAATTTCATATTTTAATTGGTTTAATGCAGCTTTGCTTGTTGGAACAACTACTTTATTCGAACGACTCATGAATAACACCTCCAAATGAATATGAACACAATCCTATTGTGTGCCAACTCCATGTTTTGAAGCGTATAATCTATTGTCAGTTCGGGTAAAATGTAGTCTAATCATCCATATTATTGCAACGTATAGCTGCCTTTAACCAATACGGTCAGACCATTTTTTTGATTCGGGTCTGGCAATATGCCCCGTCCCGCGCGAGGAAAGAGCAGCAAGTGGTTAGTTGGAACCGCTTTGCCTTTTGTTAGATCTGTACCGCCTGTCAAATCTGCTATACCGCTTGCATCAGAGCTATACGCTATCGCTTTCCCAACGCGCACAATGACTTCTGTGCCTTGACCAGCCATTAATGTCTTTCCAGCAGGTACTGTTACGACTTCTAGCTGGGAATCGACAGCAGGCGTTGTTCCGCCTCCCGTCGAGCCTCCGTTATTATTACCAAGCAATGCATCTACATAGCTCTTTGTGACAACTGGGTCCTCCGCTGAGCCTGGAGTGAGCGCATTGGATTCTGCTTCAAGAGGCGAAGCAAAATTCACGCCGACCCACACTCCAGCTCCTACCAATACAGCTGCTACAATTCCACGTGCTACATTCTTTTTCACTAGTAACTCTCCTCTCTCTTTCAAGTGTCTCCTAATAGGATACTAGATTGAAGTAGGAGAAACCAGTTTTATCTCAATTATTGGTGAGTTCCGTCAAGCCAGTTTGTAACAGGTGAAAATGTTATTGGCATAGTAGCTAGCTTTTTGCGATTTCCATTAAACTCTTCGTAAACATTTAATTGATATGCATCCCAAAGTAATGTTTCTCCCATTTCTTTATATAGATCGTTATAATTGCTACCAATCTTCCATTTCAAACTATTTTCCGCTTTGGCTTCTAAATCTATTATTTGTGAATAGATCACTTGTTTCGTCGCTTCATACTCAAGTTCGAATACAAATTTTGATTGGGTATAGCCATCATAATTTAAATCCTTTTGAACATCAGCACCAATTTTAATTCCTAATCTCGACCCATTTAACCAGACATTAAAGTAATTCATATCTACAGTATATGGTCCAACCTTAAGATCTCTGAAGCTCGTACTAACGGCTTTCTCTTCAGGCAATACAAATTGTGCTGCACGCAAGAAGCCTTTCGCTGCTGCTGTACCTTGAAGAAGTCCATTATCATCAAACGCTTCGCCTACTAAAAGCTGGATGTTTGATCGATCAACGTTTTGCGGCAGTTCTGTCCAAACGATAAGTTGATCCTTGCTCTCTGACTTTATTGTGTTTGTTGCTCTCGTGAATTTTGCTTCGTATAGATTACCGTCAGCCGTTTTAAAATAACCAGCTAATAGTGGGAGGGAAGCAATTCTTTTTTGCTTATTTGTCATTTCAACATATACTGCGTACACATCTGCTTTCTCACCGCTGTATGTTTTCACATCAGTTACAAGTGCATGATAAGGAGCTCCATTATTTTGCTGCATAAATACTGCGCCTAGTTCAACTTTCTTAACAGGTACGATCGTTGATCGTGTAAGTTCACCAATCTCCGTCACTGTTTCTCCAGCTTTCTGAGAAAGACTTAGTTTGAATTTTTTCCAAGTGTAGTTATAAGGGATTGCTCCCACATAACTAATCGTCGTTGAGGCGCCTGGTGCTAAACCAATGTCGCCTACTTTCTTAATTGCTTTGCCTTGCAGCTTAATATTATCATCAACAATGAGCAATCCTGTTAAATCAGGTATAGGTAAATATACTGAACCATTATTTTTTACGACTAAATCGGCGATTATATTATCATTATTATTCCAAGGCAATCTTTGAATAGCACCCAGCTCTACTTCATAAGTGCCATCGTCGTTCRTAAAAGTTGTTTTAGTCGATATGGCTGTCGTTGTAGTCACTTTAAAAGGGATATCAAAAATGGCTACTGGCAATTCAACTTTATTCGTTTCTGCACCGACATTATTCGTGACTATTAGCTTCCATCCATTTGTTGCAACTGTTAGCGGAATAGATCCCGTTAATTGAATTGCGTTCAGTACAGAAGGTTCTAACGTTAATGTTTCATCCGTTTTATTTCTTAAGGATAACTTATATAATCCTTTAGCGGTTTGGGCATAATAATTATATTGAGGCAATGCAACGCCAAACTTCCCTGTATTTCGAGCAACATACGTTAAATTGAAGTTGTAGTTTTTAGCAGATTTGGTAACGTTAATTTGATCAATTCTAAAATTAACTACTGAGTTATTTGCCAATACACCCTTAAAGCCGCCTGATTTCACAAAATTCGAGTACCCTTTTGGAAATGTAAACTGTCCAATCGTTTTCTCATAACCAGACACACTAAAATCAAACTTAATAAGATTAACGACAAGCTGATCCAACGTAATCTTCGAACCGACTTCACTGTAGTAAGTTAAGGTTGTCGTAGTTTTAGGGAGAACTTTCTTCTTTTTATCTGCGTCCAGTAAAGACAAAGTATATTTTGTTCCACCTGTGGTTTTTAGCCGGGCCCAATAATCAACTAAATTGATAGCACTACTGTCACCATTATAGATGGAAAAAGTAAAACTAGCTGTTGCACCACTTGCGCTTGGAATTAAGTTGGCATCCGTTAATTGTATGTAAGATGCCTTAGTAATACTAACCTTCTTAAAAACATTTGCTGCAGCTGCGACAGTCTGCGGTACAGGAATAGCGCTTACTAGTAACGCTAATGTAAGGAAGAACGGTAATAGGATAGGCATTCTTCTAAAACTCATTTGCATTTTCATTTCACTCCGTATCTTTTGGTATACCTATCTAGACGCAAACTATAATCAAGAAGTTTCGAATAAAGCAAAATTAATTACACATCCCCTTTCTTCAAGTAAATATGATATCGCTACTACTATATCTTTTATTTATGAACTATGTATGAACAAAAAAAAGGCTGAGGAACTAGCCCTCAGCCTTTCTCCATCATGCAAGCATGATTACTATTTTCTTTTTACAACGATTACAGCCGCTTCTTGGAAGCCAGCGATGTTGCTGCCAGTTCCAGCTACAGTTACGCTAGAAACTGAAGCGTTAGGAACTGCACCGTTTTGTTCTTTAACATCTGTGTAGTTACCTACATAGATTGTGTTACCATCTGCGGAAATTACATAAACAGCAGTTTTTCCAGAGATGATGTAGTTGCCATTGCTGCTACCAAATGTGTTAGCAGTTTGGTTGTTAGCAATAGTTACTGAAGTTAGGCTAGTACCTACTACAGCTGCAGTGTCATACTCTTTGCTGGAGTTAGCAGCATCAGTCAATGCAACTACAACGTTTTTCTCAGTACCAACGATATCGTTGTAAGCTGCAGCAACTACTGGAGTAGTAACGCTTTGACCAGCTACATTCAATGTAATGCTGTAAGTTGAAGTAGTTGTTGTAGCACTTTGTTTGTCAGCAGATACGAACAAGCCGTAGATTGCTGCGCCAGTTTCTGCATTTGCATCAGTATCAGATTTCAATACGATGTAATCAGCAGTAGCACCATTAGTGCTTACATAAACTTTATCCGCTTTTGTTACTTGAGCTAGTGTACCTACAGACAATTTTTTGTCAGCAAGTTCAGTTGTAGGTCCGCCAAGTTTAGTAGCATCGACTACAACAGTGTTGGAATCAATTAGGTAAGTAACTGGACCAGCAAGGTCGATTTGAGTAGTTGTTACTTTCTCAACATTAAGACCTGCGCCTGCTACGCCTACTTTATCAGTAGCACCAGTAAGTTTGGAATCAGTGAATACCAATTCAGCTACATGGTTTTCAAGAGCATCGAAAGTCGCAAGAAGTGCAGCATCAGTGTATTTCACTTCGTTTTTGTTAGCTTTGATGTCGAAGTAAGTTACTTTTGTTTTTGTAACAAACTCTTCGTTTTCAAGCTGTTGTGCTGCTTTAGCTTCAAGAATTACAACGTATGGTTTGTTAACAGCTGCTTCTGGAGCAGATGCTTTAACGATTTTGCCGTCTGCGTTGAGTAGAAGAGTAAACTCTTTACCAATGTTTGCAGCGATCAAAGTGTTAGTGTCAGCAGCTACTGCATTTGCAGTTTTTTCGTAAACTTTACCACCAATTGTGTATTTAGGAGTTCCGTTTGAGCTACCTACAAGCTCAAGTTTACCTGTAGCAGTGTTACGAACTACAGCAACTTTAACAGCTACGCTACCGGATTTTGAAACAGCGCTAATTACATCGTCTTTTTTCAGGTCAGCAACTTTAGCCGCTTTACCATCGATAGTTACGGATGTAGCATCGTTAATGAACGCGCTGATTTGGTTCGTGTTAACACGAGCATCACGGTAAGCATTTTTCTCTTCAACCGAAGTTACAAGAGCGTCCTTGATGGACCATTTTTCAGCAGTTGCAACGCGAACTTGATCGTTAACCAAGTACAATGTTACATTGTCGCCTGTGCTTGCATTGGAAAGTGCAACTTCTTCACCGTTTACGAAGTAAACTGCGTTAGTTACAGTTGTTTTAGTTTTAACTTCTGTTCCAACTTTGATTTTCACGGAACCAGCAACTTGGCCAGCTTCCAAAGTACCTGTCAAAGTAGCAGCAGAATCTTGTGAATCAGTAATTGCAAGAACTTGACCAGCTTTGTTTTTAACAATTGTTACGTTGTGACCAAGCAAATCAACTAGTGTTTTGCCGCCAGTAACGATGAAGTTAGAAGCTGTAGCAATGGATTGAGTTTTCACTTCATCAACGCCTGCAGTGTTTTTCTCAGTCCAACGAAGTTTAACTTTACCGTCAGAAAGTGAAGCTGCAAGAAGTTCCGCTGAAGATGTGTTACCCAGTTTCGAAATCAATGTGCTGCCGGAAAGTACTTCGTTGCCGTCAACATTGTACGAAACCAATTTAGCGTTAAGCGTGTTAGAAGTTAGTTGTGCTACAACACCGCGAAGTGCTTTGCCACCAACATTCAGATCAACGCCGTTGAACAAGTTAACGTCTTGAGCTTTCAATAGAACGTTATAAGGCCATACGCCTGACAACTTGTTCTCTTTGTAACCAAGGGAACGAACCAATACCGCTACTACTTCTTCAAATTTAACTGGGTCGCTTGGGCGGAAGTTGCCGTTGTAACCTTGAATGAAGCCTTTAGTAGCAGCTGCATTAATGTAACCAGTGTACCAAACATTTGCTTTAACATCTTTAAATGTTGGTTTTACTGATTGCATCAAGTTTGCAGCGCCTTCGTTACCGGAACCGATAACGATAATTTTTGCTAGCTCAGCGCGAGTAATTGTGTTTTCAGGTTTGAATGTACCATCTTCATATCCTGCAATAACGCCAAGAGCTGTTAATTCTTCAACCGCTGATTGTACTGGTTTACCCACTACATCAGATGGTGTTGCTGCGAAAGCTGGAACAGATAATGGAAGCACTAGAGCTGTTGCTAGTGCAAATGCTGCTATTTTTTTCTTCATAACCTTTATTTCTCCTCCTCTAAATACGTGCGGTTGTTGAGAGTTTTGTTTAAATAGTGAATTGCTCTTTTCCCTCATAGCCGATTCACCCCCTTTCCAGAGTTGAGCATAGATTTGATATAAATGATGTCTACGTTCATGATAAACCCATTTGTAAAATCATGTCGTAGAAACTTGTAAAATAAAGTTGGAAATTGCTAGAGTCACGCCACCACTATAATATTATACAATGGGTGGGCCGTACCGTAAAGAGGAAGTTGTGAATTCATTCCAATTCTTTCCCAGCAGCAGTAGGTCTAGCGTATCAATTCGGTTGTTTGTTACAACGTCATGTATTTAAACGCACGTTGTAACGAAAAGTTGCGATGTTGCGAAAAATAATTAAAAATTTATTTTTGCGGGGATTGTAACCAATTGGCCCTAATGTCCGTGCCTATTGAGCACTTCGTTAGTATAGCTTGTTTTCATAGATATCGTCGATGTTAAACATTTTCCATGGATAATGTTTCACTTATACTGAGAAATGTAGTCATACAGAAGAAATAAAAAGGGTTGCAGAACGTTCTGCAACCCTTTTTAAGGTTAGTCTTTCCAATTATCCAATGCTCGGGAGCTTCTTCAAATCAGCTAAAATTCTTGCCACAATAATTGCTGCATCGGAACGGAGTAGATTAGATCTTGGTTCGAATACAGAACCAGCCTTTGGATCGTTTGGATCTATAGGAGAGCCAATAATGTATTTTTTCTTCGCGATAGCGAGTACGGAGCTTTTCGCGTAGAAATTTACGTTTGCTGCATCCTTAAATGTTTTCTCTAGATCTTTGTTAATCTTGGTTGTATCTGTCGCCAGCTTCATATCAAGCGCTCTGCCGATAATAACGGATGCTTCTTCCCTAGTCAAATTAGAACTAGGTTGGAACGTTCTTGGACCTGTACCGCGGATAATGCCTTCGCGGGCAGCCGTTTCGACGTAGCGATAATCCCATAATGCATCAGGGTTGATTATTGCCGGTACGTCATCGAAATGGGGCTTGCTAAGCTCGTAGTTAAGCGGAATATCAAGTGCTTTTACCATCATACGTGCAAATTCACCACGTGAGATATAGATATTAGAGCCGAAATCATCGAATCCAGCAGCATTCATGATTCCTTTAGAGAAAATGGCTTCCAAATAGTTTCTAGCGTAAGGATGCGACGTCATATCGGTAAACGAATAAACCATTTTACCAACGACATAGTAACCAAACTTACTAAAGGGAACGGTAATAGTGTTTTTCTTTACATCCACCATGCCGCCGATATTCTCCCAATACTTCGCTTTCACATCATAACGGTATACGGTAATGATTGTGCCTACGCTATCTTTCATATTCGGATCGAAAGCGAGCGTCAAGCTGCCCGTTTTTGAAGTAACAAGCTCACGATTGTCTGGTCGCTCGTCATAGGTCGGTATTTTGGTACCGCCTGTCCCTGTCGCATTCGGGAATTGATACGGATCTACACCTCTAGATAATGGGTCGTATGCAGCCGTTGCCGGATCATCGGCTAATCCCGCATCGATCCAGTAAACAGGACTTGCTTTAGTAAACCGTGTTGGATAGGACAGTCTGAATCGCGTTCCAAAGCTCTCCAAAATAATATTGAAGTTTGGCGGTAGTGTTTCAAGCTCGCGACGATCGACGACACCATCCTCCGAGTTGGCAATCGAGAACAACAAATTATGACCTGTAAACACCTGGTTTTTCAGAGCAGCCGGAACGTTAAAGTCCGTTCTGATCAATGTTGTCCCTTTTTCAAACTTCAAATTAAGCGCTCCATCAAAAACCTTATGACTGCTTGCCATGGTTTGAAGGTTCTGAGCTCCTGGAATGTTGGTCGGCGCATACGTCACTTCAATACTGCTTTGTACCTTGTCGTTTGCGCTTGTAATAATGAAATCGATTTTATTTTTGCCCACTTTTAAATTATTAACGAAAACGCGGTACGTATTCTTATAAAATTGCTCTACGGTTGCCGGATTGTTGTCGGAATCAAAATCAATTTTTTCTGCAATCTGTTTATTAATTGTGATCGATTGAGCACCAGGTGCATCAATAATGACTTCTATATAATTTTGGTTCACGATGCTCTTAGCAGGCAAGAACGGGCGAAGTACTTTGTATGGAAGAGACGTAGGGTCGACTTCCAAGCGGTACGATGCTTTTGGACCTGTCTCCCCGTTGTTAAACACCGTAAAGGTATAAACACTGGAGCTGCCATCAGGGTTTAATTCTCGTCCTGTCAAAATAAACGAGAAGGTTTTTGTAAGAATATCGTAGCGAACGGCAAGATTGGCTACTTCATTGGCTGCGCCGTTATTTACAGTACCAAGAACCGTTGTTCCCCGCATAATGAACAGTTTCTTTCCCAAATCCCATGAAATCGGATTAGTCAAATTACTGCTTTCAATTTTCAAGATATATTTGCTTGGATCAGTCAATCCGTTAGCAACAACCTTCATTTGATCGATTTTCGCTTGAATGTTCGTGATAATATCTGCATCCGTAGCACCCGAAGCAATAAAATCGATAAAGTCGAAGGTTCCATATACGTTCATGAACGCTTCGTTTGTTGTGTAGATACTTCCACGACTCACAAAGTTAGGATCGTTCGGAACAGGCTCGCTGTACTGAGCGCCATAAGGATAAATGGTTGTTCCTTCAACTGGTATGACTGGAATGTTCGTCGGAATCATATACAGCTTGATCTTTTTTTCATATGAATTTTTGCTGCCTTGGAAAACGAATTTTATTTCGTTCTCACCGCTAAATAACGAATCGAATGCTTTCGTGCGTTCCGCAGTCGAATTCTCTATGGTGAAGCTGGTTAAGCCGCTTGCACCTTGCACAAGTCTAATCGGCGTGTTGTTTACATAGAAGAATACGGTTTGAGCTGCCGTTCCATTAAAATCATATCGAATTTCAGACGTATTGTTGATATTGTTTAGAATACCTTTGAAATCACTAAGTGTACCCGAGATAGCATCTGCGATGCGGTCAGCTTTAAGCTTATTCGTATCGTCGTATACGGTCATGTTGTCGAATACGCTTGTATAGCTTACATATGGACCAAACAGCATCGTGAACTTTACAGTCTTTGTCACTCCGCCAATGTCCAATGTTACCGTCTGAGTGCCCTCAAATGGAAGCTTCTTGAATACGATAATCTCTCGCTTGTACACTTTACCATTAACGTTGACATGCTTATTCGCAAGGCTGGCAGACATATTCTCGATGTTGGCGACGTTATTGTATAAGTAACTGGCAGGTGCGGAAGTACCAGATACATTTTTAATATCCGTAACGGTGACTAAGCCAGTGGTGTCGCTCAGATTCGGGTTGCCAACAAGAACTTCCATAGCAAAAGGTACACTGTATAGATTAGCGCCTTCCAGCGGTGTACCTGTCAAAGCCTCGCCGTTACCTGTGCGGTAACCGCTCAAGTAATTAATAGTTTCAATAAACTTTTTGCTAGCATCTTTCAAAGAAAAGCCCATAAGTCCCGTACCTTCATCGGCTGGTTGACCGAGTGCATCTTTTCTAGCATTTTCCGCCGTAATTTGAATATTATAGGACTTATCAGTTACTAAAGCGTGACTAGCACCGATAGGAGTAGTAAATTGGTAAATAAAGAATGCTTCATTGCCTGTGTAGGTACCTACAGGCGTAGCCTGTGATGCAGCCGGTTGTGTATAATTAATGCCGCCACTCGCCGTAATCGTATACTTAATCGGGATGGGTGCGCTAGGATTAGGGTGCGGCTCTAGCGTACCGTTAGGCGGAACAGTATCATCTTTTAAATAGTTAGGAACGATAATTTTACCTGTAACCGTCGTTGAATTTGTATTGGATACGAGCAAGTTAGGGTTGTACTCAAGCGGCTCGGATGTAGCAACCGAGTTAGCTATCCCATTCAGGTTCACATCATAAAACGTAACCTCGCCATTATAGAATGCTACCTCACGTGTCGTTTCAACCGTTTGGTTGGCGTTCTTTACCTTAATGGTAACGAGGTTCTTACCCTTTTGCAGGGTAATGGGTGATGCCGCAAATTGATAGCTATTAGAACTGTTAACGGAATACGTTTTACTGCTTCCGTTCACGTCTACCGTCACTTGCTGAGCGTTAGGCGCGAAACCCGTTATGCTAATATCAGCAGATTGACGGCCTGCAGATGCAGCTGAGTGAACGACTGTCGTTCCTGCCTCTTCAATATTGAATTTGTTTCCGTCGAGCTGTGCGACCAAGTCATAGAAAACAGGGCCATTGTGATATTCAATATAAATGGAGTTGGTTACTTCTCCGCCGCCTTGTACACCTCTAAATGTAATGCGGTTAAGCCCTGGGAATAACTCAACGTTATACACTTGGATAGAGAAACCGTTGATGTAGATATTACTCGTGATGTTCTCACGCTTCGAGCCAAGTTGGTCATCGGAAGGGTTGTCATTCCCTTTATTGTTGATGATTTGCGTTACGCTATATGACACGGAGGATGGATCCACCCCCGTAATGGAGCCAGTAAGCGTTAAACTTGGGTCTGTAGTAACCCTAGCTTGTGTGGACAAGTCCTTCTCCGTCGGAAAGCTGAAGCTGCCCGTTGCGGCATTCGCCACCTGCGACGAGCCGAACGGCGGCAACAATGTAATCAACAATGCCAGCGTTAATGCTAATGAAAGTAATCTTTTCAAAACAATGTTCCTCCTTTATGTATATAACGAGCATGGGTATTTGAATGATAGTTGGACTGACGACTTAGCGGCTTACTTGTGAATAAACCTTCCTCCCTTTTCCTCTTTAGCCAGTTATCGTATGCTTTGCAGTTAGACGCGCTGACCGCAGAAAAGTTCTGTATTGTTGTTATCGGCTTCCAAGTCCCATTTTTTTAGTGAAATGAGCATTTAGACGCAAAAAAAGAGCTCCGTTTCCCATTAGGGATTCGGAGCTCTTTTTTATTTGGAACGGGATTCGGCATCAAGCTTCAGCCTGAGCCTCATTCGGCTTAAGAAATTGATAAGCGGCCTGCGCGTCTTGTCTACGATTCCAGTTACCTCGGCACCGATCTGCAGGAAAAACATCAGCATGCAGATGACGGCGAACGTAATCCAGTTGGCAGCACTTGATTGCACGACAGCCGATTGGACAATGGCAAGCGCGCCAAAGATGGCCGCTACTCCCCAGATAATCAGAACCGTACGGCGATGGCTGAAGCCTAAATCGCGAAGCCTATGATGCAAGTGGCCTCTGTCCGGCGCGAATATCGGCTTCTTGTTCACCCAGCGGCGAACGATTGCGAAGAACGTATCCGAAAGCGGTACTCCGATAATAAGCAGCGGCGTTACGAACGAAACGATCGTTACTTGCTTGAAGCCAAGCATCGATAGCGTCGCAAGGCTGAAGCCGAGAAATAACGAGCCTGAATCTCCCATGAAGATTTTGGCTGGATGGAAGTTGAACACGAGAAACCCGACAATTCCTCCAAGAAGAAGCGTGCTAAGCAGAATTACAGGCTGGAAACCCATCAGCGAAGCCATGACAACGATTGTCGCTATCGCGATGCCGGATACGCCTGCGGCAAGCCCGTCCAAGCCGTCAATCAAATTGATGGCGTTCGTTACGCCTACGATCCAAAGAATCGTAAGCGGAATGCTGATCCAGCCGGCAATCGGCTGCATCGTTTCGCCGAACGGAATGTTCAACAGGTCGATCTTCACATCGAAGACGAAGACGACCACGCAGGCTGCGGCGATTTGTCCGAGCAGCTTCACTTTCGCTGACAGCTCGAAGCGATCATCGAACGCTCCTAGAATAATAATCATCGTACCGCCCACAAGAAGAGCGTTAATCATATTTGAATCTTGCGGCCTTAGCAAGCCGTCCGGGATAAATGGCGATAAGAGAAAAAATGCGCCCACAAATGCAATATAAATAGCTAGACCGCCAAGACGCGGCATAATGCGCGTATGTACTTTGCGGTGGTTTGGTTTGTCTATCGCGCCAACTTTAAATGCAAACTTCTTAACAAGCGGCGTCATCGCAATGGCTAGAACAAGAGCGATTATGAACCCAATTGAATACAGCAAGCCTACCGGCATGTGTGCAACTCCCCTTTTCTTTCTACCGAAGTGAATTATACTCCGATTGAAAAAGAAACTCCAACCCCGTTTTCAACCAATTTAGCCGATTTTAACGAGAATATCACGGTGTAATCCGAGGTTTTGTTACGTTTTCTTTGTCGCGGAGCACTTTCACTACGAATTTCGGCAAAACAAGCATTCTTTTGTAGCGTTTCGGCTCTTGTGCCAAGCGGTAAAACCACTCCAAGCGAAGCTTTTGAAAAACCATCGGAGCTCGCTTTAGCTTGCCTGAAACGACGTCAAAGCTGCCGCCGACGCCCATAATTAGCGGCACGCCGAGCTTTTGCTTGAATTTTACGATCCATGGCTCTTGCGTATCCGCGCCCCGCGCCACGAACAATAAATCAGGCGCTGCCTCGCGAATCTCCGCTACCACTTCCTCGTCCTGCTCTGGACCAAAAAAACCGTTCCGATAACCAACAATTTTCACCTGAGGGTATTGCAGCTGGAGCTTTTCGGCCGCGGCTTCAATAACCTCTTGCGAAGTACCCAGCAAATAGGCCTTCCATCTACGCTTCTCGCCTTGCTCAAGCAAACGGTGCATCAGGTCAAATCCTGTGACCCGCTCGGCAACCGGGGTTCCAACGTATTTGGCGGCCCATACAACTCCGGCTCCGTCGGGCACGATGAGATCGGCCCGCCGGATCATAGCGCTATAGGACGCACTCTCTACTGCTGACATAATCATGATCGGGTTAGCGGTGATCACATGCGTGATCTGTCTTCCCTCAATCGCTTCTGTTAAATATTGAACCGTTTCGTCCATGCTCGCCTTGGAGAATGGTATGCCGTATATCGGCACAGTAGGTAATTGTTTCGACAAGAGGAACTCACCTCGATAAAGTTTGACGCAGATAGCCAACGATTTGTTGCGCCGGTTTTTGCGATTGTTGTCTCAATAGGTCGATCGCTGGTCCATGCTTCGCCTGCCATCCAGCTTTATCTGCAAGGAGCAGGCTTGCCGCTTCTGCAAATGACTCCGGATCAAGCTGCTCCGTAGAGCCGATTGCCTTAAGTCCCAATCGATTAAGAAACTGATCGATTTTGGGATCGTAGGAGAGGCCAAGCATGGGAACCATCTGGCCAGCGGCGTAGATGAGCGCATGGAGGCGCATGCCGAGCAAAGCGTCGCACCGGCTGACCTCAAGCAGCATCTGCTGCGGGTCGTCGCCGGGCGCGGCCAGCTCGGCGGTGGAACCGTTGCCGAGCCGGCCGCGCAGCCATTCCATCACCTGCTCCGACGTTTGCGTGTCGGAGGGGGTGTGGAACGGCAGGAAGCGCAGCCGCACAGGCATGCGCTTCGACAGCGCGACTAGCGCTTCGGCGGCGCGGGCCATATCGGCGCCGTCGCTGCGCCAGTGGCGCAGCGATACGCCGACGACCGGCGGCTGAGAATCAGCTTGTCCCGCCGTAGATGCGTGTGAGCCAGTAGGAAGCGGCAAGCCCATAACCGGATCGGGCACGATGTCAATCTTATCGGCCTGCACGCCAATTCGCTCAAGCAGCGCCGCAGACTCGGCATCCCGCACCGAAACATATGCGCTTTTTCTCATGACGCCTTTGATCATCGGATCCATCCAACGGCGATTCACGGGCCCGATTCCTTGCGCATACGCAAAGGTCGGTTTGCCGAGCAGTTGTGCCAGCTTCATGACTCCCGTGTAATAGGGAATCGTCTTCGTTCCCGTCGCATCCTGCAGCAGGCTACCTCCACCGCTAATCAAGCCATCACTGCTCTTAATCGCGTTCCATAAATCGGCAGGGTGCATGCGGCGCACGCTTTCGACGCCGTACATGCTGCTTGTCAACGCCGGGTCAGCCGACAATACGATCGGCTGGATCTTGATTCCTTGAGCCGAGCCTTGCTCCTCTAACGCAAGCAATATCGACCTGAGCACCGCTTCATCACCGCTATTGCGAAAACCGTAATAACCAGATATCACTAAGCGACGAACTTGCGGATGATTGCCGGTGCCCATTTACGAATTGCTCCTTCCACTAGCTGCCATGCTAAGATCAAAATACATCCGATAATCATACCTGTACCCAAACCAAGCAGTACGCGAATCATGGAAATGTAGAGCGGCGTATGAAGATGCGCGAACGTATCGACCATCGAAAGCTGCCCAATTGAGCCCACAATTATAAGCAGCCATGCAGCGCGGTAACGAAGCGACAAGAACAACCCGAGCAGCAGCAATGGATGAGCCAGTAAAAACTCTTTGAATCTTGGTCGCACCCCGAAGGTGGACTCCAAGAAATGTCGAATGACCAGCTCTAGCGAAGACACCTGACCGCCATTACCTGTACGCGACAGGTAGTAGTAGCCAATGATGCCGATCACGCCTGCAAGTATAATCCAAGTCAGCGTAATTGGCTTCGAGAGCAACGATTTCACTCTGCCCACCGACATTTGGCTGTTGTAGAGCAGAACGTAGACTGCCACCAGCGCAATTGGCGCAAGATGAAGCAGACTTACACCGCGGAACTGCTCCAATACTAAATTGTAAGTAATGTTATTCAACAAGCCGAATACAATAGGTACGGCCGTAAGCGATATTAGTGTCGCCACAATAAACCAATTCAGTGCGAGGCCGAAACGACGGCCGGTAGATAAAGTCGGGAACAGCCACTTCATACGGCTAGCGCTCTCATATACAGCACCTGGCTGCTGAGGCGTCTGGCCTTGCTTGCTGCGGCCAATCGACCAATTTGCACCCCCAACCACGCGGCGATCACCGACGGTGCGGGAGTATATCCGATTCATAACCCAAACGAGCGCAAGGGTTGGAGCAGCTATAGCCGCGCCTAGAGCAAGTCCCTGCTCCATTAGCGAGCTGTTCAGCTTGTATAAACCGGCGCTTCCGAATAGTCCAATAATAAAGACAGGAATATAAATACCCGGAAGAAACGCTCCGATTAATAATGCAATCAATGCGATAGCACCAGCAGCAACGATCGCTCTAACCGGTTTATTCCAGGACGGCTGTTCATAATCGAATGCTTTAGGCGTGCCGGGATTGAAGCCTGCCTCGGAAAGCCGTTCGACTATGCCGTTTTTCTCGTTCATCGCTTCAGCAAGCCTGTCCAGGGAATGGACGATTTTGGCTTTATCCGTATTCGACTGCGTCGTGCCATTCAAGAAAAACATGCGAATATTGCGATCCTTCGCTGCCAATAGGAATCGATCGGCAATGGCCTCCGGGGTCATCGTCATGCCGTCGTTCTCTGACAAGGAATAGAGTCTGACTACATTATAATCCGTAATATAAGCTAATTTATTTAAGCCTTCCTGCGGTTTTTTCAAATTTTCTATCGCCGCAAGGCCAAGATCGTATTTTTTGAGAAGCTCGCCGAATTGATACAAGCTGTTATCCATTGCCTGATCCGATGCGCCTTTTACTTTATCGCCATCGAACAGAACACGATTCACGCCGTACGACTTCAATCTCGCAAGCACAGCATCCGTTGCATCTTGATCATAAGGCTTCACACGATCTGAGTAACGCGGCAGTATGCCCAAGCCTGCATCATGTATAGCTTGCAGGGACATCGGGTCAAAATCCATCGTTTTCATAATCGCTTCGGCGATTGGAATCTCAACAACCATGCCGTTGCGACCGCCATATGACCAATCACTGTACACAGCCTCGGAACGATCCAGCGCCTCGCGCACGATCGGACCAATCATCTTTTCCTCTTTAGGACCACTAAATAAAATATAAGTAAAGTTCTGACCTACCTGCTCGAACTTGCCTTGCAGAAGCGCAGCATCCCGAGAGCTGTAAAAGGTTAGCCTGCCGGACAATTGCAGCTCTTTGAGCGAGCTTTCATATACCGCCATCGTCGTGATTCCCGATTCCTTCAGCATCGCAAGCTTCTCCTGCAAAAAGGCCTGAGGCCTTGCCTGCCTTTCAGAAACCTCTACGATATCCCGGTAATCAAACACATACTCCACTTGCTTAGACGACTTCTCCATTTCCATCCGAACGGCGCCGAGCGGCAAAGCTGCCGCCACCCCTAGTAATGCAATGATCCAAAGTACGAACCTTGCTCGCCGATTCCATTGCTGCCAACGTAAAAACACGTCATTCCTCCGTTCTAAACAGGTTGATTATCGTTCTATTCGCTACGGTCTACCCGTTCCATTACGGAGGCTTTCAACGTTTCCAGCGCAGCAGCGGCAGATTCCTTCGACTCGCCTTTCACCGCGAAATAAACTTTGATTTTGGGCTCTGTGCCAGAAGGACGCAAGCAGAACCACGAGCCGTCTTCACGCAAATATTTCAATACATTCTCCGGACGCAAGCCGTCATGGCCTTTGCCGTAATCGAGTACCTGCGTCACCTTGACGCCGCCGATTTCGGTTGGGGGATTAAGGCGCCAATCATCCATAATCGCTCCGATTTTTTGAACCCCGTCGAAGCCCTTTAGCGTACGCGACTCCAAGCCCTCCAAATAAAAACCGAAATCCGCATATAGCTCCAGCAAAACATCGTACAATGTTTTTCCTTGACTGCTATAGTATGCCGCAGCTTCGGCAATCAATAACGCAGCGACGATCGCATCTTTGTCCCGCGCATAAGTGCCTGTTAAATACCCGTAGCTTTCTTCATAGCCAAACAAGAATGAATGCTCGCCTGTCTGTTCGTAGCTGGTCATTTTTTCACCGATGTATTTGAAGCCAGTGAGCGTATTTTCCACCGCAACGCCGAAAGAGCGCGCAATATCGGCACCCAGCTCGCTTGTTACGATTGTTTTGATAACAACTCCATTATCAGGCAGCTGTCCGCGCTCCTTTAATTGGCTAAGCACGTAATGCACCATTAACGCTCCGGACTGGTTGCCCGTGAGTACGACATATTCACCATCGTTGTTTTTGACTACAGCGCCCATACGGTCCGCGTCAGGGTCCGTACCGATAATAATATCCGCATTCACCTGCTGGGCAAGCTTAATCGCGAGCGTAAACGCTTCGCGTTCCTCAGGGTTAGGCGACTTTACCGTGCTGAAGTAACCATCCGGCTGCTCTTGCTCCGGTACGATATGAACATTCTTGAAGCCAACCTTCTTCAGCACCTCACGGACTGGCATATTGCCTGTCCCATGCAGTGGAGTGAACACAACGCTAATCTTTTCGCCGATTTCGCTTTGAATGAGCTCCGCATTCAGGCTCTGAGCCACCACGGTATCGATAAATTGTTGATCCGCTTCATCCCCGAGCCAGCGCAGCAAGCCCTTTGCCTCTGCTTCTTCACGGCTAATTGTCTTTACTTCATCAAAACCTGCAATCCGGCCGATCGCAGCAATCACTTGCTCCGCTTCTTCCGGGATAAGCTGGCAGCCATCTGCGCCATAAGCTTTGTATCCATTATATTCAGGCGGGTTATGGCTTGCCGTAATGACAATTCCGCTTGACGCATTCAACGAACGAACCGCAAAGGAAAGCTGAGGTGTCGGACGAAGCGCCTTGAACAAATACGTTGTAACGCCATTCCCTGCAAGCACAAGAGCCGCATCAAGCGCAAACTCAGGCGAGTTATTCCGGGAATCATGAGCGATGACTACCGAAGGAGCTTCCCCTCCGTCTTTGGCGCCGGCTAGCAGCCAATTCGCAAGCCCTTGTGTCGCTTTACCAACCGTGTAAGCGTTCAGCCGATTCGTTCCTGCGCCCATGACGCCACGCAAGCCGCCTGTACCGAATTCAAGATCACGGTAGAAACGGTCCGTCACTTCCTTTTCATCGCCCGCAATTTCGCGAAGCTCTTCCTTCGTTGCAGCGTCAATAAGCGGATCACTAAGCCAAGCCTCATATTTTGCAGTTACAGCAGCATTAGTTGATTGGGTCATATGTATCAGCCTCTTTCATTCATGAATTTTATTGTAGCAAGGAATTTATGAAGGATTAGATAAAGCAAACATGAGCTCGCCTTCGGCAACGATTTGATCGCCAACTCTTGCTGTCCCTTGCCCTTTGCCGATCGAGCCCTTCAGCCGCGTGATTTGCACTTCAAGTGTCAGAGTATCGCCAGGCTTTACTTGTCCCCGAAAACGGAAGCCGTCAATGCCTGCAAAAAAGCCAAGCTTGCCTTTGTTCGCTTCAATCATTAGCATCGCTACCGTTCCTACCTGTGCCAGCGCTTCAACAATAAGCACGCCTGGCATAACAGGATAGCCGGGGAAATGTCCTACGAAATAAGGTTCGTTCATCGTTACGTTTTTGAGACCGACAGCTCTTACGCCCGGTTCCACCTCTAGAATGCGATCGATCAACAGAAACGGAGGGCGGTGTGGAATAATTTCTTGGATTTGATTAATGTCCAGCATGGCAAAAAAAGCCCCTTTCGATTAGTAAAGTAGTATAAAAAGTGCCATTATGTACGACACTATACATATCCATCATAAAACTGCAGTTTATGAAGGTTAAGATAAGAGGCTTGGCTGCTTGGACCCGAAGTGTCCTCCGCCAAGCCTCTTTGTTCGTATATAAGCATTTATACGGGTACACTTATAAATGTACTTATATATGTCCGCGAAACGAGCTATCGCCGCCGTAGGTAGGTACACCCGGTTACGCATGATATGTAGTTGCCTCAGAAGTTTACGAATGTCCGACAGGCGTTTCTGCCAGCGGCTTATTCAATGACTTAAACATTGCGATATAGACAATGGAAGTCACGAATGAGAACGCAATTACCGCCCACAAATAAGAATGCGCATGTGGTGCCTCGAAGAAAATAAGCATGATCGCCGCGTAAAACAACACGGTAGTCAGTTTGCCCATCCAGTTGGCTGGCACGGTCTTTTTCCCACGAAAATGAAAAAACATTCCCCCAGCTATCATGCCCAAGTCGCGCAAAAACATCGCTGCAGCGGCAGCCCATGAAATATGGCCGGAAATCAGCAACGATACGATAACTGTAATGAGCATCAGCTTGTCAGCGAGCGGATCAAGCATAATTCCGACCATTGTGACCTGGCCGCTTCTACGTGCGATGTAACCGTCCAGAATATCAGTCACACCCGCGGCAACCATAATCAGAAAGGCAGGAATCATATGTCCTTTTATGAACACCGCTATGTAGACGGGGATCAAGACAAAACGCAATGATGTTAAGAGATTCGGCAGATTCAAACTTCCACGCTCCTCTACCTGTAACGAACTGTCCACCATGGTTCCCAACTATTATACAACTACCATCCGTAAAAATAAAACCATCCTTGCGCCGCAAATGCCGAGCTTCCTTTAAAACGGACTTCTTTCCTATCGGTTTACAAAAATTAAAATAACAGTTTTTCCCTTTGTTATTCATTTTCCCCCTCTGATTTCCGTTATTAATAGAATAACATTTACTTTAAATCAGAAAGGACAGGGATGTAGTGAATTTAAGTTTACGCTTTAACATGTCGTTCAAAGAAACTCGCAGGTGGCTGGCAGCCGCGCTTGCATTTGCCATGATTATGACCTCGGCAGCAGGCGTCGCGTATGCAGCTGAAGATACGGTAACGAGCATAGAATTCTCTTACGATTCCGACGATTATGACAACAATACATCGTCACTAAAAACATTCGTTGAGGATGACAAAGTTTATTTAACCGTATTCGCCAACATTTCCGGCAATTCCAACAAGAAGGAAGTTACTTCAGACGTAACCTGGAAATCATCCAATACTGCGCTCGTGAAAGTAGAGAAAGGCGTATTAACCGGCGTTGGCAAGGGAACCGCGACGATTAGCGCTACTTATAAAGGCTTTACCATTTCGATTAAAGCAGCATCTGATTATGTGTATGATTCCATTACACTTATGCAGAACGACGGAATTACCGCTCCCGTGTCCAAGGACATCGAGATCGGCCAGCCGCTTGCCTTTGCATTGAACGGAACCAAAGGCTCCGATACCAAAACGGTTACCACCGATGCTGTATGGTCAACCTCGAACTCTGCGGTTGCAACTGCAGATGAAGGCGTTATTACCTTGTTAGGTGTGGGATCAACGACGATTACTGCCAAGCTAAAAGGCAAATCTGATTCGATTACACTTAATGTTACTTCGCCTTATAAATCCATAACCATTGATTCCGGAGTTAACGGCAATCTGGTTCAGCTCGAAATCGGCAGTGACGACACCGTATTAACCGCCTCTGCCGCTCCAAAAATCGGCGGTACAGAACCGGTTACGGACTTAGCCAAATGGGTAAGCGCCAACGATAAAATCGCAACCGTCAAAAAAGGGGTTGTAACACCGGTCAGCGCCGGAAAAACGACGATCACTGTCTCCTACAAAGGCGTGTCAGCAACGATTGATGTTGTCGTTCGTGCAGCTTATCAATCGATTAAGCTGTCGCCGGAGAAGGAATATCACATGCTGCTTCAGGATTCGCCTCTTCAAATCAAAGCGGAGGTTCAAGGCAATGACAGTACGGTCTCAACTGTGACTGACCTAGCAGAATGGACGTCCTCGAACGTCGTTGTTGCTACTGTTTCTAAAGGGCTGGTAACGCCTAAGGCAGTAGGCACAACGAAAATAACGGCAAGCCATAAAGGCGTTAGCCGCAGCATTGAAATTACCGTCTATCCTAGCGTTTCCGAGCTAAGCATAGAAACGGAAACGATTGATGGCTATAACGGCATCAGCGGAGACCTTCCTAAAGTGATGGCAACGATCTTTGACGGAACGAAGATCGACGTCTCCAAAATCGTAACTTGGACTTCCTCAAGCGAGAATGTCGCAACGATCAAAGACGGTCAGTGGACAGCAAAAGCACTGGGCGATGCTACTCTTAAAGCTTCACTGCAAGGCTATAAAGCGGAAGTGAAGCTTACTGTTCACGTGAAGCCGCTCAAGCTGATCGCAGACGTGAAGGACCTAAGCATTATTTTAGGAAAAGATACACCGCTTCCTACCGTAAAAGTGATCAACGAAGATGGTGAAGAAGAAGACGTCTCCAGCAATATCAAATGGAAAACGACTTCAGAGGATATTGTCATTAAAGAAACCACGATGAAGGGATTGGATGTAGCGAGCCTCACGTTAACCGCCACATACCTAACCAAAAGCGTGTCCGTCAAAATTAAAGTCGAAGAAGAAATCATTAAGCTTGTTGTCGATCCCATCTCCATCGAATTGTATCCAGGCAAAACCAAATCGGTGAAGGTCACAGGCTACTATAAAAGCGGCAAGCAGATTTCACTCGGCTCCAAAATGAATTGGGAAGTCGGCAATTCGGGCGTTGCAACCGTCAGCACTACGTCTGTAAAAGGCGTTGCAGTCGGAACAACTAAAATTACCGGCTCTTATCAAGGAAAAGTTGTTACTGTACCCGTCGTTGTCGTGCCGAAGCTCAAATCTCTGCTTCTTTCCAGCAAATCGGTGCAGCTGAGCGCAGGCGGAACCTATTCCGCTAAGCTGCAGGCTAACTTCACGACCGGAAATCCGGCCAACGTTACGGAAAACGCGGTTTGGACCTCCTCCAAGGCAAGTGTCGCTACCGTCATTGATGGGAAGATCACAGCAGTCAGCAAAGGCTCAGCCTCGATTAAAGCCACTTACGCAGGCAAGAGCGTAACGATACGAGTAACCGTTAAATAATGAACAAGGGCTATCCCTGGGCGCTGAATGCAGCCTCGCGCCTATGGGATAGCCCTTGCTTATGAAATAAGGGTCATCCTTGAGGCGGACTTTGCCGCTTCAGGGATGACCCTTTTCAAGATTAAGATTCAGCAAATATTAAATCATAAAGATGCTGCCACGTTGCCCAGCTGAATACATCCGCCTCCGCTTGTTTGCCGACGACGACATAACCAATATAGAGGCCTGCCACCAGCATAATAACCATAATGACTGGGACGATGCTTTTACGCAAAATCCACAGCAGTATACTCAAGCCTTTGGAGCGTTGCTTCTTTTCAGAGCTTTTGTCCGCCTTCACGCGAGTTTCACGCTTTTTTCTGCCGGACCTGCCCTCTTCCGCTGTACTCTTGAACCCGCTTTGCTCGCGGTCCATTCGTTCATCGGCCATACTCATCACCATCATCCTATCTTTATGCGCGAAGCCCGTTCGTAAGGCTCATCATCGTATCGCTTGACGATAACGCTCTGGCTGCCAATTGATAAGCGCGCTGCACATTAATAAGCTCGGTCATCTCATCCGTCAGCTGAACATTCGATTGCTCCAGATATCCTTGGCGCAATACGATGTTATTCTCCGAATCCGGCACGATCTGCTGGACGACATCTCCAGCGTTAATACCGCCGGCGACAACAAACAAGTTATCGGAGACTGCAGTCAATGCTGCTGGACGGGATGCTTGAAGCAGCTTGATGCTGCCGAGTTCAATCGTTCGTTCTGAAGAAACGCCAAGTACGGTTCCGTCCGAGTTAACACGAAGGTTATAGCCCTGCGGCACTACAATATTGCCTTCTGTTACGTTGCCCGTCAGAGGATCACGTACGTTAGCCACAACCGGATAACCGTCTTCCGTTGCCAAAATCGTATCACCGTTTGCCCCTATCGTCAACTGAAACGCCCCATTGCGCGTGTAAGCGCGGTTGCCCGCATCGTCTACTTCCACCTCAAACAAGGCATTGCCTTCGATGGCAATGTCTGCATCCCGTTCCGTCAATTGCATCGGCCCTTGGGATAAATTGGGCTGTACCATCGTCATGCGAGAGCCCCAGCCTTGTGTGAAATCCATCGGCGTTTTCCGCCCTGGCTGATTGAATGCATCCGGTTGGGTCCTAAGGTTTGTCAGCAAGTCCTCAAAAGTAGCTTCCTTACGTTTGTAGCCTACCGTATTCACGTTCGCTATATTATCGGCTAGAAGATCAAGCTTTTGCTGGAGTCCGTTCATCGACACCATCGCGTTAATCATTGAACTGTTCATGTATTACACCTCCGCTGCTTAACCTGTTGTTACACGCGACCTACATCGTTCACAGCCTTGCTTAAACTTTGATCATAGAATTGTATGACCTTCTGATTCGCTTCATACGCACGGAGCGCAGACATTAAATCCACTGCTGCTTGAGCAGCATCTACGTTCGAGCGCTCGATGTAGCCCTGCCTCACTTCGATACGCTCCCCAGGAGCGATTGCGACCGCTTCGCCTTCTTCATCCCCGAAGCGGAAGCTGCCGTTCCCTTCGCGGATCAGCTGATTCGGATTGTCCACGCGGCTGATTAGCAGCTGCACGCCAATGTCCTGTCCGTCTGCATCCACGAAGCGCTGATCGCTGGTCAGCATCAACCGATCCAGCCCTACGCCCGCAGGCATCTGGATGGGCTGTCCATCCGTGCCGAGCACGCTGGATCCGTCGCTGCCCATGAGAAAACCTTCTTCTGTGAGCGTAAATTTACCGCCGCGCGTGTAACGCACTTCGCCGTTTTGATCCTGCAAAGTAAAGAAGGCTTGCGGCTGATACGTGACCTCGCCATTCGCATCCACATATTTGCCGGAAGCGTCGAATGACAGACCATTCAGCTCAATGTTGGAAAGAAGCGCAAAGTCGGATGAGTTGTTCGTCTGCGTCAGATCGCCTTGCAAATGAATGGACAAGCTTTCCTCAGCAAAAACGCCGTTTGTCAATTTACCGATTTGCTTGTAATTCTCTTGTCCCGCTCCCGTTAATGACAGCATCATTTCCGGAAACGAACGAGTTACCGCATTCGTCTGTTTATAACCAGGCGTATTTATATTAGAAATATTATTCGTTACCGTATCATGTCTGCGCTGCTGTGAAATCATACCTGATGCAGCTGTATACAAGCCTCTTAACATCGCTGTTACCTCCCCAAATGCTTCCAAACGAACCTACTATATATGTTATCGGTTGGAAGCAAGGCTGCCTGAATAGCTTGTCCATGCGACCTATGACTCATTTACGCCTCGGCTGCGCCCCCCTAAGGCTCCCTACCCGCGCAAATGGTATAGTTTTCGGTCGCTTCTACCTTTGCTTCTTCCCGAGCTTGTCCAAGTTATCGAGTAAAATGCCCGTACCTTTTACCACACAGTGCATAGGATCCTCGGCAATAAGCACCGGCACCTTTAATTCCTCTGCAAGAAGCGCATCGAGGCCACCTAGCAAAGCCCCTCCGCCGGTCAGAATAACCCCGCGGTCAATAATATCAGCCGACAGCTCCGGCGGTGTGCGTTCAAGCACGGCTTTGGCTGCGGATACGATCGTCATAACGGAGTCCCATAGTGCTTCACGCACTTCTCCCGAGCGAATTGTAAGCGTGAGAGGAAGACCCGACACCATGTCACGACCGCGAATATCAATCTCTTCCTGACGACCGCCCTCAAGGACTGTGCCAATCTTGATTTTAATATCCTCGCTCGTTCTCTCGCCAATAAGCAGCTTGTACTTATTTTTGATAAACTTCATGATCGCATCGTCGAACTTGTCCCCTGCAACTTTAATGGAGGAGGAAGTAACAACGTCGCCCATTGACAACACGGCTACGTCCGTTGTTCCTCCGCCAATGTCAACAACCATATTGCCGCTAGGCTGGAAAATATCCATGCCAGCCCCGATAGCGGCAGCTTTAGGCTCATCCTCAAGAAACACTTCCTTCGCGCCGCTGCGCTCTGCAGCTTCACGAATCGCTTTTTGCTCAACTGACGTAATGTTGGTTGGCGCACAAATAAGAATACGGGGACGGCTAAACCACTTCCGTCCCTCAACACGATCAATAAACGCCTTCAACATAATTTCCGTTATCTCAAAATCGGCAATAACACCGTCGCGCAATGGACGAATCGCTATGATATTGCCTGGCGTACGCCCCACCATGCGATGCGCTTCTTCACCTACGGCAAGCACGCGTTTCGAATCGCTTTCAATCGCTACAACTGAAGGCTCATCCAGCACAACGCCTCTACCTTTCACATGAATAGACACATTGGCCGTTCCAAGATCAATCCCAATATCCTTGCTCAACATAAGGCTTAAGTCCCCCAACGAATAATAATTGCAAACGCACGTTTGGTTCCCTTGACACAGAAACCGCTAACGTTTATTATTCGCCAAAAAAGACAAATTTCCTCTATATTTCGAGAAAAAACTTCATAACTTCCCAGCAGCTAGCACTTCCCGCTTCTTCGTGCTCGTTTTTTTGTATTTGATCTTAGTTGCTTCTCCTCCCCTCAAATGCCGAATCGATTTGTGGTACTCGAGAATGTGCTTAACCTGATCGGCCAAATCGGGGTTTATTTCAGGAAGCCGCTCAGTCAAGTCCTTGTGTACCGTGCTTTTGGACACACCGAACTCTTTTGCGATCGTTCGCACCGTGTGCTTCGTTTCTACGATGCAGCGGCCTATTTTAATGGTTCGCTCCTTAATGTAATCGTGCACGTTCCCGCCTCCCTACTCGAGATAGTTTGGTACATTATATGAGTGGGCCGGGTATATATTCGTTGTGGTCAAGCCTGACAGGCCGGAATGTGAAAAAATTTTCATAAAAACGTAAAACAGGCAGGGATTTGCTCCCTGCCTGTACGACTAAAGTCCTATTTTTCAAAAATTCTATTCTGCAATCAAGGAGCTTGGGTTAATCGGCTTGCCATTGTTACGTGTTTCGTAATGAAGGTGGATACCAAGGTCGCGCTCAAGGTCGTTCCGACCAGCTTTGGCAATGACAGTGCCTTGCGTAACATCATCGCCTTCTTCAACAGCAATCTCGGTTACGCTCTGGTAAACAGTCACCAGACCGCCTTCGTGCGTAATTTCAATGACATTCCCATTGGTCGGTTCTGTTTTCACATAAGTAACCTTGCCGGAGAGTGCCGCAAGCACGTCGAAGGTTTTGCCGCTTGGATCAACGAAGTCAACGCCCATATGCGGAGTGAATGTATCTCCGATCTGTACGAGTGCTGCCTCGCGTTCTTCATCAGTTGCTTTCTCATCATAGAACGGCAGCTCTACCTGCAGCGCCTCTATGCTTGCAACTGGCCATTTGATAGCCTCGTTGCCTGCGATAACCTCAACAGCCTCGTCACCTTTGCCTTGCGTTTCAGTCGTACCCTCTTGCGAAACTTCAGTAGAATCGGCTTTACCTGTTGTAGGAGTCGTTTGATCCGTTCCCTGATAGATCCACATTAAGGTTACAATAATTGCTGCCGCGGCCATGAAGATTGCTGGAGAAACCCATCGCTTTGCAAAAAGGTTCTTCCATCCACTGCTAGATTTGGCGGCAGACGCTCCTCCCAGATTCGTTTTGGGAGTTTCTTCTGGTCTTTGCTTCGGTTTGCTTTGATTTTGATCATTCATTTTCTATCACCTCACTAGCCATTGTTGCCAGATCTGCTAGGTTTATACGTGAGGCAAACATGAAATATTGAAAGAGTTCAAATTAGAAGCGGCCCGCGAGTATTTCCGAGAATTTGGTTACTTGCTCTACTTGAACGCTAGAATAGTAATGTGCCACAATTTCATCATCACTCGCGCCTGCTTTGGCCATACCATTGGCTCCCCATTGGCTCATCCCAACGCCGTGCCCATAGCCGTAAGTCGTAATTGCAATAGAGCCGTCTTCCATACGCCATGTAAATTGAGAGGATGCAAGGCCTAGCTTCTCTCTTACTTCCCGTCCCGTGAAGGTCGTTCCCCCTATGACGATTTTGCTAATCCGCTTGCCCGCCGTCTTCTCTGCTATACGAATGGCCGATTTAGCAGAGCCGTTTTTGGCAAGTCCAAGCTTGCGATAGAATTCATCTAAGCTGAAATTGACCGTTTCCTTGTATCTTGGAGATATCGTTTCATCCCACGGGCTTGCCACGCTTCGCAGGTAGGGAATTTCTTGGTTCCAGTAGTCTTCCGAATTTTCGGTATACCCGTTGCTCGTGGAGAAGAAAGCTGCATCAATGGGGTCGCCTTTATAGGTAATCACTTTCCCTCGCGTCTGAGCAATGACAGAATTGAGCTTCTGCATGTGCTTTTTAAGATCTGCTTCAGGCCATTTCTGCGCCAGCTCCGCAAGCGAAACATAAACCTGATGATCGGTCGTATCCGTCACGTCTGCACCCTTTGCAGGCACCCCGCTATTATCCCCGTGAACCATTCTTCTCATGATATATGTCCGTGCAGCAATGGCCTGCGCCTTCAACGCCTCAAGCTCGAACTCGATAGGCATTTCCGCTGCTACGACCCCTCTGACATACGTTTCCAACGGCACATTTTCTACTCGCTTTTCCTTAGCCAAATAGACGTGCACAACGAGTCCGTCAAGTGTGCTTAAATCTTCCGATTGCTCATTACTGTCAGCGGCAAGATCCGGCTTCTGTGATTTAACTTCATTAGAAGGGAAATGATTACCTTCCGCTTCTAACGGTTTCGGAGCAGGCAGCTCCGCTTTCAATCCCTGTTGTACAGCAGCAGCAGCTTGCATCCCCGGAGCTGCGCGCGCGTCCTGCAGTTCAAGCAGCGAGAGCCTTATTAAAAGAACGGAAGCACCTAACATAGCGCCAATTGCAAATAAAGCCAGCCACCTGCTTGTCCGTAATCGATTGACTGCGGAAACTATTGAAATCCTCCCTATCCTTCGCTTCATGAGCTCTCCTTCCATTTTGACCGGCAAGAATAGATAGGAAAGGAACAGCCATCCCCTCTCTCTCAAACCGACCCTAATGGTTTATTCTATGAGTGCGAATGATAGGGTAGAACTCCCAAACGTCTAATCATGGCGAAGGGCGTCAACAGGCCGCAAGCCTGCCGCTTTATTTGCTGGCAAATAACCGAATATGACACCGACAAACGCAGAGAAGACGAATGCCAGCCAGACCGTATCTATCGGAACCTCCGTCTCCGTTTTCATCACCATTCCTATAATAAAAGAAGCGATGTAGCCAAGCCCGATGCCGAGTGCTCCTCCAAGACCGCTTATGCATACGGCCTCGACGAGAAATTGGAATAATATATCCCTTTTTTTCGCCCCTAACGACTTGCGTATGCCGATCTCTCTCGTTCGCTCCGTAACGGATACGAGCATAATATTCATGATGCCTATACCACCGACAATTAACGAAATAATAGCTACATAGATGAGCTGCCTATTCATCGTCTCATTCACCGAATTAAGCGTCTCCATTGCTTCCTCTTGATTAAGCACCCGGTAAGCATTCTCATTTCCTCTGAACTTCTCATAGAGAACCGCTTCAACTGCAGTAACCGTACGATCCATGAGGCTCGTTTCCATTACGGTTAAATTAATGGTAGATACGCCGCTTGTTTGAAATACTTTTTGCGCGGTTGTTACGGGAATTAGAATCTTCTCGTCGTTCGAGCCTGTCAACGAGCTGCCCTGCGATTCGAGCAATCCGACAATGGTAAAATTGTACCCGTTGATCGTAATTTTTTTGCCAACTGCGGCAGAAGGATCCTCGCCCTCATCCTCGAACAGATCCGTTGCAGTAGCCACGCCGATCAGCGCTACCTTCGAATTGTTCTTAATATCTGGAGAAGCAATATATCTCCCGTCCTGGACAGGGAAATCCTTAACCTCCTCATACGCCGCAGTAATGCCCTCTACGGTCACGGACACTTGCGTTTTCCCATACTTCGCGTAGCCAGTCGCGCTAGTTACAGGAGCAACGCCCGCTATATTCGAAACGTCGCCAAGATCATTTGCCTCATCGACAGATAGTGTCGTAACCGTGCCGCGGCCAAGAATCGTAACGGAAAGCGAATTCGGGCTGCCCAGAGAAGATACCTGTTTGGCTACTTCATTGGAGGATGCCTTTCCCATTGCCACCAAAGCGATAACCGTTGCAACGCCAATCAGTATGCCCAGCATGGACAAGATCGTTCTAAGCTTGTTGGACAATACGCTCTTGACTGCCATCTTGAAGCCTTGCGTAAGTTTCATCGCTGCTCCTCCTCTCTTGCACCTGCTCGGTCAACACCCCGTCTCTTATAATAACCGTACGGCTAGCCAGCTTTGCCACTTCCATATCATGAGTAATAAGCACAATGGTCTGTCCTGCCCGGTTCAGCTCCTCCATCATGCTAAGCACTTCCATGCCTGTCTTCGAATCCAGTGCCCCTGTCGGCTCGTCTGCCAGCAGCATAGGCGGGTTGGTCGCCAGCGCCCGCGCGATGGCAACCCTTTGCTGCTGACCTCCGGATAACTCACTCTGGCGATGGTGCATGCGCTGCCCAAGCCCGACACGCTCTAGCGCATCCATCGCTCGCAGCCTGCGCTCCTTGCCCGAAAGCCCTCGATAGATTAACGGAAGCTCGCAATTTTCAAGCGCCGTAAGCTTCGGAAGCAAATGATAGCCTTGAAAAATAAAACCGATCTTTTTATTGCGCATTTCCGTTAGCTTGTTATCACTTTGCCCGGTTACTTCAAGCCCTTCCAGCTTGTAGCTGCCCTCAGTCGGCAAATCCAGGCAGCCGATAATATTCATTAATGTCGACTTTCCCGACCCCGACGGCCCCACGATAGCCAAAAAATCACCATGGGCAACCTTGAGCGACACCTCATGCAGCACCGTTGTCTTCTCGCGTGCCATAACGTAGGACTTCGTTATATTGGACATCTCGATTAGGGGAATGTTTGCAGCCGTACTCATCGCGAACCACCGCCAGTTGTACTTCGCATGCCGCCACCGCCGCTCATTCCTCCACCGCCCATGCCCATTCCGCCTCCGCCGCTCGGGAAAGCCATGCCTCCGCCAGGGAAGCCGCCTTGCTGCATCGTTTCCTCTGCATCGGAACCCATACCCGCTGCACCTTGCGCAATTGGAACGAGCACGCTGTCGCCTTCCTCCAGCCCTTTGACAATTTCGACAAAGCTTTCATCACTTAACCCCGTGGTCACCTCAACTAGTTGGCCTTCAAGCCCGCCCATCATTCTTCCTCCGCCTGTACGCCCTCCAGCTGCAAAACCGCCGCTGCCGGCTGCGCCCATGCCTTGGCCTCCCTGCTGCCGCCCTCCAGCTGCTCCTTCTGTTTGACCAGACGGTACAGTCCCTTGCTGGCCGCCTGTTGCATCTCCTGATTGTCCTGACGGTACAGTCTCTTGCTGGCCACCTGCTGCTCCTCCTGTTTGACCGGACGGTGCAGTCCCTTGCTGGCCGCCAGCTGCATCACCCGTTCCTCGGCCTGCTTGTGCTTGCGTACGCCCTCCTGGCGCACTGCCCGCTTGGTCAGACGGAGCTGTTCCTTGCTGTCCGCCAGTCGTTGCAGACGCTTCGCCATTCTCGCTTGGTACGCGAACGAACGATTTGGTACCCATTTCGACAACCGCGTTCACGGGAACGAGTACAACATTTTCCTTCGCCGCAATCGTAATCGCTGCTTCGCCCGACATCCCCGCCTTCACGCCTTCTATATCCTTAAGGAGAATATTCACATCAAAGGCGGAAGAACCATTGCTTGAGGTTCCCTCCATCGCAATTTTGGATACCGTTGCAGCAACCGTATGATCCGTAATCGCACTCAATGACAGATCGACGGCTTGACCCACCTCAACTAACGAAATATCAAGCTCATCTACAGAAGTAACAAACTCCAGCTTCGTATAATCTACGATTGTCGCTACTGTCGTGTTTGCGTTAACCTCATCCCCTACTTCGATCGTCATTTCGGTAACCTCCCCAGCAATGGAGGCCGATACAACCTTTTCTTCTTTCGCCTGCTCTTCGTAAATTTCTTGCAATTCATCCTCGTAATCTTCAATTTCCGTATTCGCAGCCTCCATGCTTTTTTGAAGGGCTTGTTTTGTCGCCTCTTCATTTTCCGTTCCTGTCGCTTCTTTATAACTTTCCTGATAGCCCTCTATGGATTCCTTCAGCTTTGTTATGCTTTTTTCAATCGACGTTATTTTATCTTCATTATCTTCAGCCGCTTCGAACGTTACGAGCACTTGGCCGGCTTTGATCTTATCCCCTACCTTCACATTGACAGTAGCGATCGTCCCGCTTTTCCCTGCCGTGACCGTTTCACGCGAATTCGCCGCAACGGAGCCTGTTCCGCTGATCTGCTTTAGAATCGAGCCTTTTGTTGCAGCTACCGTTTGCGAAGTTGGCGTGACGCTCGCTGTAGCTTTTTCTTGTGCAAAATAAAAATAATAGGCCCCTGCACCTGCAGCCGCCAAAATCATTACGATGCTGATTCCTATCGTCCATTTCTTCATTCGCTTGCATCCACCCTCCATTGGTCTAAGTAAGTTAGAATATAGCATCCTAAAATGAACGGAAGATGAACAAGTCCACGAAAGGTGAAACGGCTGTCGCCGTCCTTTGGCGATACTTTCCTATATTTTAAGAAGAGACGGCTTCGCCGTCCTCAGCAAGAGGAGGGTACCCATTTCTCGTAGAAATAGAAGAATACTTGATCGTGTGAAACCTATAAGGCTTATATTTCAAAAAAACACGGCTCCCTCTTCTAGACAAAGAAGAAACCATGCTGATCCGTTCCTTATAATCGAGCATCAATATGAGCATTCGCCATTCAAGCACCATATATAAAAAGAAGCTGTTTCAGATAGGCCTGCTAAGGCTTATTTGAAACAGCTTCTTTGATTGTTTGCACCGATGCGGACTTTTACGCCCAGGTAGGCTGAATCTTGAGGACAGCTACCTCTTTCTCACGCTTAAATGGCACTGTAGCTTCGACCTCTGATACAGCTGTCGAGATCGCGACTGCAGGAGTAATCTCGCGAGCGAACGATGCCGCAGGAGCGTGCTCCTCTTCTATCTCCACACGATTAATATCCGCGCCTAGAGCAGCCAGCTTGCCGGTAATGTCGACATACCCGCGGTCTACGTGGTGCAGACCTGTTACTTCCGTTTCGCCATCTGCGCGCAAAGCTGCACAAATCAGCGCCGCGCCTGCACGCAAGTCAGTCGCGCATACTTTCGCTCCTGAAAGCGGCAAACCTCCGCTGACAATAGCTGTTCGTCCATCGACCTTTATTTGGGCGTTCATTTTCTGAAACTCATCCACATGCATGAAACGATTCTCAAATACCGTTTCCGTCACTACGCTTGTGCCTTCCGACACGAGCAGAAGCGCCATCATCTGCGATTGCATATCCGTTGGAAATCCAGGATGCGGCAGCGTTTTTACATCGACCGATTTCAATACAGGACCTGCTTGCACACGAATGCCGTTATCGCTCTCCGTAATCTCTACGCCCATTTCTTGAAGCTTGGAGATCACTGGGGTCAAATGGTCCGCAATGGCACCTTCAACGAATACGTCACCGCCTGTAATAGCAGCAGCTATCATATAGGTGCCCGCCTCAACGCGGTCAGGTATGACATTATGAACAGCTCCATACATATGGTCCACGCCTTCGATACGAATAACACCCGTACCTGCGCCGCGCACCTTGCCGCCCATAGCATTAATATAATTGGCTAGATCAACGATTTCCGGCTCTTTAGCAGCATTCTCAAGAATGGTTGTGCCATCAGCCAGAGCAGCGGCCATCATAATATTTTCGGTCGCGCCTACACTGGCCACATCCAAATAAATTTTGGCGCCTTTAAGACGGTTTTTCGCACTGGCTTCAATGAATCCATGGCCAAGCGTAATCTCCGCCCCCATCGCCTCAAAGCCCTTCAAATGCTGGTCGATCGGACGAGTCCCAATTGCGCAGCCTCCAGGCAGTGAAATTCTTACTTTCCCGATACGGCCAAGAAGCGGACCCATGACGAGAAAGGATGCGCGCATTTTGCGAATAAGCTCATAAGGAGCTTCAAAGGACGTAATAGCCTGCGCGGTAATGCGCATGGTTTCATTATTATAGGATAATTGTGCACCTAAAGAGGCTAGCACTTTCTGAATCGTCATAACGTCGTCGAGGAGGGGTACGTCATGGATGACGCTGTCTCCTTCTGTCGCCAATAATGAGGCCGCTAAAATGGGGAGTACTGCATTTTTTGCTCCGCTGACACGGACCGTTCCCTTCAAACGCTGGCCTCCGCGGACGATAATTTTGGTCATCTTATGGTTCCCTCCGCGAACTGCAATTTCTATTACATATTCGTGTATTTTCTAGAATAGCTCATTTTACCCAAACTTCATCTTATCACTCAACTACATGAAACGACAAGGTTTAAATTTTTAACATTTTTTGTACGCGCTTCCCTCGGCAATTAACGATCTTTTACAACAGAAAAGGCATAATCTAGAGCAAAAAATTACCGTTTTCATTTCAATTAGGCCCTAATTCATATCTATTCGTGCGCTTTTCGTTTTTTTAGTCCGTCATGTATTACCCATTGTTGACATATTTCGCATTTGTTATTCGACAAAGCTTTTGAGAAGCACGGTGTAACCCCAATATTCCAAAATGAATTTCGCTAATAAATGGCCCATTATGATCGCTACCAGCACTTGAAACATCCGGGCTTTCGGACTGCGCGGAAACCGGAAAAAGGTTTCCCATTTAATCTCCTGCACGACAAACCAAACAAATATGATGCTGAGAATGACAATGACGATGGAAAATAACCCCGTTATGCCCGTGTAGGTTTGTACGCTTCTATACAGCTCATTGTCTACGTTCATACTGCCTCCCCGGCTTCCCTTCTCAAGGGTTAAAGGCAACTTCCGCTTACAACTGAAAATATAAAGACATGATCTTTTCCGATGTTTGCCGCCTATCCTTCAAACGAATATAGAAGCCCAATTGTTTTATGAAAATTTTAGGTCATCACACGATGCAGGAGCACAGTGAAGTCCGCACGGCTTGCTTGCTGCTTCGGCTTAAAGCTGCTTGAATTCACACCTTCAAGCTGGCCGTTCACCTTCATCGCAAACAGCATAGGAGCCGACCAATGCGCTCTAGATACATCAATAAAAGGATCTGCTATCGGCAGCCTAGGCTTTACTCCATCCGCATAGCCGATAATTAGCGCCATCTCTGCCCGGGTAATGGGCTGGTCCGGCTTGAACGAGCCGCCTGGGAAGCCTTTTACCCAGCCTTGGCCGACCGCGCTCATAACTGCGGCATACGCCCAATGATTAACTGGCACATCGGCAAACTGTTTTGTATTCACCGAACCTTTAGGGATCGGCTTGTAAGCTTTCACGACCATGGCGACAGCTTCGGCCCGCGTTATCGCCCGTTTTGGCTCAAAACGATTGTTGCCCGTTCCGTTAATGATACCTTTTTTGTTCATCGCCACGATCTCATTTTGCGCCCAATGCCCTCTGATATCCTTAAAGCCAGCTATCAGCTCTTCAGCCTGAAGCTTCAGCCGATAATACTGCTTGTCGAAGGGGGCATCCGCTTGAAGCTTTGCATAATAAACACCGGGCTGCAGCAGCTGCTCATTCGTCTGAAACTTGCCAAGCTTGCCTGTGCTTGCCGTCATTATTTGTTTCATACGTTTGTCAAACAGCTGCAGCTTCAAATTAATATCAATAGGAACCCCTGATACGGCAAAGCCAATCATACTAGGTGCCGCAACGCGGTACTGAAACCAATCCACATCAGAGCTGCTGCTTATCACACCCAAATATTCCGTGCCAGGATTAATCATAAACGCTTCATAGGACTTACCGTTTGGTTCATTCGGATCGTCGTATTTGGGCGTATAATCCATTCGAAGCGTGTAAGTGCCGAGTGTCGGGCTCGCTTCGGAAGAGATCGCATTATGAACACGAATATAATATTTGCCAGGAGTCACTGTTATGACTGGAGACTTCTCCGTCTCCCCTTCAGATTCGTCATCATACACCATGAGCTGCTGACCGGCCTTCTGAAGGGCAAGACCCGGATCTATTCTTGCCGTATTCGTGCTGAGCGAGAGGCTCAGCTTGCCGCTCTGAGAGAAGGTTACGGCAAACCAATCCCGATCGGCAAGCTGATGAAAGTTGCCCGTAATCGTCTGGGATCGAGGCTGCAGCGTCGAAGCCTCGTATGATTTATCGTTTTGCTCGTAGTCGTCCGGCTTCATGGTAAAGGCCGACGTGAGCAGGTAAGGCAGCTTTTCGCTGCTGTTTTGGTTAATAAGCTCCAAATGAATAAGATGCTGGCCTTTTTTCACATCGAGCTCAATGGAACGACTAGCCAGCTTCGTGTCATTTGTGCTCTGCCGCGCACCGTTCGTATATTGACTGATCCGAACCGGCGGCACAATCTTGCCGCTGGCTACCAAACCCTCGTACTGAAGCGTAAGCTTCCCGTCATAAGGCGTGTCGATCCGGTACCAATCATGATCCGCCGTTCCGCTCAGCAAACCGGAAATCTGTGTGTCAAGCGGAAATCTCGCAGCTGTCTTTTGGCTTTCGTTCGGCTCGAACCGATCGGTCTCCAGCGCAGCGCTGACAGCTTGATCAATCTGCAATACACCATAGCCTGAGGAGCTGTCAGCTCCGGCAGTGCCGATATCCTTGGCCGTTTGCCGCAGCAGCTCGCGAACCTGATAAGGCTTTAACGTCTTATAGCGCGCCCATATAAGCGCTGCAGCAGCGGCTGCTTGCGGAGCCGCCATTGACGTTCCTTCCTCTTTCTTATACGAGCCGCCTACTGCCGTGGTATATACATGCCAAGGGGCAACCAGATCGAGCTCGGTACCGCGATTGGATCTGGCATCAACGACGTTGTTCGTCTTTACGCCGCCTACCGCAAGTACGGTTGGATAAGCAGCCGGGTACTTCACCGCGGCTTTCTCGCCCATCGCCACGCCGTCATTGCCTGCTGCTGCCACAAGCAGTACGCTTTTGCTCTCCGCATACTGCACAATATCGAGCATGTATGGCGAATAGCGATGCAAGCCTACCGACAGCACGATAATTTTAGCGCCGGCGCGAACCGCATACAATATCGCCTCGCCCAGCTCCTGCTCCGTACCGTCACCACGGTGATCTAATGCTTTTATCGGCATAATCTTGGCTCTCCATAAGATGCCCGAAACACCGATTCCGTTATTGCCTTCAGCTGCGATAACGCCGGCGACGCTTGTGCCATGCCCATTATCGTCATCCGGCGGCTCGCCCGGTTCAACTAAATTTGCGCCCGGAACGAGATTATCAACTAAATCAGGATGGTTAAGATCTACGCCGGTGTCCACGATCGCTATCGTCAGCTCACGCTGCTCACGCACCGTTTCCCACGCCTTCTTCGCTCCGATCTGACCCAGATATAGCTGCTTAGGCAGCTCAGGGTCATTCGCAGTCAGCGATGCAGCAGGTGATGCAGCTGCCGCTGCGACCCTCGCTGCTGGATCGGCTGCCGCATCCGCTGGCTGCTGCGCTTCAGTGGAGGGAGCGCCGGCATCAGCTTCATCAGCCGGCATGGAGAGCATGTGCACCGAGCCATTCGGGTGCACATATTCCACGCCCGGCAGGCTCTGCAGCCGGCGGAGCCATTCCTGTACGTCCGTGTCCTTGTCGGCCGGACGTATCAGCATGACCGCCGCCTCATCCTGGCGGCGGAGCACCTGTGTCCCGCGCAGCTCAGTGCTAAGCGCGGGGCTGCGCYATTTGAGCAGCCAGCTTTGCGGCTGCTCGGTGCCCTTGCCAGCCGCGCTAGCAGCGGCGGCGAGCGCCGCAGGCGCCGCTCCGGGAGCGAGCCCTGCGGGGGCTATGCCCCCGAGGGTGACGCTCCCGAGCAGCAACGCGAGCAGCGCCTGGCGGAGCAGGCTGCGCGCGGCGCGCGTGCCCTTTAAGGCGCCTGCATGCTTGCGCAGGCGCTTGGCTTCGGCCGGGACCGCTAGCTCCCGTGCCTCCAGTCCCACAGTTCCAGCTACCCTCAGTTCCGCATTTTCAATTGCCTTCTGTGCCGCTTCTTCTGCTTCCTTCAAGCTTGAAGCATCATTATGTTCTATTCGTTTAATCATCACATTCTGCCTTTGCATATTGAATCCGTTATGGGTAGTACCTGCTTTCAATTGAAAAATGCCACTCTTTACAATTCTCTTTCAGGCTAACGAATCCCTTGTAGCCCATGGACAAAAGGACAAAAGACCTACATTTCCCTTGCTGCCACATATCCAATAAGGCGATATCCGGCTCCTTCTATTATTTCCCGGTAAATATGTACTAGAATAATGACCAGTTATGAATGTTCCTCACGTCTCAAAGACTACTGAAATGAACCATTCCTCCCCTGCTGCTCATTACCCATATCAATTATGAATGAAACAATCGCAATTTTTACTGGCTCAGCCAACAAATGATCTATCCTTACAGCCGGTTAGCCAAACAAACTGTAAAGTTTATGCGAAGGGCTATCAAATATACATCCTGATTACCATTCAATATTCGCTCATCCCGTGATTCAACTGCCACATGCTGACCTAGCCCCATCTATTTCTTCCAAAAAAGGATTGCCCCGCGGCACCGAATGCATGACCGCTTGAGCAATCCCTAACCATAACAGCAATGCAGCGGCAAGCTGCTTAGCTTGCCCTATCGCTAACTGTTGATCATCAAATCACCTTGCAGCGAGAAGACCGCGTTGATCCATTCCATAACGGGACCAGGGAACAAGCCGAGCGCAAGCGTCGCCGCCGCGCATGCCCAAATGACGATCCCCGTCTCGGCCGAAACCCGGATCTCCCCTTGCTCGCTGCCGCTCCGCATGAACATCTGCCGCACAAAGCCGAAGTAAAAGTAATAAGAGATTACGCTGCTAAGGACGATGACCCCGACCAGCCAATATGCCTTTGCATTCGCGGCCCCCAGTAGAATAAACAGCTTGCCGAAAAACCCGCCCGAAACGGGTAAGCCCGAGAGCGACAAAACAAACACAACCATAGCCGCCGCAGTCCAGGGAGCACGGTAATACATCCCCGCGAAGCTTTTAAGCTCCTCGTTTCCGGAAGAACGACTTACCGTACTGACGACAGCGAATGCTCCAATCGTCATAAATAAGTAAGCGATTAAATAATAGATAAATTCGGAAAAATTACTGCTATGGACGACCGACAGTGAAATTCCAATAGGAACGAGCATGTAACCCGCATTCGCTACACCCGAGAGTGCAAGCAGACGTTTTGTATTCTTCTGTCTAAGCGCAGCCGTCGCGCCGACTAGCATGGCTGCAGCAGCCAGAACAAGAAGAGCAAGCCAGATGTCCTTGGACACAATGGCGTCCTCGTCTTGCAGCATTAATAGCGTACTGTAAAAGATTCTAAACACAGCCGCGAGCGCTGCGCCTTTGGCAATAACAGCTAGAAAGGCAGATATAGGAGTCGGTGCACCTTGGTATACGTCCGGCGCCCATGCATGAAACGGAGCAGCGGCAATTTTAATGCCGAAGCCGGCGATCATGAAGAAGAAGCCTACATATGCAAGCGCCTTGAAATCAACAAGGGCAGCCGGCAATGCCTCTGCAATGCTTCCGAGATCGACAGAGCCTGTTATTCCGTACAGATACGACATGCCGAACAATATCATAGCGGAGGATATCCCTCCTGTTACTACGTACTTGAAGGCAGCTTCTGCCGATAAGCCGGATTTTCTCCTCATGCCCACCAGCACGTAGCTCGTCAGGCTAAGAAGCTCCAATCCGATATACAGCGTCACCAAATTTCCTGACGAAGCCATCATCATAGCCCCGATGAGTGCAGGCAGCAGCATGTAGTAATATTCTGCACGATCCGTAATGGCTTCGTCATCCCGGACAGAACCAAGCGCAAGCAGTACAATGAGCCCCGTTCCGGTTAAAAACACAATTTTCAGCAGGCTGGCGAAATCATCGATCCGATAGCTGTTGGCAAGCAGCCTGATCGCCTCGCTCGAGACGCCGCCCTCGTTCATGTCCAGCATTCGCAGCAGCACTAGCAGCAGCGAAGCAGCAATCCCGGCAAGCGTTAACCAACCTATTGTCTGCCGCGTTATCCGTTTTGGCAGAAGCAAATCCAGGAGAACAAGAACAATGAACACCGCCGCCAGCAAAAACTCCGGGGCAAGATAGAGCATATCCGTCCATGTCAGCGGCACGAATGAAACGCCTTCGTACATGATCTAACCCCCCGCCCTAGTTGCAAGTAATTGATCGAGCAGGCCATCCATGCCAAGCTGTACCGTATCCGTCAGTACCGACGGGAAGCAGCCAAGCAGCAGAATGAACGCCAGCAGCACAATCATCGGAATCGCTTCGATGAGTCTCGCGTCCTTAAGTGCGGCATAGTCGTCCCGCTGCGGTCCAAATGTGATTTTCAAAACCGCTCGAAGCATATAAACAGCGGTCAAAATAATGCCGAGCGCCGCTGCCGCAGTCAGCCACCGCTGAGTCTCGAACAGCCCCAGCAAAGAGAGAAACTCGCCTATGAAGCCGGATAAGCCCGGCAAGCCGAGAGATGCGAGTCCAGCCGTAAGCAATACCCCGCTAATGAACGGCATCGAGCGGGCCAAGCCGCCTAGCTCGCCAATCTCGGTCGTTCCCGTTCGCTCATAAATGCTGCCTACGATCAAGAACAGCAGTGCGGACACAAGGCCATGCGAGACGAGCTGGAAGACTGCTCCCTGCAAGCCAAGCTCGTTCATCGCAGCCAAGCCCAGCAGGACAATTCCCATATGGCTGATTGAGGAATAAGCCAGGACAAGCTTTAGCTCCTGCTGCCTCAAGGCAAGCATTGCCCCATACAACAGGTTAATGACTCCGAACGCCGCAAGCGGAATCGCGAATGCGCGCGCCTGCTCAGGGAAAAGCAGCAGGCCATATCGCAGCAAGCCGTATGCCCCCATTTTAAGCAGCAAGCCAGAATGGATCATTACGATAGAGGTTGGTGCTTCTGTATGCACCTTAAGCATCCACGTATGGAAAGGAAAAATGGGCAGCTTAATGCCAAACGCCACGAGCAGCATAATGAATAGTGTCCATTGCATCGTATCCGACATCAGAAAAGGATTGATTGTGCCGGTCTGCTCGGGAGCAAGGTTCACCCATGCCTCTGGATTCGACAAATTGCTGAATATGTCCATGTAGCTTCCGCTGTATATAAAGCTAACCTGGTCTCCGATCTGGTCGATACGGAAGCCGGCGGTATTAACGAGAATAACGAATGCGGTCAGCATAATAGCCGAGCCGATTCCATTGTAGATCAAAAACTGGTTGGCCGCCCGTTCGCGATTAAAGTAGCCCCAAATTCCGATTAGGAAATACATCGCAATAAGCGTAATCTCGAATAAAATAAAAAACAAAAAGAGGTCGCGGGCCAGGAACACGCCGAGGATGCCCATCTCCAGCAACAGAAACCATATAAAAAATGACTTCCATCTTTTTTTGACTTGAATCGCCGCAAGTGATGCCATTGCCGAGACAAGTGTGGTTAGCAGCAGCAGCGGAATGGACAACCCATCCACGCCTAGCTCGTATTGGAACGAAAACTTGAATTCAGAAAGCCCAGTCGCCTGCGTCTCCTTGTTCAGCGGAATCTCCGCCCAGCTCTGCCGCTCATCGAATGCCGCTCCGCCCTGCTGCTGGTCGTACTCCGCGTAAAGCCAGAACGATAGAATAAGAGGGATCAGCGTAGCGATAACGACCGTCTTCTTCAACCAGTTGCTTCGATGCTGCGGGAGCGCCAGCAGCACAATAACGCCTAACAGCGGCGAAAATAAAATAATCGACAAGATAGGAATATCGTTTAGGATGCTCATGGCAGGAACCTCCTTCCAACGATGGCAACCACAATAATAACAAATCCGATAATGGCTGCTAAACCATAGGTTTGCACTTGGCCGTTCTGCAGCCTCGCTGCCGTACGGCCGGCTGTGCTGACGGCAGCTCCCGCAAGGCGGACGACTCCGCCTACAACGTGAGTATCGAATGCAAGCAGCGTAGTGCTAAGCAGCTTTAAAGGTTTGACAAATAGGGCAGCATACAGCTCATCGATATACCAGCCTCTTTCCAGCATCTTAACAAACCACGGTTTTTTCTCTTGCCACGCTGTAAAGCTGAGGCTTTTTTTTCCATAAACAAGCCAGCCAATGTATAGGCCGAGCAGGCCTACAGCTACAGAGCCGGCTATAACAGCGCCGCTGGCATGTACTTCTTCCGGTCCGTCCGTAAGCCACTTACCGAACCAGCCGTTCCACGGAGTCTCAATAAACCCGGATGCAGCAGCGAAAACGGCGAGCACGATCAAGGGGATCGTCATCACAGCCGGGGATTCACTAGCGCTGGCTGAAGCCGCGTTTGGCTTCCCTCTAAAAACAAGAATGAATAGACGGGACATATAAAGAGCCGTGATGAAAGCAGTCGCCAACCCGACAACGAATAGAAGCGGATTGGTTTCCCAAGCAGCCGCCAGGATTACATCCTTTGACCAGAAGCCGGAAAACGGCGGAATGCCCGATAGCGCTAAAGCGCCAATCGCAAAGGTCCATGTCGTCACACGCATTTTCGAGCTTAATCCGCCCATTTCATTGATGTTCTGAGTATGTACGGCGTGAATGACGCTTCCCGCTCCCAGAAACAACAGGGCTTTGAAGAAGGCGTGCGTAATTAAATGAAAGATTCCGCCTGTTAGAGAGCCTAAACCAAGCGCCATCATCATATAGCCAAGCTGACTCACGGTCGAATAGGCAAGGATTCGCTTCAGATCATTTTGAGCCAAGGCAACCGTCGCAGCAAATATAGCGGTGAATCCGCCTACATAAGCGATCGTTTCCATCGCCGCAGCTGAATCTTGGAAAATATCAAAAGTCCGGGCAATAAGAAATACGCCTGCCGCGACCATAGTCGCGGCATGGATGAGCGCACTGATCGGCGTCGGTCCTTCCATCGCGTCGGGGAGCCAAACATGGAGCGGGAATTGGCCTGATTTGCCGATGGCGCCTACAAATATAAGCAATGCGATAAGCGTTGTAATCCCGTTCGTAATAGCGCCCGACTGCCCGTCGAAAACACTCTGGATCGTTGTGAAATCCAGTGCATGCTCCGGCATGTACCAGAACAGCAGCAGAATAGCGAGCAGCAGGCCGACATCACCGATCCGCGTTACGATGAAAGCCTTTTTGGCCGCTGCGCGTGCCTTGGGCAGCGTAAACCAAAAGCCGATAAGCAGGAACGAGCAAACACCGACCAGCTCCCAGAAAATATAAAGCGACAAAAGGTTATCGGACAGCACGAGACCCAGCATCGAGAAGGTGAATAAAGAAACATAACCATAAAACACCGTAATCCGTTCATCATTCTTCATATAACCTGCCGAATACAGCTGAACGAGGAAGCTGATAAACGCAACAACTGACAGCATCAATGATGTAAGATTCGTGATTTCGAATCCGATCCGAAGCGAGTAGCTCCCGATGGCAAGCCACTCAAAGGATTTGTTGTAATCCAATGGGCTGTTCGCTAATCGATCTACCAATATGAATAAGGAGTACGCAAAGGCTGCAAGAGAGCCTAAAGAGCCTATTATTACGCCGGCACGTCGATAGCTTCTGCCGAGCGCCGTCAAAATGAGGAAAGCGATCAGCGGAAACAGCGGGATGAGCCATGCCGTTTGTGTTAATTTATCCATACGCTGCGCTACCTCCTCATTTTGTCAAATTCGTCGACATTAACCGTTCCACGCATGCGGAACAATGCAATTAGTATGGCAACGCCAATAGCCGCTTCGGCTGCTGCAACTGTAATCGTGAACAACGAGAATATTTGCCCCGTCAAGGAAGGGACAACGCCATACTTCGAGAAGGCAACTAAATTCAAGTTCACTGCGTTTAGCATAAGCTCGAGCGAGAGAAGGACCACCACAGCGTTTCGCTTTACTAAAGCCCCATAAAGCCCAATACAAAATAAAATCGCCGCCATTGTTAAATAGGAGGGTAGCATGCTTTCAATCCGCCTCCTTTTTGGCTATTACGATCGCCCCAATGAATGCAACCGTCAAGAGCACCGATAGAAGCTCGAAAGGGATAACATAACCTGTATATAATAGCTCCCCAATTGCCATCGTATTGTCTTCGCTTTGCTGAAACGCTGCCGGCTCAGGAAATGTAGTCGTACGTATCGCATAAAACAAAACGCCGAATAGGCTGAGCGCGGCAATCGCCGCTAGCGTTTGATGAATCGGCTTTGCAGGCTCAGTCTCGCCTGCATGGTGCTTCGTCATCATGATGCCGAATATCATGAGGATCGACACTGCCCCTGCATAAATCAGCACCTGCACGAAGGCAACGAATTCCGCTTCGAGCAGCACGAACATTCCCGCGAGCCCCAGAAAAACCGCTGCCATAGATATAACCATATGGACAATCTTATCCAAGCTGATCATCAGCACGGCTCCGCAAATCATGATCGCCGAGAAAACGAAAAAAGCAGCAAATTCGCCCGTGAAAGCTATGTTGAACAACTATTTCGCGCCCCCTTTGGCCGGCGCTCCTATGTTGTTGTTATCCTGCCGGGTAAGCGTATTGTTGTCGGTGAGCCATTGCGCATCCTTAAACAAGTCATCGCGGCTGAATGTCGCCAGCTCAAAGTGGTTGGACATGACAATGGCTTCTGTCGGACAAACCTCTGTGCAAAGATCGCATAAAATGCAAATCTCAAAATTAATATCGAACGTATCGATGACCTTGCCTTTTTTGTCAGGATCGGGATTCGGCTTGCCTGTCAGCGTGATGCAGTCCGTTGGGCAAATACGTGCGCATTGATTGCATACGATGCATAGCTCCGGTATAAAATGCTGGATCCCGCGAAAGCGATCCGGCATGACAAACGGCATGTCAGGATAGGAAGTGGTCACTTTTGGAGCCGTCATCGATTTGAGCGTTACGCCCAGTCCTTGCAGCATTCCTTTCATTTCCTTCTCCCCTTTGCTAGTTCTTAATAAACAATTCCAAATAAATGGCCGTCAGGAATACATTGAGCAGGGATATAGGCAGCAGTACCTTCCAGCCAAGCCCCATCAGCTGATCTACGCGAATTCTCGGCAGCGTGGCACGAATCCAGAACAGAAAAAACACGATAAACGCAAACTTGAGCAGAAACCAAATGATGCCCGGCACAAAATCAAGGAAAGGAGCAGGCGCATGCCAGCCGCCTAGGAATAGTACAGTGGTTAACGCCGCAATCGCATACACGTATACATACTCGGAAAGCATGAAAAACGCGAAGCGAAAACCGCTGTATTCAACATGATAGCCTGCCACGAGCTCCGACTCCGCTTCAGGCAGATCGAATGGTGTTCGATTCAGCTCCGATACCGCTGCAATGATAAAGATAATGAAGCCGATAATCTGAGGAATGAAATTCCAATCCCAGAACCAGCCTCCGCTTTGCGCCGCTACGATATCACGGAGATTCAAGCTGCCGCTCAGCAGAATAACGCCAACAACCGAAATGACTAGCGGTACTTCATAGCTTATCATTTGCGCCGCCGAACGCATACCCCCAAGAAGCGCATACTTGTTATTGGATGCCCAGCCGCCGAGCACGATTGCCAGTGTTGAAATGCCTGACAACGCGACGTAGTAGAGCAGCCCCACATTCAAGTCCGCGAAGTATAGATTTTGCGTATAGGGCAGTACCGCAAGCACGGAAAAGGCGGGGATGTAAGCCAGTACAGGCGCAAGAATGAACAGTGCGCGGTCAGCTTTGCGCGGAATGGTATCTTCCTTAATGAGCAGCTTAAAGATATCCGCAACTGTCTGCAGCATTCCGAACGGCCCAACGCGATTGGGACCGATTCGCAGCTGCATCCAGCCGATTACTTTTCGCTCGAAATAAATGGCATAGGTGACAAACCCCAGAACGATGAACAGGAACACGAGTGCCCACAGGAACAGTACGAGCGTACTTCCCCATGTTAGCGGCTGGTTAAGCCAAGACTGCATCAGCAATCGACCTCCCCGACGACAATATCAATGCCGCCTAATATCGTAATGAGGTTCGTCATGGTCTCTCCTACAAGCAGCTTCGGCAATATTTGCAAATTCACGAAGGATGGCCGCCTGAATTTGAGCCGGTATGGCTCTGCTTTGCCTTTGGAAACGATATGGCATCCGATTTCGCCGCGCGGCGACTCGATTCTCACATATACCTCGCCGGCAGGCGGACGAATCACGCGGGGAACCTTCCCCATCGTATCCCCGCCTTCTGGGAATTGCTCCATAGCCTGCTTTAGAATACGCAGGCTCTGACGTATCTCCTCCAGACGTATACGGTAACGGTCATGGCAGTCGCCTGTTTTGCCGAGCGGCACGTCAAACTCGAATTTGGAGTAGAGGCTGTACGGCTCAGCCTTGCGAATGTCGAAATCAACGCCGGTACAACGTAAATTAGCACCTGTAAGTCCATAATCTATAGCGGTCTTGGCATCATATGCCCCGACTCCTTTGATACGGGCAAGAAAAATTTCGTTCCCGCTAACAAGCTTGTCGTACTCTTGGAGCTTATTCTCCATGTACGGAATAAAGGCGCGCACTTTATCCAGCCAGCCTGGAGGCGCATCCCACTTGACCCCGCCGACTCTCATATAGTTATATGTGAGCCTAGCACCGCATAGCTCATTGAATAGATCAATAATCATTTCCCGATCGCGGAAGGCATATAGAAACGGGCTCATTGCTCCGATATCAAGCAAATAAGTCCCCCACCATACCAAATGGCTTGCTACGCGTTGAAGCTCCATGACGACTAGCCTAAGATATTCCGCGCGCTGAGGCACTTCGAGTCCCATCATCGTCTCAACCGCGTGCACGAGCACATAATTATTCGTCATGGCGGAGACGTAATCCATTCGGTCCGTATAAGGGATAATTTGCGTAAAATTCAGGTTTTCAGCAATCTTCTCAGTACCCCGGTGCAAATAACCCATTACGGGTGTCGCCTCCGTAATGACTTCACCGTCAAGCTTGACGATAATACGGAATACCCCATGCGTGCTTGGATGCTGGGGTCCTACGTTTAGAAGCAGTTCTTCTGTTCGGATCAAGGCTGCCTACACCTCCGGGTCTATCGGTTCGTAATCTTTGCGCAGCGGATGCCCTACCCAATCGTCAGGCATCATGATCCGCCGCATATCCGGATGTCCTGGGAAATCGATCCCAAGCAGATCATAGATTTCACGCTCGTTCCAATTAGCCGTTGCCCATACCGGCGTCGCGGAGAACACGGCTGCCCCTTCCCGTTCAGTCTTGATTTTGACCGCTGCCTCTCGCTTGGTGCCAAGAGAAAACAGATGATAGACGACCTCCATATGCGTCTCATAGTCGACTCCTGATACATTGCGCAGGTAATTGAACTGCAGCTCGTCATGTTCCTTCAACAGCCTCGATACTTCACGCCAATAGCTATTATTTATGATTAAGACAGGCATATCGCCGTTCAATTCATTCAAATACGCATCCTCAACCGCGGATTCCGCAACCTCGCTCTTTAACAAGGCAGCCAGTCTATCCAACTCCGGCTGCCTTGGAGAAGGCGGCTTTGGCACTTCTGGCGCCGCTTCCCCAGCCTCTGCTTCCGCCTTTTCCTTCGCGGCTGCTCTTGCTGCGCGAGCTTCGGCTGCAGCCTTCAGCTTCGCTTCCCGCTCCGCATCGACAGGAGTCTCGCGGACGACGGGCTTTTCCCCGTCCTTGCCTTGCTCCTCGCTCATCGTCCGGTCACCCGCTTCCCGGTTTTCGCCTCGTATCGGATCTTTTCCTGAAGCTTATTGATTCCGTAAATCAGCGCAGCAGGGTTCGGCGGGCAGCCCGGTATATACACGTCCACCGGAACGATTTGATCAACGCCCTTAATGACCGAATAGGATTTAATATAGGGACCGCCGGCTGTCGCGCAGGAGCCCATCGCAATTACCCATTTAGGCTCAGGCATTTGATCGTACAATCTTCTGAGCAGAGGGCCCATTTTTTTAGTCACCGTGCCTGCCACAATCATGACGTCCGACTGCCTTGGAGAAGTGCGGAACATGACGCCGAAACGATCCAAATCGTAATGCGACGCGCCCGTCCCCATCATTTCAATTGCGCAGCAAGCCAGCCCGAAGGTTAGAGGCCATAGTGAATTGCTTCTTGCCCATGCTTTCAGCTGCTCCAAGGTTCCCATGAATACATTGCGTTCCAGTTCTTTGCGTTCCTCTATTGAAATTGACTCTAAACTGAATTCCATTTCAGCACCTTCTTTTTCCAGGCATATAGAAGACCAATCAGCAGCATTCCCGCAAAAATCAACATTTCGACTAGCACAAATAAGCCGAGCTTATTATATGCAACGGCCCACGGGTATAAGAAAACGGTTTCCACATCAAAGATGACAAACATTAGAGCGAATAAGTAATAGCGGATGTTGAAACGGACCTGTCCTTCACCTACAGGCTCATTGCCGCTTTCATAGGTGGTTTGCTTGAGCGCATTCGGCTTATTCGGTCGAAGCAGCCTGCCCACAGTCAATGCAACAACTGGCAGCAAGATGCCAAGCACGATAAAAACAGCCACGACGACATAGTTATTGGCGTAGTTTTCCACTCAATCGCCTCCGTCAATTCGTTAGGTACGGACCGTTGCCGCTTGGTCAATTTTCCTCACAATTATAACAAATGCTTCCACTGTCGTCTATGACGGAGTTATGCCTTCACTGGCTCCTGATCGGGTGTCCCAATCTGCTCAGTTGTCATATCGGACTGCTGAACACCCTGGGATTTCTCCGGTTTTATTTCCTGGAAGCCTCCGGCACTGCTGTCCCTTTTCTTCCTCATCATCGCTATCATAAGAAGCAATAAGGGCAGTAGAAAGCCATGAAAGAGACTGTATATCGTCCACACTCCCATGGCAAAAACTCTGGAATGCGCGACGTTGCGATAGGCAATTAAGGAGAGCGGAACGATTATAAACGCATACGGAACGATCAGTGTACGATAGGTAGATAAATTCAGCATTTGAGCCGTAAGCACCGCCAATACATATACGCATAACGCGAGCTTCATAAACACGGTTCCGATCCAGACCATGGCAACCAATATCTCGACGCGCACCAATATTTCTTCGATATTAATATTTTTGGCCATATCGTACACAGCAAACGGACTTCTGCTCGTCTCAGATACTCCCATTACCCCAACCAGAAACACTGTAATTAAAACGCTCAATAGCGTGATTAGCAAAGCTGATATTTTCAACGATTTTCTTAGCTTTTTACGGTCCTGCTGCCGTACTAAGGGAAGGATAGCCGTTATGAACACAAACTCGCCGATCGGAAAGCCTAATATCGGATATACCCCTTTAAGCGGTCTTAGGATACCATCATATAAAAAGGGCTCGAAATTACGGAAATCGAATTGATTAAACAGCGAGAAAATGATGATGATGATGACCAGCATTCCCCAGCCGAACAAAATCTCCCCTGTTCGTGCGATCGTCTCAATACCAAGGAACACGCCATAAATAACGACAAGCATGAACGTACTATCGATGAACCACTCCGGCGTCAACGGCAATACGGACAGACTCATAAAGTCCGAGATGTTGCGGAGCACCAGTGCGCTTAATAGGAGAAAAAATAGAATATAGATCAACGTAAGCGCCTTTCCGCTCCATTTCCCGACAATTTTTTCGGCATACTGCGCAAGAGACATGTTCGGAAAACGGTCGGCCAATGCCAGATATACAATCAATATGAAATAATTAAACGGGCCTGCCATCAACATTGAAAGCCATCCGTCTTGCTTGGCAATTGCCGTAACGGCCGATGGCAATATTAACGCGGCACTGCCCAGAGCAAACAAGATCAATATTTTCGCTGCTTGCCCTGATGTAATTTCCGCATTGTTGATTCCTGCAAATTTACTCATACGCGTTACATTCCTTCCTCAATCCATGCTAAGATCGGTTTATAGATGGGTGCAAGTATAGCCGAGATCCAATCAGTCGGATTGGGGATAGGCATATTCATCAGTACAGCCAAGCTAAACAAAGCGCCAATGGCTAATATAAGCAAAGACCAGCCTCTTTCGCGATAACGTCCATTTTCCCCATTATGCCTCCAGATAATAACGCCAGTAGCAATGGAGAACAATATCAGAATGATTGGCCCCAACATGCTGATCACTCACTTCACAATAGATTCTCCACGAATTCCTGAGCCAAGTATGATCGTATTGCACTCGATTTCACTTTTCACAGAAGGAAATTGGGCTTCCCAATCTTTTCCCATTCGTTTCCAGATGCCTGGCTCCTGCAAATAGATTTCCTTTCCCCACCCAAGCGCATCAATACGAAGCTTCTTCTGCAGCCTGTTGATTGTCTCCTCTATTTCATCCTTCACGGCAAGACTCGTCATCATGCCAATCTCATTCAAAACCTTCTCATCGCCCACATCGACATTCGGGCACATAATTTCTTGGATGCTTCCCGTTATCCGGACGCTCACCTTGATAATAGGAAGCCCTTCTTCATTGCGTTTGACCTTATATTTGATTGCTGAATCCTGCACCTCAACGATCAGCTTACCCTCGGATTCCGGACAGGACAGCTTAACTACTGTGCTTTTTATTTTGTGATGAAGCCATGACAGCCCTCTTGACTCCTTAGGCTTTAAATAATCAACCAATTTACCTTCGCGAAACACAGCCATCGTCGACAGCACAGGAATCGCAGCAGCCGGGATGCTATTCACATTCTCATTCGAATGGCCTAATGCTTTATCTCCCTCAATCCGAATGGATGGAAGAACAGCTTGTTGTTTTCCTTCACCTCTCATTCTCGTCAACTGCTTGACCTTCACACCGAAATTGGTGCCATATGCAGCCTGGTTAACTTGAATAATTTCATGGATTTGGTTAATGGGGATCGGTTCCAGCTGGGTCGTCAATTGCAGCAGCTGTTCCGCTTTCATTCCCCGGGTAATGATAACGGATATATCGGTGCGGATATCTGGATTTCGTTCGATCAGGTCCACTAACGGAAATATCCCCTTTCTCGCCATTGATTCCCCGATAACAAGCATCTGTGTATGCGAGAAAAAGAGCCTTCTCGATGTTTTTGCCGTCATTTTTCGAATGGCTTCAAATATCGTATCTCCCGTTTCGGTAAAGCTGGTTACTGCCGTACCTCCTAACCCGCCCTTGCTTTCAGCAGCGACGTTTTGGGGGAGAACCACCTGCACGGTCAACTGCAGCTTCTGCTTACCGCTCGGATCATCATCTACCCCTAGCGCGAGCACCACACCCAGCTTGTCCAAGTACCGCAGGTCCCAGCAGCCGCTTAACACAATGAGCATACACGCAGTCCACACAAGAAAACCTTTACGCCACAAGAAGAGACGGCATCGCCGTCCTCTGCAAGAGGAGGGTGTCCGTTTCTCGTAGAAATAGAAGAATATCTTAACGCGTGTAACATATACATTCTTATATTTTAATAAACGCGGTTTGTTCTGACGCTTGCGATCTTGTATGCGGCTCATTGTTCTGGCTCCTTTCTAAGCTCCGGTTCAATGTCCTGCCTTACTATATTCTGATTGCCCAAATTCTGCGGCCGTTCTCGCATCAGCCACAATGGCGCACGGACTAGCGTATCCTTCACATCTCTAAGATAGAATGGAGCAAAAGGTTTAATATACGGCATTCCGAACGATCTAATATTGCTTAAATGCAAAATAATCATCAGCACAACAATGCCTATACCATAAAAACCTAATGTGGATGCTGCAAGCAGGAGAATAAACCTCAATAGTCGCGCTGCAATACCCAAGCTATAGGTAGGCGAAACGAAGCTGGCAATCGCGGTGAAAGAAACGACGATAACGACTGCAGGCGAAACGATGCCCGCCTCCACCACGGATTGGCCGATAACTAAACCGCCTACAATAGAGATCGTGTTCCCCGCGGCGCTAGGCATTCGAACGACCGCTTCTCGCAGGATTTCAAATACAAATTCCATTATAAAAGCTTCTAGATACGCCGGAAATGGTACGCCTTCCCTTTGTGCAGCCAGCTTCAACAGCAGCTGTGTCGGAATCATTTCCTGATGATAGCCTACGATAGCCACATAAATGGATGGCATTAACAGCGCAATCAAAAACGATACAAATCGCAGCATTCTTAAAAAGGTCGCAATATCAAATCGTTGATAATAATCCTCGGATGCTTGAAAGAACATATTTAATATTGCCGGTATAACAAGAACAAACGGTGTGCCATCGACTAGAATCGCAATTCTGCCCTCAAGCAAGTTTCCGGCAACCGCATCTGGGCGCTCATTGCTTAATATGGTTGGGAACGGTGACCATTTCTGATCCGCAATTAATTCTTCGATATATCCAGACTCCAAAATACCGTCGATTCGGATAGATTCCAGCCGCTCACGCAAATCTTTCAGTACATTCTCGTCAGCTAGCCCTTTCACGTACATAATGCTAACCGGCGTTTGCGAAATTTCCCCGATTGTCCACTGCTCCATCCACAGCTTTGGGCTCCGTATTCTCCTCCTAATCAAGGACGTATTCGTCCGGATAGATTCCGTAAATCCCTCCCTTGGGCCTCGAATCGCCATCTCGGTTTTGGGTTCCTCAATGCCTCTTCTAGCTCCACCAATGACATTAGCACCAACAGCCTGATCCGAGCCCTCGACGAATAAAATGCCGTAGCCCATGAACAGCTTCTGGAATAAAAGCTTCCAATCGCAAATATCCACTACAATGCCAGTGGATAAAATGTTAGCCTTGATCACTGCCAGCAGCTCTTTAGGCTCTACCCGCTCATCGAGCGGAAATCGCTCTCTGTGCAAAGGCTGAATGATGAATTCTTCCATTCGTTCATCGTCAACCATACCCTGCACATACACAATAAGTGCTTTTGTTTGGCTTCGATCCACAAGTGTCAGCTCACGGAAAATAATATCTTGGCTTTCTCCCAGCTCCGTTTTAATGCTCTCCATATTATCCGATAGCGATAGCGAGAGAGGCTTGTTCTCATAAGGATCAAGCTGCTCCTTCTCATGCTTCTCTGCACGAGGCGAGCTTTTCATCGCCTTTTTCCCTGCTTTGCTTTTGCCTTGTGAGCCTGGTCCGAACATATGCCCCTCTCCTTCCAGTCATTCATAGCATGCCGTCTTAGGATAACTATTCCATGGCATAATTATGTATCGGGCATTTTTAAATCCTTTACGCGCATCCCATTATCTGACTGCACGCCAAAAAGCTGCATACACCCGTATCTAAACGGCTGCATGCAGCTTTCCTTGATTCCAAACTATCGAATTCTTGATTCCGTCAGTTTAAATTGACCGACCAGTTGCTGTAGGAGTGTCGTAATCGACTCCACACTTTGCGAGGTTTGCCGAACGTTTGTCATTTCGCAAATAAGCTCCTGCACCTTGCTCTCCACATCGGAGGAGACTTTGCGATTTTCTCTGCTGACGAGCGCGATCTTCTCCATCAACTGGACTACCTCATCAACGACTTGCGATTTCCGCAAATCCTCAGCGTGCGCATTCGACAATGTATTCGCGGCTGCGGCAACGAGCTGATTGCCTTCCTCGACCACTCTTGTCCCCTCATCCATAGAAGCATAGGCCTGCTTGGCCTCATCATAAATATGGCGGGTAATGACATGTACTTCTTCCGTCGATTTCTTGGTCATATCGGCAAGCTTGCGGATTTCCGAAGCCACCACAGCAAAGCCTCGTCCTTGCTCGCCAACTCTTGCAGCTTCAATGGAAGCGTTGAGTGCCAACAGATTCGTCTGCGCCGATATTTCTTCGATAACGTGCAGCACGCCTTGAATCTCCTGGACGGTATCCATAAACTTATGAATCGTATGGTTCGACTCCCCCACCTTGAGAGAGATATGTTGCATCTTCTCCCCGATACGATCAACCTCGGATTTTGCAACGGCTATCTGCTCTGCAGCTTGTTCTTCGAGCTGGTTCAACGTTGTACGCATATCGCCTGCCGCATCCTTAGCCATATCGATATCCTTAAGCTGCAGCCTGATACTGCCGATCATGTCCGTTACCTTCCCGCTCACACGTTCGGTTGACGCCGATGTCACTGCTGCTGATTCATTCAGCACATGCTGACTGGATAAAACGTCTGAGGAAGCAAGCTTAACTTGCAGCATAATGCCTTCTAACGAGTCGATCATATTATTGATCCATTTCGCTAACTCCTTCGACTCGTCATTATCGAATTCATTCAGCGTCAGCCGCTGCGTCAAGTCGCCTTTTCCTTCTGCATTGATGCGGATAAAACGATTGATTCGGCGCAAATGCGTTACGACTCGCTCTGATTCTTTCTTCTGGAACACTCCGCTGTAGATTAAACCGAATAGAAGATTAAAGACGCCTGCTGCTGTTGCCGTCACCCATACGGGAGCGCTTGCTGCAATAAATACAATTAACAGCGCTGTCATTATGCTCAAGCTCGCAATCGAGATAAGCTGAAGCTTTCTTTGTCTCCAACCGACGCTTCGGATCCGGTAGACCTCTTCCAAATCGCCTTCGCACATCATTCCCCATTGATCCGGACAATATGGAAGCTGAAAAGTCACGCCTTTGCCAATAACAGAGATATGCCTATAGTCTGAATAACCCGGAAACTCCACAAATAGATTATTGCCGTTGCGAATGGTATTCGCTACCCCGGGATGCAGTTGTCCGGTTGCAGGATCGGTAAATACAATTTCGAGCTCGGTGTGTTCTTTAATGGAGACCACACCCCATTCAGTCGTTACTCCGTCCTTCAGGTTTTCTCCGTGGGTAAAGGTACGATCCTCAAATCGGCTCCGCGAAAGAGCAGTACCCGGTGCAATCTGCGTATTCAAACCAGCCTTCGCCATAAATAAGTAGTTATCACCGGAATCGGGATACACATGCCCAGATTCCCTTTGAATCAAATCTCCCAGCACATCATTGGGAACGCGTCCGCATAAGGTACCTGCAACTTTTCCATTCCATGCAATTGGCACCATAAACAGTAATGTCATTTTGTCATGAAACGAAGACGAACGCGCACCCAGCTTTAATGTGATCGGATCACTGAAAGGTCCGAACAAGCATTTCCGCGGACTGCTGGTTTCTTTGGTATAGGCAAGCCCTTGCTGCAGATGGCTTTCTAACGGATAGGCAGTACCGATATGAGCCTTATAGGTCGAACTGACTACCGTCTGATTTTCATCTAGGAAGAATAACTCAGTGAAGTCAATCGCTCTAGCATATGTTCGGTCAAATAATCTTTCTATTTGTGACTGTACAGTAGATGTAGTAGATTGCTCGGATTGACTGAGCACCGCTGTCATTTGCTCGCTTAATCGGTCTAAATGCGTCCAATAGTCGGCCGCCCATGTGGTGAGCAGCTCTTTTCGCGTCTCAGCAATACCTTCAAAGCTATGCTCGACGTCCGTTTTCAGCTGTTTGTTCAATTGCCAAGATACCCAGAGCGGAAATCCTACCTTCATCCCTAACCAGTCAAACATATGACTCTCCCCCTGCTTGCTCTATCATTTCTAATGTTAACTATATTAACATATATTATAGGGAAATTCATACAAAATATTAGCGTTTTTGTCGAAATAACTGTTTTTCTTGGATATATAACATCAATTCCACTTGCAAACACGAATATTAGATAAAATCTAACATCAAATTCGGCTTATACGAGACTTCCTTCCCGAACTAAAAAAGCATCATCCACGCCCGTGAGGGTGTGAATGATGCTTTAGTCTTACACGTCTATTTATGCTTAATGTTCAGACGGTTCATTGCACGCTGCAAAGCAAGCTCCGCACGACGGAAATCAACCTGATCCTGTTTAGCAGAAAGACGCTGCTGGGCACGCTGTTTAGCGGCTTCAGCACGTTCAATGTTAATATCGGTCGCAAGCTCTGCGCTCTCAGCAAGAATAACGATCTTATCCCTGCGTACCTCGATAAAGCCTCCGTTAACCGCTATTACATCAACCTTATTGTTATCACGTTTGATAGTAACAGGAGCGATACGAAGCGGCGTTACTAGTGGAATGTGGTTTGGCAGTATGCCAAGCTCGCCTTCAACACCAGTTACGCTAACCATATTCGCCGTCTCTGCATACACCTTACGCTCTGGTGTTACGATCTCTACCAAAAAAGAACTCATGTGGATTCCTCCCGCCTTTCGCTATACTAGCGTTTTGGCTTTCTCCACGGCTTCTTCAATCACACCAACATATCGGAAAGCTTCTTCCGGAAGGTCGTCATGTTTGCCCTCGAGAATTTCTTTAAAGCTGCGTACGGATTCTTTAACAGGAACGTATTTACCTTTCGTACCTGTGAACGGCTCCGCAACGTGGAACGGCTGAGATAGGAAAAGCTGAATTTTACGTGCGCGAGACACGGTCAATTTATCTTCCTCGCTAAGCTCATCCATACCAAGGATTGCGATAATATCTTGAAGCTCTTTGTAGCGTTGAAGAATTTTCTTAACGCCTTGAGCGACATTGTAATGCTCTTCGCCCAGAACAGACGGGCTAAGGATACGTGAAGAAGATGCAAGTGGATCAACCGCTGGGAAGATACCCATCTCGGAGATTTTACGCTCCAGGTTTGTCGTTGCGTCCAAGTGGGCAAACGTCGTAGCAGGAGCCGGATCCGTATAGTCATCGGCAGGTACATAGATCGCTTGGATCGAAGTAACCGAACCTTTTTTCGTAGACGTGATACGCTCTTGCAGTTGACCCATTTCAGTTGCCAGCGTTGGCTGGTAACCTACCGCGGAAGGCATACGGCCTAGAAGGGCCGATACCTCGGAGCCTGCTTGCGTGAAACGGAAGATGTTGTCGACGAACAATAGTACGTCTTTTCCTTCTTCATCACGGAAATACTCAGCCATTGTCAAACCAGTCAAAGCAACGCGTTGACGCGCGCCTGGAGGCTCATTCATTTGACCGAATACCATTGCTGTTTTGCTTAGTACGCCGGAATCCTTCATCTCGTGGTAAAGGTCATTACCTTCACGAGTACGCTCACCAACACCTGCGAATACGGAGATACCGCCGTGCTCTTGTGCGATGTTATTGATAAGCTCTTGGATCGTAACCGTTTTACCAACGCCTGCGCCGCCGAAAAGACCGATTTTACCACCTTTTGCGTATGGTGCAAGCAGATCGATTACTTTAATTCCTGTTTCGAGAATTTCCGCTTGCGTGGACAATTCGTCGAAAGCAGGTGCCGGACGGTGAATCGGAAGATTGATGCTTGAAGTCACATCGCCAGCTTCATCGATTGGTTGGCCAAGTACGTTAAATACACGGCCAAGTGTTGGCGCGCCAACGGGAATCGTAATAGCTGCGCCAGTATCAACAGCAATCATACCGCGTACAAGACCGTCTGTCGTACTCATAGCTACGGCACGTACCTTATTGTCACCGAGGTGAACGGCAACTTCAAGCGTCAAGTTAATATCAATGCCGCCTGCTTCGCCCTTTTGCTCGATTTTGACAGCGTTCAAAATTTCCGGCAAATTGCCGCGTTCGAACTCTAAGTCTACGACCGGACCCATGACGGATACAACATGTCCTTTTTTCATGGTTTTCCCTCCTGGTTCCTTCTTGTTACTGCATGCCGGTCAGCTTATCGCAAGCGACTGGCCCATGCAGAGCATATATTAAGATTGGGCGTTTGCCCCTGCAACGATTTCAGAAATTTCCTGCGTAATCGCAGCTTGACGCGCTCTATTGTAAGTGAGCGTCAATTGGTTAATGATTTTCGATGCATTTTTCGTTGCGCTTCCCATGGCTGTCATACGCGCGCCGAACTCACTCGCTTTGCCGTCAAGAACTGCGCTGTAAATGAGCGTTTCCGCGTATTTAGGCAGCAGCACTTCAAGCACGCCTTCCGGTGATGGCTCGTACTCATATGATGTTACAGCAGTGTTCCCGCCCACTTCTTCAAGCGGCAGCAAACGAACGGCTGTCGGGATTTGCGTAATTGCATTGACGAATTCGTTGTAGTAGAGGTATAGCTCATCGTAAGAGCCCTCTGAGAAGTTCTTCACTGCGGAATAAGCCACCGACTTAATATCAGCGAAAGTCGGAGCGTCCGGCAAGCCGATAACTTCCTCAACGATCGGCATGTTGCGACGGCGGAAATAATCACGGCCTTTCCGTCCAATCACGAACAGCACGTATTCATCGCTTGATTTATGGTTCTCACGAATGGTTTGCGTTACTTTACGAAGAATATTCGCATTGTAACCGCCTGCTAGACCACGATCCGACGTAATTACGAGATAACCCGTTTTCTTTACCGGTCGGTTCTCCAGCATCGGATGCTTAACATCCTTGGTGCCGGCAGCGATGCTTGCTACAACTTCCTTAAGCTTCTCAGCATAAGGACGAGCTGCCTGCGCAGCCTCCTGAGCTCTTCTCAGCCTGGAAGCGGCAACCATTTCCATCGCCTTGGTGATCTGCTTCGTGTTTTGTTTACTCTTGATTTCGCGTTTAATATCGCGCATACCTTTTGCCATTTGGTTTCACCCGCCTTTGTTGCTTTGGACCTGCTCCAAAGCCTGGTGTTGGTGGAGTAAGAGCAGCCTTAGCCCGGACTAATGCGAACGGGCATCGGCTATATATTTGTTATGCCGTTACGGCAAAGCTTTTCTTAAATTTATTGAGTGCGTCAACAAGAGCTTTCTCGTTGTCAGCAACGATGTCCTTCGTATCACGGATCGATTGGCCGATTTCAGGGCTGTTTGAATCCAGGTACGCGTGGAACTCTTTCTCGAAGCGAAGGATATCGCCAACTGGAATTTCATCCAAGTGGCCTTTAACCGCGGAGAAGATAGAGATAACTTGCTTCTCAACCGGCATCGGCTTGTTAACGTCTTGTTTGAGGATTTCCATTGTGCGTGCACCGCGGTTAAGACGGGCAAGCGTTGATTTATCAAGGTCGGAACCGAATTGCGAGAACGCTTGAAGCTCACGGTAAGCCGCAAGGTCAAGACGTAGTGTACCGGCAACCTTTTTCATCGCTTTAATTTGAGCGGATCCGCCTACACGGGATACGGAGATACCAACGTTAACCGCTGGACGTTGACCGGAGTAGAATAGATCTGCTTCTAGGAATATTTGACCGTCCGTAATCGAGATTACGTTCGTAGGAATGTAAGCCGATACGTCGGATGCTTGCGTCTCAATGAATGGCAATGCCGTCATGGAACCGCCGCCTCTAGCGTCGCTAAGCTTAGCTGCACGCTCAAGCAAACGGGAGTGCAAGTAGAATACGTCACCTGGGTATGCTTCACGACCCGGTGGACGGCGAAGCAAGAGTGAAAGCTCACGATAAGCTGCTGCTTGTTTCGATAGATCATCATAAATAACGAGAACGTGCTCGCCTTTGTACATGAAGTACTCACCCATTGTGCAGCCCGCGTAAGGAGCTAGGAACAGCAATGGAGCAGGCTCGGAAGCACCAGCTGTTACAACGATTGTGTACTCAAGCGCGCCGTGGCGGCGAAGCGTTTCAACAACGTTAGCAACAGTGGATTGTTTTTGGCCTACAGCAACGTAAATACATTTTACGCCGTTGCCTTTTTGGTTGATGATTGCATCAATTGCAATCGCCGTTTTACCGGTTTGACGGTCACCGATGATAAGCTCACGTTGTCCGCGGCCTACGGGTACCATCGCGTCGATTGCTTTAATTCCCGTTTGCATAGGCTCATGAACCGATTTACGGTCGATAACGCCTGGCGCTGGAGATTCAATCGCGCGGAATTGAGTTGTATTGATTGGTCCTTTGCCGTCAAGCGGCTGACCAAGCGGGTTTACGACGCGGCCAAGCAGCTCATCGCCGACTGGTACTTCCATGATGCGTCCCGTACGTTTTACTTGATCGCCTTCACGGATATCCGTGTATGGTCCAAGGATAACGACACCGACGTTGCTTTCTTCCAAGTTCAAAGCCATACCGACAACACCGTTGGAGAATTCGAGCAATTCGCCCTGCATCGCATTTTCCAAACCGTGTACGCGGGCGATACCGTCACCGACATTGATTACGGTGCCGACGTCTACGACTTGAATTTCGGATTTATATTGTTCGATCTGTTGTTTAATCAGCGTGCTGATTTCATCAGGTCTGATACTCAATTCGTTCACCCCTATCTACAGTGCATTAGATTTTAAACGATTTTTGTAAACGTTCCAGCTTGCCGGACAAGCTTCCGTCATAAAGACGATCGCCAATGCGCACTTGTACGCCTCCGAGCAAGGATGGCTCAACGACTTGCTGCGCAATAATCGTCTTGCCGGTTAATTGTCCGAACTGTGCCGCCACTCCCGCAAGCTCTGCATCAGACAACGCTTGAGCGGAATATACGGTCGCGTGGGCTTGGCCAAGCGCATCGCCTGCGACTTTGGTATATGCTGTATATACCTCAGCAATAGCATCCTGACGACGGCGAGAAATTAAGATTTGCACCGTGTTAAGCACGAGTGCGGATATACGGTCACCGAATGCCGCTTTCAGCACGGCAATCTTTTTTTCCGGATCGATGCTAGGAAGAGAAAGAAATTTTTGAATGTCTGCGTCTTGCTCAAGTGCCTGTACGATCAGCTTAAGCTGCTCTTCCACCTCAGAAACTACCTTCTGATTCTCAGCTACCTCGAACAATGCTTTAGCGTAGCGCTTCGCTACGACCGCATCGCGGCTCATTTATTTCCAACTTCTTTCAAGTATTGACCTACCAATTGCTCTTGCGATTTCTCATCCACTTGCTTCTCAATAATTTTCGACGCGATTTTCACGGAAATGCCGCCAACTTCTGTGCGAAGAGCTGCAATTGCTTTGTTTTTCTCGCTTTCGATATCTTTGAGAGCATCGTCCTTCAGACGGGATGCTTCCGATTTCGCTGTTTGAACGATCTCTTCCGCTTGCTTCGAGCTCGTCGTTCTGGATTGCTCAATAATTTCGTATGCTTCCTTGCGTGCTTGCTGGAGTGCGGCTTTCTGCTCTTCCATCTGCTGCTCAGCTGCCTTACGGCTGCTTTCAGCTGTGTTCATTTGTTCAAGGACAAGCTGTCTGCGCTTCTCCATTACTTCGAACAATGGACCAAAAGCATACTTGCTTAGCAACCAGTACAAAAGACCAAACGCGACCATCGCGATTACTGTCGATTCCCAATGCCATCCCATAGATGCCACTCCTTTCTCACCACAATATTGTCTTAATCATAACGAAGGCGAAGAGGGCTAAGGCCTTCCCCGCCAATTTCAGTTATTATGCTTGGAAGAAAGCCAAGAAACCGATAACTACGCCGATAATAGGCACAACTTCGACGATACCTACACCGATGAACATAGTTGTTTGCAATTTACCTTGAAGTTCAGGCTGACGAGCGATACCTTCAACTGTTTTACTAACGATCATACCGTTACCTACGCCTGCGCCAACTGCGCCCAAACCTACTGCCAAAGCTGCTGCTAATAATTCCATTTTTAAAATCCTCCTCGAAAATTGTTGTTTTTTGTTTGTATAGCCAACCTCAGTACTTAGAAACAAGCCGAGGCATAAAGCGATGATTAATGCTCTTCATCGTGGATAGCCGCCTGCGAGATATACACCATCGTGAGAATCGTGAACAAGAAGGCTTGAATACCGCCGACGAAAAGACTGAATGCTTGCCATGCCGCAAGGAATGGCGTACCATACCAGCCAAGCATCAGGATGGTTGCGATTAGCACCTCACCCGCAAAGATGTTGGCGAACAACCGAAGCGCGAGTGTAACCGGCTTCGAAATCGTCTCAATGATGTTGACCGGGAAGAAAACCGGAAAAGGATGGAAATAATGCTTCAAGTAGTGCTTACGATTCAGCTTCAGACCAAGGAAATGGACGATTACGAAAACGATAAGCGCTAAACCTGCAGTTACTGAAATGTCGGCAGTTGGTGATTTCCACCACGCAAGCTCAACATGTCCGCCTTTTTCATCCAACAGTTCCTGAGTAATACCCAGATTCTCGTGAGCATGGTGGGTTTCAGTAACGATACCGAAAGGCAAGCCTAACAGGTTGGAGATGAAGATGAACATAATGAGCGTCATCCCTAGAGATATAAAGGGCTTGACTCGATTTGCCGGCATTGTGCTTGAAATGAAGTTTTGTACGAAATCGACAACCCATTCCAAAAAGTTCTGCATCTTCGACGGGTTGTCCACCGAAAGATTGCGAACAGCCAGCTTCGCGATCAAGAACGTCACAATGACGGAAACCAAAATTGCTACCGTGGTCGAAATATCAATATTAAACGGCCCCAGTGGCATCACCGGAAATTCATGCATCTAAAATTTTCACCCCTTTCCGCTAAGATGTCGTTTATTGTGGATATATGCTGCTACCAATAGAACAAACGGCATGACCATACAGCCAGCTAAAGCGGCCGGCATGTTCAGATCCTCCGGAAAACGATAGGCGATCATGGCAACCAGCAGCACTGTTGCGATACGGTTTCCAAGACCAAGACCTCTCTTGCGCGGGCCAACCCCTGCTGCTCCTAGGGTGACCATTTCGACTCTGCGTCTCAGTAAAAACGCATTCATGGAACTTGCTGCCAGTCCCACAAGAAGGCCGAGAGACACCGTACGCCATTCCGGAAGGAAAGCCCATACAATTAGGCATACCGCCATTGCATAAACAAGCGTACGTAATGCTGTCTTCATTATTTTATCCATCGGCGTCCTCCATAACCTTCTTAACAAGCAGAATGGCTGAGAGTAGTCCGACAGCCAGACCGACCAGTATGCCACCTAGCGTCCATCCCTTCGGATCGCCAAAGCGGCTCCCGAGCGATGAGCCGATCCAATAGCCTAAAAAGATACATACAGCGACTTGCACTCCGAGTGCGCCGACAAGTCCAGCCGCATACAGCGGATTGTCCCTTCTGCTCTTTTTATTCATGGTTCATACCCCTGTCAATCCTCATTTATTTTATCCAAGCGGCAACATGTTTGTCAATTGAATTAACTACAAACTTTTGGTGAACAGATCGACCAAAACCCTTGATACATATGGTATTGTGACCCCCGAAAACCGTACAGTACTACTGTATGCTGTACATTCGGCGTTCAGCCTTCTGCCCAAGTCGAATCTATGAACGTTGTGTGAACGAATCAGGACGTTCCTTCAGCCTTCCAAAATGATGCAGAATCGCGTCTACAATCCGCTCTGAAGCGTGTCCATCGCCATATGGATTCGCTGACTGACTCATGCGCGCATACAGCTGCGAATCGGTTAACAGCGCCTTTGCACGCCCGTACACGAGCTCTTCATCCGTGCCCACGAGCTCAAGCGTTCCAGCCTCGATGCCTTCTGGACGTTCTGTCGTATCGCGAAGCACAAGGGTTGGAACGCCAAATGATGGAGCCTCCTCCTGCAAACCGCCTGAATCCGTCATTATCATGTGCGCATGCGGATAAAAGTTATGGAATTCAAAAACATCAAGCGGATCAATCAAGCGAATGCGCGGATGATCGCCAAGAATCTCATTGGCTGGCTCGCGAACCGCAGGATTCGGGTGTACCGCATAGACTACCACGACGTCCTCATGCTCGTCTGCAATGCGTTTGACCGCACGGAATATGTTCCGATGAGGCTCGCCCAGCGCTTCCCGGCGATGAGCCGTCATGAGAATCATCCGTTTTCCTTTTGCCCAGTCAATGACAGGATGAGAGAAAGATTCATCCACCGTATACTGGAACACATCGGTAGCGGTATTGCCAGTCACATAAATGGCAGCATCCGATTTGTTTTCCTTGCGCAGGTTGTTCGCCGACCATTCTGTCGGGGCAAAATGCACATCAGCAAGCACGCCGGCAAGCTGCCGATTCATTTCCTCCGGGTATGGAGACAATTTATTCCAAGTGCGAAGCCCCGCTTCAACATGACCGACTTGAATCTGCTTGAGAAACGCTGCATAGCTCGCAAGAAACGTCGTCTGCGTATCGCCATGCACGAGTACGATATCCGGTTTTGCCTGCGTAAGCACGGGATCAAGACCTTCCAGCACGCGAACGGTGGTCTCTGTCAGCGTCTGGCGATCCTTCATGACATTCAAATCATAGTTCGGATGAATTTCAAAAAAATCGAGAACCTGATCCAGCATTTGGCGATGCTGGGCCGTGACGCAGACGATTGATTCGATTTCATCCTCGCGCTTCTGCAGCTCGAGTACAAGCGGAGCCATCTTAACKGCCTCCGGACGTGTTCCGAATATGGTCATTACCTTCAGTTTAGACAAAATCTTTCACTCCTATTATCAATTCATGGCATCTGGAACTAATTTGTTCCAAACATGCGATCCCCGGCATCTCCAAGACCAGGAACAATATAGCCTTTTTCATTGAGATGGTCATCCAGCGCAGCGATATAGATATCAACATCCGGATGTGCTTCCTGCACAGCCTTCACACCTTCTGGTGCAGCAATAAGACACATAAGTTTGATTTGATCGCATTTATGGTTTTTTAGCGAGTTAATCGCCGCAATCGCGGAGCCGCCCGTTGCGAGCATCGGATCGATCACGATGAGCAACCGGTTAGGCGCATCAGTCGGCAGATTAATATAGTATTCCTTCGGCTGCAGCGTCTCGTGGTCGCGGGCGAGACCGATATGGCCTACTTTCGCGGATGGGATTAGCTTCAGTATGCCGTCCACCATGCCGAGTCCGGCACGCAGAATAGGAACGAGTCCCAGCATTCTTCCCGAGACGACCTTGGCATCCGTCTCAGCAACCGGCGTCTGTACTTTGATCGTATCAAGCGGAATTTCTCTCGTAATTTCGTATGACATTAATGTGGCTACTTCATCAACCAATTCCCGAAAATCTTTTGTATTCGTCTCTTTATTCCGAATAAAAGTCAGCTTGTGCTGAATTAACGGATGGTCGCAAATGATTAATTTGCTCATGGAGCGGTATTCCTCCCGTACATTGTTGTTATTGTTCTAGTCGATGTAAGCCCTGACACAATCCCGTATATTATAGCATTGTAAACAAGTCGTTGCATCTTGTGTTTTGCAGACGCGCAAATAGAGGCCGGCGCCTCTGCATGAGCTAGGTGCCGGCCTCTTAAGATCTAATGTGCTTCGCAATTAACTGCTGCTGCAGCCGCCGCCGCAGGAGGAGCCGCAAGACGAGCCGCCGCTGTCTCCGCCGTTGCCGCAGGAGGAATCACCGCCGCCAGAGCCACCGCCGTCATCTCCGCCGGAATGATCCCTGCCGTCGTCCGAGGAGCCGCTGCATGCGTAAGTCGAGTCGCCGCTGCCGTTTGCTTTTCGCTGCTCCTCATTTTGTACCTGATCCATTTGCTGCACAAAGTCATTCGGATTCGTCATCGAATGATAGATGAGCATGCCCGAAAGCAAGCCTGTCGCGCCAAGGATAGGGTCGTAACCATAACCGCTGTCGTTTCTCGCCTCTTTACGGCCGCTGCCTGCATCATCCATTTCTGCCTTAGCCCGATCGATTAAATAATCCACAGTGCTGCTCAGGTCTGCAAACCGGGAAGCTGCCTTCGCATTAAACCACTGCGCGCGGAGCGTATCCTTGCTAAACTCCTTAATCTCATCAAGCTTATGTTCCGGCATCCGGGTCCGATAGAAAGCCCCCCAAAGCCTGCCGCTAGCAGGTGCCTGCGCAAACAGCTCGCCATACAGCCAATCGAACATCGCCCGCTCGCCCGGCTGCGGCAATGCGCCCGGCGCATGCGGAGCGTGATGAATCATCTCGCCGCAGAAGCCTGTGCAGAACTCCTCGTACTCTCTCGTGAACATAAGCATTTCATGCCACACCGCGTCTACTTGCCGGCTGTACATCGGCACGTTTCGCATGATCCCGCACATTAAGAAGTAGCGCTTAAGCTCGAACCAAGTCCACGCCCACTCTTTATCTGACATTCTCGGAGATTCCTTTAACACACGATCCTTTACGCGACTCTCGAAAAACAAAGTCAGCGATGCTTCCAGACGCTCTGCAGCCGTTCTCGCAGGATGGCCGTAAGGCACGCCTAGAGCATCAGGCGGCTCGGCGCTCGGCCAAGGCGCGAAGACGTTCGTTCTACCGATGAAGGCTCTGCCTCCGCGGAACGATTGACTTCGCATCATCGAAATATTCGCTCTTACGATTACTCGCATAAGAAGGAATAGTGCTACTACAATGAATAAGATCACGGCAAATAGAGCCATTTCAGCCTCCTAAGCATTTTTGTCGTACCCATATATTAACACATTCGAACCCTCTCAGGCTTACAACGCTCTAATTTCATATAAAGTATTCAATGCCTTCATATGCTTCTTATTTAAAAAACTATGCACAGATATATCCCCAACTTGTCCACATTTATCCACAACCTGTTGACACAACTGTGTATAACTCGAAAAAGAGGTTAAAACAGCTCATTCGAGCTGCTCTAACCTCTATCTTTTTCAATCAATTATTCAAAAGCCACTCTTTAGCCTGTGCATATCTTACACAGATGCATAATGACATGCGGCAAAATGTCCTTTTCTCACTTCAAGCAGCGCAGGCTCGTCCACCTTGCACTTATCGGTCGCGATCGGGCAGCGCGTATGGAACTGGCAGCCAGACGGCGGATTGATCGGGCTTGGCAAATCGCCAGTCAATACAATCCGCTCACGGTTCTCCTCCACTTCGGGATCCGGAATCGGAATTGCCGACAACAGCGCCCGTGTATAAGGATGCGCCGGGCTCGCGTAGAGCTCGCTGCTTTCCGCCAGCTCGACGATTTTACCCAAATACATAACCGCGACGCGGTCACTGATGTGTTTAACCATAGACAGGTCATGCGCAATGAACAAATAGGTAAGACCCATTTTGCGCTGCAAATCCTGCATCAGATTGACGACCTGCGCTTGAATCGATACGTCAAGCGCTGAGATCGGCTCATCCGCGATAATGAACCGCGGATCGACCGCCAGCGCACGAGCGATGCCGATACGCTGACGCTGGCCTCCGGAGAACTCATGCGGATAACGAGTCGCATGGTCCGGATTAAGGCCGACTACATCGAGCAGGTTCTCCACGCGATGCTTGCGTTCTTTCTTGCTCGCTACCAGCTTGTGGATATCCAGAGCCTCGCCGATAATATCCATGACCGTCATACGCGGATTCAATGAAGCGTACGGATCCTGAAAAATCATCTGCATATCGCGGCGCAGTGCTTTTAGACCGGCACCTTTAAGCTTGTAGATGTCTTGCCCGTCAAAGGTTACGCCGCCGCTTGTCGGCTCATACAGCCTCATGATTGTACGGCCGGCCGTTGATTTCCCGCAGCCGGACTCGCCTACAACACCAACGGTTTCTCCTTTTTGGATGGAGAAGCTTATCTCATTCACTGCGCGGAGAGTTGCACCCCCGCCCAGATTGAAAAACTTGCGCAAATTGTTTATCTCAATTAATGGCGCGCTCATACGGACACCTCCCGATTTGCGTAAGGGTGTGCAAGCCAGCATGCCGATGCATGCGATTCATTGCCGTCTACCGGGAGCAGCTCAGGATCATTGTCGACGCATACCTTCATTGCATCATCGCAGCGCGCGCAGAAGCTGCAGCCCGCTGGCGGTTTAATCAAATCCGGCGGCATGCCATATATCGGAACAAGCGGCTCTTCCTTCTTCTGATCGAGACGCGGAAGCGACCGAAGAAGCCCTCTTGTGTAAGGATGCTTAGGGTTTTTGAATATTTCCCATTTCGTGCCGGTCTCTACTACTTTGCCGGCATACATAACGATAACGCGATCACACATATCGGCTACTACGCCGAGGTCATGAGTTATAAGAATAATAGAAGTGCCAAGTTTTTGCTGCAGGTCCTTCATCACTCGCATAATTTGAGCTTGAATCGTCACATCGAGCGCAGTAGTCGGCTCATCCGCAATCAGCAGCGACGGGTTGCAGGCGAGTGCAATCGCGATCATTGCCCGCTGGCGCATACCGCCTGAGAACTGATGCGGATACTGGTTAACGCGTGACGATGCATTAGGAATGCCAACCAAATTCAACATTTCGATCGCGCGCTCCGTCGCTTTCGTTCCGCTAATGCCTTGATGCTTGATCAAGCCCTCCGTTATCTGGCGGCCGATAGTCAGCGTAGGGTTAAGCGAGGTCATCGGATCCTGGAAGATCATCCCCATTTCTTTCCCGCGGATATTCTCCATTTGACCACTTGTCATGCTCAAAATTTCTTTATCCTTAAACATAATCGAGCCGCTAGTCTCTGCCGGAGGAGATGGAATCAGGCGCATAAGCGACTGAGCGGTAACGCTCTTGCCGCAGCCGGATTCCCCAACGATTGCTACTGCCTCGCCTTTATTTACATGAAAGTTAACGCCGCGAACCGCCTTCACGATCCCGCCGCGAACTTTAAAATTCACACGAAGGTTTTTTACTTCAAGTAATTTCTCCATCCTTGTCCACCTCCTACTTTTTCATTTTCGGATCAAGCGCATCTCTTAGACCGTCGCCAAAAATATTAAAGCAAAGCATTGTAATACTGATGACCGCAGCCGGGAAAATCATTCTCCACGGATAAAGCGTAAACGCTTTGAGCGCATCGTTGATCATCGTACCCAAAGATGCAGCCGGAGATTGTACCCCTAGGCCGAGGAAGCTAAGAAAGGCTTCAGCAAATATCGCACTAGGAACAGTAAGTGTTAGCGTTACTATAATAGGCCCCATCGCGTTCGGAATAAGGTGACGGAACAGAATCCGCCCCGTACTAGCACCGAGCGCCTGAGCAGCCATGACATACTCTTGGTTTTTGAGCTGCATGATTTGCCCTCGAACAATCCATGCCATGCTTACCCAACCCGTAATACTGAGTGCTACGACTATCGTAAGCATGCTTGGCTTAAAGATAACGATAAGCAGGATAATGATAAGCATGCTTGGAATCGAGTAAATAATTTCACAGAAGCGGTTCAAAATCTCGTCTACGCGACCGCCGAAATAGCCCATGATTCCGCCGATAATGACGCCGAGAATCAAATCTGCAAGCGCCGCATATAGGCCAACCTGCAAGGATATGCCTGCTCCCATCCAGGTGCGCGTAAAGAGGTCGCGCCCAAGGTCGTCTGTACCGAACCAATAGGTCCCGTTCGGTCCAAGGTTCTTTTCTTTCAAGTGATTCGTTTGGAAATCCTGTTCCGAAATAATCGGCCCAAAGATGGCCATTAGAGAAACGATAACTAATATAACAAGGCTGGCCATCGCCATCTTATTCGAGCACAGCCGCAGCCAAGCATCCTTCCAGGCGGAGATGCTCTCGCGAACGACAACCTCCGTATGCTTCTCGTCCTTATTGAGCTTGGCGAATTGGTCCGGTGTAAAGGCGTTGTCTTTCATCATTTGCCCCCTCCTCTTGAAAGCTTAATACGAGGATCGACAAAACCGTAGGCAATGTCAGTCAGAAACCGCGCAGCCATTAGGATAATGCCATAAAATAAAGTAAGCCCCATTATGAGCGTGTAGTCGCGGTTAGTGATGCTTTGTACGAAATATTTGCCGATGCCGCCGATACCGAAAATTTGCTCGACAACGACAGAACCGGTAATGATGTTCGCAGTCATTGGTCCGATATACGTAACGACCGGCAAGATCGCATTGCGAAGCGCATGACGCACCAAGATGACGCGGCCGCTTAAGCCTTTGGCACGGGCGGTCTTAATGTAATCTGCAGACAGCACCTCCAGCATCGTTGAGCGTGTCAGACGCGCAATGAATGCCGCCGGAAGGAAAGAAAGCGCTAGAACCGGCATAATGAAATCCGTTGGGTCATTGAGACCGGATACACTAAGCCATTGCAGCTTGCTGCCGAACACATACTGCAGAATAGACGCGGCAAGAAAGTTGGGAATGGATACCCCGAGTACCGCAATGATAATCGTTACGCTATCCAGCCATTTGCGATGATTGAGTGCGGCAATAATACCTAAGATAAGACCTACCGCCAAGGAAACGAATACGGCAAACAGTCCAATTTGAGCAGAATAAATAAAGCTTTCCTTGATGATCCGGGATACCGACATATATTGCTGCTTCATCGACATTCCCAAGTCGCCGTGCAGCAGATTGTTCAAATACATCAAATATTGCTTCCAGAGAGGCTGATCAAGTCCGTACATGGCAAATAGATGCTCTCTAATTTTTTCCGGTATGGCTTTCTCCCTTACAAAGGGATCGCCCGGAATGATTTTCATGAGAAAAAAAGTAGCTGTGGCAAGGACAAACAACGACACAAACATCGACACAAACTTCTTGAATACATATTTAATCAACGCTTTGGACACCTCCTTACAGAATATAAACAAGAGGAATTACTATGTGCTAGAGTCTGAATAAGTCAATAAGAAAGGGATATATGCGGACTCTCCGCATATATCCCTACCTTCAGGTAAATGAAGGATGACTATTGGGCTTCGTAATAACCTCTTGTGTAGTCGATGTCACCTTTGTAATCCAAGAAAATGTTTTTGAAGCCTGGTTTCAGCATGTAAACGTTGCTGTAGTAGTAGATCGGCATGATAGGCATTTGATCCATAAGGATTTTTTCTGCTTCTTTCATCGCTTCAATACGTTCAGCTTGGTCGCCGCTTGCATATGCTTTTTTGATCAAAGCATCGTATTCAGGAGATGCAAAACCTGTATTGTTCTGACCGCCGCCCGTAACGAACATATCCATGTACGTCATCGGGTCATTGTAGTCAGCTCCCCAGCCTGCGCGGGAAATTTGGTAGTTCATCGCCGTACGGTTTTTCAGCAATACGGAGAACTCTTCGTTTTTGGCACCTACCACGATACCAAGGTTTTGACGCCACATTTCAACGATTGCTTCAGCAATCTTTTTGTGGCCGTCGCTTGTGTTGAATGTCAATGTTGCTTCTGGGAACTTAGCAAGCTTAAGCTCGGCAAGACCTTCTGCAAGCAATTTTTTCGCCTCTTCAACATCCTCTGTGAAGAAATCGTCTTTCACTTCATTACGGTAGTCTTCTTTCACGCCGATAATGCCCGGTGGCACGAATCCGAAGGAAGGAACCTCGCCGGCCATTGTTACGCTCTCTACGATCGCTTGGCGGTCAATCGCCATTGCAAGCGCTTTGCGCACTTTTACGTTGTTGAAAGGAACTTCCTCTGTGTTGAACATGTAGTAGTACGAGCTTGCGATTCCTTTTGTAACGATCTCATCCTTTTTCGATTCTTTTAGAACCGGGATTTGCTCAGCAGGAATTTCACCAGTTGGTTTGCCTGTGTAATCAAGCTTGTCCGTTTCATAGTTAGCAAGCTCAGTTGCAGAGTCAGCGATCATTGTGAAGTCAACGCCTGCAAATTTCACTTGGTCTTTGTCATAATAGTTGTCGTTTTTAACAAGCTTGATGGACGTGTTGTGCTGCCATTCGCTCATTTTGAAAGGACCGTTACCAATGATTGTCTTAGCATCCGCAGCCCAAGCTTCGTTGTCTTTGACGGATTGGTGAACCGGGTTGTATACGTAGAAAGAAGTCAGGCTCAAGAAATAAGGCGTAGGCGCCGCCAATTTCACTTCAAGTGTTTGAGCGTCAATTGCTTTGATGCCTACAGCATCAGCATTCGTAGTTTTGCCTTCGTTGTAATCTTGTGCGCCAACAATGTAATAGAATTGGTAAGCGTATGTTGAACCGGTAGCAGGATCAAGCGCGCGTTTCCAAGAGAATTCATAATCATTAGCAGTGACAGGGTCACCGTTGCTCCACTTCGCGTCTTTGCGAATCGTGAATGTGTAAGTTAGGCCATCTTCCGACTGTACCCATTTCTCAGCAGTAGCTGGGACGGATTCGCCGTTTTCGTTCTTGCGAGTCAAACCTTCGTAAATACCTGTTGCGAGTGTACCGGATACGTTGTCTTCCATTAGTGCAGGATCAAGCGTTGAAGGCTCGGAGTGGATATTCATTCTGAATACCTTAGCGTCAGTTGTTTCGCCCGCTCCTCCGTTGTTGCTAGTTCCGTTGTTGGTTGCGCCGTTATTGCCGGTCTCTTCTTTCGGCGTACAGCCTACCGCGATAATAGCAAGAATGAGTAAAGCAGCGATAAATGAAAAAGCAGACTTTCTAGTTCTCATAATTACCCTCCCGTTTTTTTCTCTACCTCGTTCAGTAGTGGGTAGTATCGTCCACCTTACTCGCCTTATATACAAACATTTAAAACCGGCTTAAAGGCTTGTCCAGTCCAAATGCGCATATCGAACTTGAGCTAATGTTATACACTCTTCCCATCCAAACATAGAGATTGATATTTACTAATAATTTTCACTATACATCCATGTTAATTATTTATCAACAATATGTAAGCTGTAAATTCATGTATTAAATGACTTTAAACAGCTATACTTTAGCACTTTGACGCGTTTATTCAATTAATTAATCTGTTACTTTAATGCTGTACAGCGTTTATTCAGTTAATTATTCTGTTACTTTAACGCTTTGAAGCAGTTACAAGTAATAATTACCAAAAATAGTTCAAATTTAAAGAAATACACAAAACATTTAATCTTCTTTTAATTTCCATTTTTAATTATTATTAATTGGATTATTGAATTCTTTTCGAGTAAAAACCAAAATAATATTGTGGTATTTTATATTTATTAGATCGTGTAAATTCCGTATTTCTAATGGCATGATTACTATCTGAATTTTCAGTTTTACTAAAATTCATGTCTAACGACGTCTTTTTATACTAATACGGCTTTCTACTCGACATAGTATTTTATAACGCTAAATGTTTTATGCATCGCTGCATACAAAAAAGACCTATTCGTGTATAAACACCGAATAGGTCTTCTGAAACAATCCTGAAGCAATGAATTAGTAAGTCATACCAGGATATAGCGGATATTGAGCAGTCAAATCACGGACCAAGCCGCGGGCTTTGGCTAGAACCTCTTGATCTTCCGGGCTGTTGAGCACAAGAGCGATAACTTCTGCGATCACTTTCATTGCATTCTCTTCCATACCGCGAGCTGTTGCTGCCGGCGTACCGATGCGAATGCCTGAAGTAACGAACGGGCTTGTCGGATCAAATGGGATCGCGTTTTTGTTAACCGTAATGCCCACCTCATCAAGTACATGCTCAGCAACTTTACCTGTAATATTCAGGCTGCGAGTGTCAAGCAGCATCAAGTGGTTGTCTGTTCCGCCAGAAACAATGTTGAAGCCTTTTGCAACAAGCTCTTCAGAAAGCACTTTTGCGTTTTTGACAACTTGTGTTGCATATTGCTTGAATTCAGGCTTAAGCGCCTCTCCGAACGCAACGGCTTTGGCAGCGATGATATGCATCAACGGACCGCCTTGCGAACCAGGGAAAACAGCTTTGTCGATAGCCGCTGCCCAAGGCTGACGGCAAAGAATCATACCGCCGCGCGGTCCGCGAAGCGTTTTGTGTGTAGTCGTTGTTACGAAATGCGCATGAGGTACTGGGCTCGGGTGAAGACCCGCAGCAACCAAACCGGCAATATGTGCCATATCGACCATGAACAATGCGCCTACGTCGTTAGCGATTTTACCTAGTTTCTCGAAATCAATCGTACGCGGGTAAGCACTAGCGCCTGCTACGATCAAGCGAGGACGGTGTTTGAAAGCAAGCTTGCGCACTTCTTCATAATCGATCGTGAAGGAATCTTCTTGCACGCCGTATGCCACGAAGTTGTAAAGCAAGCCGGATGCGTTAACCGGGCTGCCATGCGTCAAATGTCCGCCGTGAGCCAGGTTCATCCCGAGAACCGTATCGCCAGGCTGCAAGGCTGCAAGGTAAACTGCCATGTTTGCTTGGGCGCCGGAGTGAGGCTGAACGTTCGCATGCTCAGCACCGAACAATTCTTTGGCACGGTTGCGCGCAATATCTTCTACGATATCAACATGCTCGCAGCCGCCGTAGAAACGCTTGTTTGGGTAGCCTTCTGCATATTTATTCGTTAGCACGCTTCCCATCGCTTCCAAAACCGCTTCACTGACAATGTTCTCAGAAGCGATAAGCTCGATGTTGTCACGTTGACGAGTAAGCTCAAGGCCTAATGCTTTCAATACTTCCGGATCTTGTTTGCGCAAATTTTCCATTTCGATATTCCTCCTCAAATTAGACAGCTCTATTTAAAATGGTTTATTCAATAAGTTCACGCTCGGCACATGCTCGTTAATCACATGTGCCGGCAGATTGCTCAGCCGTTATGGCATCAGCAGGCTGCTCATACACAGCTCGCGAGCCCCCGATCAGCTTGGGCCGCGTAACCGCCATCGTCACATGGGCTTCCCCGATGCTTCGAATGGACGGACGGACCGGAACGGCTACCCGCTTCAAATGCATCCCGATGAATGTATCTCCAATATCGATGCCCGCATGTGCTTGTACAGTTTCGACAAGGCACGGCTCCTGTAAGCTGCGGTAGGCGTATGCCGCCATAGATCCGCCAGCTTTGGGCACCGGTACCGCCCCGACAATCTCCAAGCCATAACGGTCAGCAGCAGCACGGTCTATCACAAGCGCACGGTTCAAATGTTCGCAGCACTGGTACACCGGAATGAAACCAAGCTCGGCTCTTGCAGCTTCCACGCCGGCAAATATTTGCGCAGCTGTCTCGACTGTGCCTGCCGTGCCAATCCGCTCGCCGAGCACTTCACTAGTACTTACACCGATAACCAGCAGCTGACTCATTCCTAAATTCCCTGCAGCCGCCAGCTCGCGCACAATCGTTTCTACCTGCTGGGCAATGACTTCAAGCTGTGCATGTTCTTGTATGCTCATCGCGATGGCCCCCAATTAGGACTGGCTGATAGTCTGTTTTTCGATTTCCATCACTTTGTTTACTCTTCCAACATGGCGCTCACCATTCGAGAACGGTGTATCCAGCCATATTCGAATAATCTCAAGCGCAATGCCAGGGCCAATAACGCGTTCGCCAAGCGCCAATACGTTCGTATCGTTATGCTCCCGTGTTGCTTTGGCTGAGAACATGTCATTGACAAGCGCGCAGCGGATGCCGCGTACTTTGTTGGCCGCAATGGACATGCCAATTCCCGTTCCGCAAATCAGTATACCGCGCTCCGCTTTGCCGCTCGTAACTAGGTCACATACGGGTAATGCATAGTCCGGGTAATCAACCGATTGGTCGCAGCTGCAACCGACATCTTCAATTTCATGGCCAAGCGACTGAAGAAAAGGGACAACCTCATCCTTCAAGCGATAGCCCGCATGATCGGCACCAATAGCAATTTTCAACGTAAAAGACCTCCTTCGGAATGAAACATTACAGTGCTAGTATACCTATTTTTGCAGAAAAAGACGAAAAAAGAGCAAGACATGCTAATTAGCATGCTGCTCTTTGCCCAGGCGACCGGCCGTATATTCCGATGCTCCACCGTGGTTAGCCCACTTCCGTCGCCAGTTACATCGGAAACCGTATATTGTCTTTTCATAATAGCTGATACGGCTGCAAAAATCAATCTATAATACGGGTTGCATCCGCGGAATTATCTTTTGGAAAGCTTGTCCAGAAGCTTCACGAGCGCATCTTCGATTTCGTTTGCACTGCTGTTATAAATAGATAATGAGCCGCCAAATGGATCCACGATGTCGAAGCTTGGAATTTTGCGTTCAAGCTCTAGCAGCCGGCTTCTCTCCTGCGATGTAAGCTGCTGGCCTAACGCCTGCTTCATATGCATCTCCGAATACAGCCGCTCCAGCTCTTCGATATCAGCAAGCACCTGCGCATCGCGATTCGCATACTCCTTCAGCGTATAAGTCTTATCAACCGCTTCGGGATACCATTGCAGCAAGCCCCGTTTGTGGTTGGACGTCATGGTCAAAATAATGTCGGCCCAGCCGACAGCCTCGCCTGTCAGTGCCAGTGAGGTACTCTTATGGTCGATATCACGCTGTCTTAGCGTTTCTACCGCATTCGCCGACACAGGCAAGCCGTCAATCGTCGATATGCCCGCTGAGCGAACAGCTACTGTAATGCCTCTCAGAGCAGCCATACGGCGCAGCATAGCCTCCGCCATCGGAGAGCGGCACGTATTGCCGGTACAAACAAACAATATACGTTTCACACTGCCAACTCCTTTTCACCCTCAATTCAAGCTGCCTAGCCATTAGAAAATAAATAAAATGCCGAAAACAAACAAAATGCCGCCGCCGATTGCCTCGCCATATTCCCCAAGGTTCCCGCTGACCTTACGGCCAAGCAATAGACCGCACACGGACATAAGACCGCCCAGTACGCCGATCATCAGTACGGTCGTCCACATGTTGGCCGCGAACATGCCTAGCGTAATACCAACAGAGAACGAATCGATGCTGACGCTTAGCGAGAGCACCAGCAATCCCCACAACGATTTGTGATCGAAGGATTGCACCGCATCTCCCCGCAGTGAGCTGTATATCATATGCCCGCCGAGCAGCACCAGCAATACGCCAGCCGCGGTAGTGGCTACAGATCCAAGCAGAACACCTACATATTGTCCCGTATATATGCCGGCAAGCGGCATTATAACATGGAACAGCGCAATAACGACGCCCAGCTTTAAAATATCACGCAGCCGAATTCCCTTCAGACCGATTCCCAGTCCGAGCGAAAAAGCGTCCAGCCCAAGCGCTAATGCAATAATGAGCAGTGTCAGCAGCTGACCAGCTTGCAATTGTGCCTCAACCAAAGTCTATCTCCCCCATGTCCGCCTGTTTTCTATACCAAACATATGCGGACATAAGGACAAACATACTACTTTGAGCATTACCTATTCCAAATCCAGGCTATACGCGAACGACTCGATTACCTGCAGCCTTTGCCAGACGGTTCATCAGGGCAGCCCCAATCCCTTGTTCGCCGCTGCTCTCCGACCATATGCGCTGCACGCCGCCTTCGTCGAACGCGCGGAGCGCCGCGTATAGGCGATGAGCCGCTGTTGCCAGCTCGGCTTCGCTGCCTAACGATAATACGCGGTCAGCCTTATAACCTTGCAACCGCTCTTCGAATGCCAGAACGCCGGTCGTCTCGCCGCTGCTGGCAGCCCGCTCGACCTGCCGATGTATATACGCAGTCACCGCATCCGGAGCGCCTTGGACAAGGATCAGCTCACCCTGCGGCGCATAATGCGTATACTTCATTCCGGGCGATCGAGGAGCCGACTCCGGTTCCTCTAGCGAAGCGCTGTCGATGGTTGCATACGGTGCCGCTATCCGCAGCGCTTCCAGCGTTATGCCGCCTGGACGCAAGATGCGGATCATTTGTTCACCAACCAACTCGACGACGGTTGATTCCAGGCCGACGCCTGTAGCCCCATCATCCACAAGCCCATCAATGCGGCCATCCAAGTCCTCCAGCACATGCCGTGCCAGCGTCGGACTTGGCCTTCCGGAGCGATTCGCGCTTGGCGCGGCAACCGGGCAGCCAGCCAGCTCGAGGAGCGTTAGAGCCGCCCTGTGGTCCGGGATGCGGATGCCTACCGAGGCCAGTCCTGCAGTAACGAGCGGCGACAGCACATCGGGTCGTGCCGGCAGCACGATCGTCAGCGGTCCCGGCCAGAAGCTGTCCATCAAAGCCGAAGCTAGCTGCGGATACGGAAGCACAAGCTCGTCCAGCTGCTGCCGGTTTGCGATATGCACAATTAACGGGTTATCCGATGGACGTCCCTTTGCGCTGAATATGCGGCCCACAGCAGAGGAGCTTCTTGCATCCGCTCCTAGCCCATATACCGTCTCTGTCGGGAAAGCGATAAGACCGCCGTCCCTCAGTTGCGCGGCGGCTGCCGCAAGCTCGGGCCCGAGCTTTTCATCAGGGAGCTGCTCCACGCTCCACACATTCGTTGTTATCATCTCTATCCTTCAATCCTTGCTCTTAAATTAAATGAATCATGCTTCCGTTATTATAGCACATGCATCCTAAAACAAGCAGAAACGGCAGCGGCGTCTTAGCTAACAAGGCGCCGCTGCCGCTTCTTATGCGAACAATGATTTGATCCAATTAATAAACGACTGTATCATCTCTAGCAAGAAAAATTTCGCTTCAGGCGCCTCGCCGCTTGATGATTTATCCTCTTCTTGATCAAGTGCGGCTGCCGATACTGACGCATCGTCCGCTTGAAGCGCAGTTGTCTGAGCTTGACCATCTACAGATGCCGACGCAGCAGCTTCGCCGCTCGCCGCATCGATGAAGCATAGCGGCGGGAACAGCACGCACCACCAGTTTTGGCCGCCGCCCTCGCCAAGCGTAATTCGGAGCGCTTCGTAGTCGCCAGCGGGATAAACCTCATTGCCGTACATTTTAGTTGGGAAGGGCACGATGCCTAATTCGGCTGAAGCGCCGTATGCAAAGCCCCGGCTTTGCAAAACATTAGCTGTGATGCGTTCGATTTCAGGCATATGGTCCAGAATAGACTGGCGAGCTTCCTCTATGGTTTGAGGACCCGTTGCCCAGCTGCTCATTGCTTTCACGATTTCATCGCGTACCAGGCGCTTGACGACTTGGTCAGCCGGACGATCGGAATTGGCTAATATGCGAAGACGGATCGCTTCCTGCGGAATTTGGCCGCCCGCGACCGCTGCGTCCATTTGCTGGGCTTCCCAGCTCATAATTAATAGAATGATAGCAAATACGATAAAACCATAGGATTTGCGGTATGAATATTTGTTAGCCGCCACCGATTTGGAAGCTGCGGATTCCTCAACATTGGAATAAGAATGAATAGATAAATGGTTAGACATACAACACAAGCTCCTCTCGTCGCACCCGTCAGTGCGTCTGCTTGCGTTCCGGAACGTATCTATCCGTCAGTATGTCCCCGTTTGGAATATATAAACCTAGCAGCTAGCATTTTCTTCAAAAGCTAGATTACATAGCCGCTTGCACGCTGCATCCAGCCCCGGCTCAACACCTTTTCACGCATGCATGAGTATTGAAAAAAACGAATCATGCGGTACTATAGAAGTGGAGTAATTGAAACCGATATGGGAATAAGAAAGGATACCAAAATGGATTTCAATAAGGCTTATACCGTTTACCGACCGCTGCTCCATTCCATCGCCTACCGCATGCTCGGCTCGTTCAGCGAGGCGGAAGATCTCGTACAGGATGTTTTTGCCGATTACAGTCAACTAACCGATGCAGATATACACAATGAAAAAGCCTATCTCGTAAAGATGGTTACGAACCGCTCCATTAATCTCAGCCAATCCGCGCGCAAGCGGCGCGAGGTATACGTCGGCGAATGGCTTCCCGAACCGGATATGAGTCATGCCATGCCGGACCCCGCCGAGCTGTTCGTTCAGCATGAATCCATTTCCTATGCGCTGCTTGTCATGCTGGAGAAGCTGACCGCAGTGGAACGTGCCGTCTTCATCCTGCGGGAATCGCTTGCCTTTGACTATGATGAGATTGCCGCATGTTTGCAGAAGTCGGAGGCGAACTGCCGAAAAATATTTAGCCGCGCCAAAGAAAGGCTTCATAAAGAACGCCAGCTTCTCCCTGAAAACATGGATCAAGCTCAGCCCCTCGTGGAAACCTTCATAGAAGCTGCGGCTTCCGGAGATTTCAATAAGCTGATTGCCATGCTCACCGAGGAAGCCATGCTTGTCTCCGATGGCGGCGGCAAGGTGCGTGCTGCCATTAATGCGATAATCAGCAGAGCCCGCGTAATCGCTTTTCTACAAGGCGTCATTCCCAAAACCTTCCTTGGGGACGGCCATCGATTCGCAGTGGTGAATGGCCAGGCAGGCATTATCATTACGCTGGACGGCAAACCCAGAAGCGTAATCAACTTTCAGATCAATGCGGAAGGCAACCAGATCGAGCGGATTTTCGTGATGCTCAATCCTGATAAGCTGAAGCATATACGGCTCGATTAGTTTTATTTTTGATTATTTTTTCTCTTCCTGTCACAAACTTGTGCAAGACTTTGTCTTAGATGACGAAGACATGCAGCACGGCCGATTGGCCAACAAATTGGATGATAGAGGAGAATGAATATCATGACTGAAAGAACCGTTATCGCCAAAGAAATACCCGCCGCTTACCAAGCCATGTTCGGACTTGAGAAATATTTGGGCACGACCAGCATCAGCAAAACGTTAAAGGAGCTTATCAAAATCCGTGCTTCGCAAATAAACGGCTGTGCTTACTGCATCAATATGCACACCAAAGAAGCTAGGGAGCTAGGTGAAACCGAGCAGCGGATCTATGCACTCAGCGCTTGGCGCGATACGCGCTTTTTCTCCGACGCAGAACGGGCAGTCCTTGCATTAACGGAATCCATAACCGTGATTACGAAAGAGCATGTTCCTGACGCCGTCTACGAGGAAGTCGCTCGCCATTTCGACAGCAAGCAGATTGGAGAAATCATTATGGCCATTACGACGATTAACGCCTGGAACCGGATCGCAATCAGCACGAATATGATGCCGGAATAAATCAAGCGGCAGAATCGCCACCCTGCCTGCTGGCAGCCGGATAGCATGGCCGGATTGCAAAGGCCGGATTGCAAGGCCGGATTGCAAGGCCGGTTAGCAAGGCCGGTTAGCAAGGCCGGTTAGCAAGGCCGGTTAGCAAGGCCGGTTAGCAAGGCCGGATAGCAAGGCCGGATAGCAAGGCCGGATAGCAAGGCCGGATAGCAAGGCCGGATAGCAAGGCCGGATAGCAAGGCCGGACAGCAAGGCCGGTTAGCAAGGCCGGTTAGCAAGGCCGGTTAGCAAGGCCGGTTAGCAAGGCCGGTTAGCAAGGCCGGTTAGCAAGGCCGGWTAGCAAGGCCGGWTAGCAAGGCCGGACAGCAAGGCCGGACAGCAAGGCCGGACAGCAAGGCCGGACAGCAAGGCCGGACAGCAAGGCCGGACAGCAAGGCCGGACAGCAAGGCCG
>NZ_JBFRGD010000018.1:0-166136 GCF_052115165.1 Paenibacillus sp. 2TAB23
ACCAACCACCAACCACCAACCACCAACCACCAACCACCAACCACCAACCACCAACCACCAACCACCAACCACCAACCACCAACCACCAACCACCAACCACCAACCACCAACCACCAACCACCAACCACCAACCAACCAACCAACCAACCAACCAACCAACTAACAGTCAACCAATCACAGCATTGTACATTGCACTTAGTGCAATAGAATCACGTAAAAAAGGTAATTGTCCAGACTACGATGCAGAAAGTGCAACAGAAACAGTCATACGAGTGAGACAGGGGCTGCAAAAGTTACTTTCTATTGCAGAAACTGCAACGTAGCTAGAGCGTGGTTAGTTAAACGACGATTAGAGTGTACAAAGTGCAACGTAGCAAGGGGGGGCGGATGAAGAGACGGCTGAGGTAACGTAACAAGGTCCTTCATTTATCAACCAGTTAATCAACGCAGATTGCTGCGCAAGGAAATGGGTTGCTACAGCGCGAAAAAATGGGCAGCTTCAGCGCGAAATCTGCTGGAAAGGCACGGTTGAGTGTGTTGTGAGACTTCTGCAGCGAAAAAATGTGCTGTGCTAAAGAAAAGAACGCCTGAATGCCTGGTGGGCATACGGGCGTTCTTCGTCTTGTTCAATGCTTTTATATGCTCATTTGCTCTAATAAGCTCATTTGCTCTAATAAGCTCATTTGCTCTAATAAGCTCATTTGCTCTAATAAGCTCATTTGCTCTAATAAGCTCATTTGCTCTGATAAGCTCATCTGCTCTAATAAGCTCATTTGCTCTAATATGTTCATCTGCACTAATATGCTCAGCTGCCATTATAAGCTCATCTGATCATTAATTAGTTATTGATATAACGCTCGAATATCGCGCCGAAATCCTTCACGCGGTACTGTTTGTGCGTGTTTACGAGCCAATTGAAGGCAGATTTGTTCAAGCCGTCGAATTGCTCGACAACGTTGAAGTCGCCTTTGTGAATTTGCTGCAAAGTCGTAGACGCGAGATCAAGGCTGCGTCTTGCATATTCAAGCGAGATTTCGTTCTCGCGTGTAATTTCGGAGATTTTGATGAGTGCTTTGTAGAGGTCTTTAAGCTCCTCGATATGCTTTTTGTTCACGTCAATCGAGAAAGGCACGGAGCCAATGGTGAACTTGATCTCAACGTCAAGATCAACCGTTCCCGCTGTTTCCAGCGCAACCTGCGCAATTTGATGGGCGCTGTACGAATAACGTTTAAGCGTACGTTTCTTGCTGAGAGCGCTTGTGCCGTCCAAGTGGATAAGCGCGATATTCGTAAAACAGTATTCGTCGGACTTCGATTTGRTCAGGAAATAGATCTTCTCGTTATCCTCATGCATCACATAGTCGTCAGAATCCGCTTTGCTGAAATCTGCCGGCTTGATAATCGCGCCAATATCGCTTAGTCCAAGCGCGTCTGCAGCTAATTTTCCAAACATCGTACCATTCCTTTCATCATTCCATTAATTACATACTTCCTTATTATATATTAGAAATTGTCAAATATGATGGTTCATTTGTAGGAATTAAACACTTCCAAATGGATAAAATACGAAAATTTCAGCAAACTGAGGAAAGGCGTTTACGCTGCAGATCGGATATTAAGGTGAAGATTGGAGTGCTGTTCCTTTGAGTGAAAAACGAGAAGCACCAAGCTCTCTTCGCAGAGGGCTGAAGGCACGGCATATGACGATGATTTCCTTAGGTGGCTCCATCGGTACGGGGCTTTTTCTCGCAAGCGGCGGGGCTATCCACTCTGCCGGTCCGGGTGGAGCGGTGCTCGCTTACGCCCTAATCGGGTTAATGGTCTATTTCCTGATGACAAGTTTAGGAGAAATGGCCACCTATATGCCTGTATCGGGAACGTTCAGCACTTATGCGACGCGGTTTGTAGATCCTTCACTCGGCTTTGCGCTTGGGTGGAACTATTGGTACAACTGGGCGATTACGATCGCTGCGGAGTTGTCAGCGGCCACGCTGATCATGAAGTTCTGGTTTCCGAACAGCCCCTCTATACTATGGAGCGCACTGTTTCTTTTGTTAATGCTTGGGCTTAACTTACTATCGGTGAAAGGGTATGGCGAGTCCGAGTACTGGTTCGCGATGATTAAAATCATCACCGTCATTATTTTTATCGCGATCGGCTTAATGATGGTTATCGGCATCTGGAATGGAATGGCGGTCGGTGTAAAGAATCTGACTGAAAATCCTTTTCCGGCGGGTTTCTTAGCTACGATAGGCGTGTTTATGGCAGCAGGCTTCTCTTTCCAAGGCACGGAATTAATCGGTGTAACCGCAGGTGAGAGCGAGAACCCACGTGAGAATATCCCTCGAGCGATCCGTTCGATATTTTGGCGCATTCTGCTGTTCTACATCCTTGCCATTCTCCTGATCGGTATGCTGATTCCATACTCGAGCGAGCAGCTTGCAAGCAGTGATATTGCGACGAGCCCTTTCACGATGATTTTTGAAAAGGCAGGGCTGGCGGTTGCCGCTTCCATTATGAACGCAGTCATATTGACCTCCGTGCTGTCTGCAGGCAATTCGGGCATGTATGCCTCGACGCGCATGCTCTGGGTGCTTGCCAAGGAAGGCAAAGCTCCTCGCTTCCTTGCAAGCTTGAATAAACGCGGCGTACCGGTTGCCGCCTTGCTCGTAACGGGAGTGCTAGGGCTGCTGGCATTTCTGGCTTCATTTTTTGGCGACGGGGTTGTGTATGTTTGGCTGCTCAACGCGTCAGGAATGTCTGGCTTCATCGTATGGCTGGGCATTGCGATCAGCCATTACCGTTTTCGTAAAGCCTATATGTATCAAGGGCGGAGGTTGGATGAGTTGGCTTATCTCGCCAAGTGGTTTCCCTTTGGTCCCATCCTAGCCATGCTCCTCTGCATCGTGGTGATCGGCGGCCAATTCATAGGGGCTTTGAATGACGGCCGAATTGACTGGGCGTACATCATTGCTTCATATATAGGCATTCCATTATTCCTTGCTATATTTCTCGGACATAAGTGGAAACACCGCACTCGTATGCTTACGCTCGCAGAGTGCAAGCTAGATCCAGACCATTAAACTTTGATTGCAAAAACAAAAAAAGATCTCAGCTGGCTGCGGCCTGCGGAGATCTTTTTTCACTAAATCAAAAAAACAGTGCAGATTACCCTTTACCCTTAGTCGAAAACTTTGAGCGGAATGGCAAACTCCGGCATGCCAAGCGCATACGCGGTGTACTCATACTGCTCAAAGCTAATCACGATGGCTCCGTGTCTTAAATAGTAAGGGCGGTCAGCCTTAATGCCTTCGAAAGGAGCGATTAAGTCAAGCTTTCGTGCTTTGATCTGGTCATTAATGTTTTTATTGATGATGGATACATAGTTTGCGTTGTTGTTCGCGGCTTGCTTCAAAGAGACGGTTTCGCCGGTACTCAAATCGAACGTATACGGTACGCGTATCGTTGATCCATGGGCACCGCCGAGATCAATGTAGTAGTCTACATAGAGGCTCAAATGGTCGTTTTCATTATACGTAATCGTGTAGGTAGCCTCATAAGCAACGGGAGGATAGTCCACGTCCGGATTTTCGGCCTGCCATTTCTTATTGTCTTGGATCGCCTTAGTGAGGCTTTCCTGAGCGGAGACAGCGAAGGTTTCGGCTTCCTTTTTCAAGTAGGCATTTACTCTGTCCTCAGCTTCTTCGTTCTTGTAGCCTGAAATGACCGGGTAATGGATGATGAGGGATTGTGACTTGTTCACCTCGCTGATCGTTTTGCTAGCGATGGTCAGCTTATTCTCGTCAATGGTTTGAATGCCGATGGTACGCGTAGGCGCGTCATAGGAAATCGTGTAGCCCATCCTCTCCAATAGAAAGCGGAGCGGGATATAGGTGGAGCCATTAGACAGAATGGACATGCTTCCGTAAACGGGCTGGCCGTTCAGTTCGTAGGTTCCCTTGTCTGGCGATGCGATGAAAACTCGATTGCGTCCGATAACGATGGCGGTTCTTGCTTTGGCATCCCAGCTAGTCGCCAGACCAAGCTTTTCGTTTAGCGCGCGAAGACTGATGTACGTTTCACCGTCGACGATGGCTGTAGGCACGGTAGTGCGGATGCCGTCTATAACGAAGGGCTGGGGTACAACGTTCAGCATAGACTCGGCGGCAGCAGCGGTTCCTCCGCCGGGTAGAATGCCGGCTGCTGGCGTGGAAGCGAGGAGCACGGCCGTGACTAGTGCCACGAGCTTTCGGTTTCGTTTGGATGCTTTATTCCATTGAGAGGTCGTTAGAGCCATATCTTATTCCTCCTTCGAATTCATGAAGAGCGAGATAATCACCTGCTTACATGTCAATAAAATAAAGAAGCTGTTACAGGTTTTTAACCGTAGAGCAGCTTCTTCAAACGGAAGTTTTATTTATTTTTTCGTTGCAATGGAGAAAATAACCGTTTTGGCAGCCGCGTCTATTTGAATATTTACATTATCGCTGCCGATCAGCTTCTGCTGCGAGGCGACCTTAGCGCCTGATTCGACTTTTTTGCAAATATTGTTAAACAGCTCCTTGAAGACGGAGGCGTTATAGCCGAACAGCTGGTTGGCGAACTGCTCCACCACCTCTTTGTTCCGTGCGAGCGTGCCTTCTCTCAGCCTCATCGTAATGCCGTACGTATTGTATTGCGGATCGAGCCACACAGCTGCTTCCTCGTCTACTGCCGCAGCGCCGGAAGGGCGGTTCAGCACGCTGTCCTTCTCTGCTTGGTCTTTGAATAGACGGAGTGTCGTTTCGTATAGATCATGGTTCGAGCCGCGTAGTTGGCCAGCTTGGATGAGCGCATCATAAGCATCCCACATCCGTTTGTCTGGGAACACGATGATCTTTTTCCCGCCGCCAAGAGTAGGAATTACGCGCTCCAGCTTCTCGGGAGAGACTGTGATTGCCAATCGTTTCGATTTATCGGTAAGTCGATTCAGTATAACGAGCGATTCCGCGCGGGTAACGGTGTCGCCAACGCCGAAGAAGCCGTTAGGATACCCCTGCATAATGCCTTTTACAAGCGTCTCTGCAATAAATTTCTGCTCGCGCTCCGTTGCGCCCATGATGTCGCCATAGGCTTGAGCCATCTTCTGTCCGAATAGGCCGTCTTCTAAAAACTCGATTTCCTGCAGCGTATAATAAACAATCTCGGCCACATTCTCACGCGTCATATCTGCTTGGAAATCATTATATCTGGTCTTGTTCAGGAAATGAAGATCGCTGGCTACGTCGATGAACTGCTTGGCCCAATAGCCGACAGGGCTCGGTTTGAAATCAAAATATCGGTAATCCTGCTTTAAAATAGCTTGATTCTCTTCGCTGAGCGATTGAAGGAACGGAAGGTTCCAGCTCCGCGAGCCGTTTTGATGCAGGTCAGTGTACGAAAGAACGAGCATTTTGATGAATTGGTCCACCTTTACGGGCTCTTGTGGTCGGAAGGTCCCGTCGGGATATCCGTCTAAAATCCCTTGTTTTACCATATTGGTAATCGTTTTCTCCGCCCAATGGCCTTTAATATCCTTGAATACCGGCGCTGAGGCTGCTGCCGTTGCCTGATCATTCGTGAATGAGCTTGAAAAAACGGTCCCGAAAATGGTGATCATCACTGCGATTAAAGCGAAACGCTTCATAAAAATATCCCCCTAATTTATAAAAAACGATATATTCCGACATTCTTTAGATAACCATATTTATGCGTTATTGAGAATGGGTCTTACGGCATACAGTGTCCATAGGTAATGAGCCCAATTTATTGGAAAAGTCAATTCTGAAAGAGGGAAGTAAGGATCTTAAGACAATGGATAATAATAAAATACAGAAAACGGAAATGAGTTGAAAGAACAATAACGAACAAAAAACGGAGATAAATCATGTGAGAATATTATTTTTTAAAAGCATAATTACTTGTATTGAATAAATGGAAAATAGATACATTGCAGCTTATGAGATAGATTATTTGAAATATTTCCATATATTAAACCATTTGGATCTTTTTTCTGATATGATAATTGAGTCTTAAATCTAGTATTTTAGATCTAGTAAAATTGAATCTTGGTTAGGTTATAGGAGGCGGAGAAATGTCTGTGTTTTCAAAATTCAGAAAAGCAGTTAGTTTGACGGTTGTATCGGCTATGCTGATTATGGCCGTACCGATCGTGAGTGCAGCAAGTGAAGTATTCGATGATATGCAAGGGCACTGGGCCCAAGATGATTTACGCAAATGGGTTTCCAGCGGGTTAATGGAAGGTTATGAAGATGGCATGATTAAACCGGATCGTGCTGTGACTCGTGCTGAATTGATGACACTCATTAATCGCTCATTCAAGTTGATTGAGAAAGAAACGGTCTCCTTTACTGACCTTACGAGCGAAAGCTGGGCTGCTGAGCAGGTGGCGATTGCAGTCAAAGCAGGGTACGTAGAGGGCTATGAGGATGGTACTATTCGTTGGAATAAGCAAGTTACAAGAGAAGAAGCTGCGAGTATGGTGGCGAAACTGCTTAAAATAGATGTGAAAATTGTTACAAGTAAGCAGATATTCAAAGATGCTTCCGATATTGGGAGCTGGAGTAAAGCATCAGTTGAAGCTTTGGTAGATAATAAAATAATAAACGGTTTTCCAGATGGCCGCTTTGATCCGAAAGGGAAGTTTACGAGGGCCCAAAGTATAACTGTGCTTGAGAAGGCCATACAGCACAAGCAAGCTGAGGTGAACTACAATCAAGCGGGCGTGTACGGGCCGGAGAAGAATACGGAGATGGTTAAAGGTAGTGTCGTTGTGTCTTCCCCGGGCGTAACGCTTCGTAATATGGTTATTGAAGGAGATTTAACGCTGACGGCTGCCGTGGGCGAAGGTGACGTGGATTTAAATAATGTAAAAGTAAATGGAAAGATGATTATTTCTGGAGGAGGGCCTCATTCCATACATCTCATAGATTCCAATTTGTTACATATTATTGCGCATAAGCAAAATGGTACTGTGCGAATCGTTGCAAGCGGAACAACGGTAGTGAAGCTTATCACGCTTAAGTCGACTTCGATCATAGAAGAATTAAATTTGTCCGGTGCTGGATTTACTGCTGTGCAGCTGGATAAAGAGCTGCCTGCCGGAGCTGAAATTACGTTTACAGGATCTTTTACAGATGTAGAGGTTTACGGGGCTTTGGTTAAGCTTCTTGCGGTAGCAGGCATGATTGACAACCTTATTGTCCGAGATAACGCATTGGGAGCGGCTATATCAATGGATTCCTCATTTAAAGTTGTGAGATTTGTGCTAGATGCAGCTGCGAAGGTGACAGGAAAAGGTGTGATTGAGAAGGCAATCGTTAACAAAGGCGGTACCGGCACCGTATTCGAGAAACAGCCGAATGTACTCGAAGGCGAAGGTGCAGGCGCTGCGGCACCGGTTGCTGGTGGCGGAGGGGGCGTTTCACCAAGTCCAGCCCCTACGGAAGATGTCTATGAGATTACATCAAGCATGCCTAGTCAATACATGGCAACGCATGAACTTTTGAGTGTGGATGCGGGGAACAAGCTGCTTAATAGAAGCGGTGAACAAGTAAATGATCCTTTTTATATGAATTATTTTCCCTTCTTTGATGTTGAACTCAAGACAAAGTTTAATGCAAACAAACCGTATACAAGAAATGTTCGATTAATGGTTAAAGATTTATCCACGCAAGATGGTGGCTTTAACGATGGTTTGCAGTTGTTTGCATATAATAATGAGGATAGCTCCTTTACAGACATCGTAAAGGCAGGGGTTGGTCCTAATGAAGGCCAATCTATCGAATCGCTCATGAATGATATAGCTAAGTTTTGGAGCTGGACAATCGTCGCCAAGCAAGGCGTCTATACGTTTAAATTACAAATCGTAGATGCGGAGACGAATACGGTTGTTGCTGAGAGTGTGCTTCAGCAGTTGAATGCAGAAAACGCCCTTATGCAAACGATCGAGGTTGATGGATTTGATTTGAATCAAACGCCAAAATATTCCGACCAGCCGATTGGCGAAGGTTATGATCCGCGATACAATTATTATGAGATTATGGTGCCTAACGATACAAATTTAAATGCAGTGAAATTAAGAGCGAACTCAGACACCGAGGGTGCGAGAGTGAGCGTGTTATTGGAAAAAATGATAGGGTATGACGTCGTTCCTTCGCAGACGGATGTTGATGGGGAAACGTTTTACCAAATTCCGCTTCAGCTTGGAAAACATCAGTATGTAACGATTGAATTGGCATTGCCATCCGGTGTCGTTCAGCATTATTCGGTAGTGGTCAGGCGTTTACCTAGAGCAGAGGTAGACGATTATGCAAAGCTTGACGCTGCGGACGTATCCGTTGGTTCAAGTAGAGTGAACGTCCGGTTATTGAACAACGTCACGTCGCCTTCGGTGACAGTCTCTGTTTACGATTCGGCCGATCTCAGCCATCTTCTGGCCACAAGAACATCAATGCCATCGAGAGGGTTTGGGTACAAATCGGTATATGTTGATTTAATTGGATTGCCTCAAAAAGGGACAATATGGGTAGCCGTTAGATTTGATGACACGGGCGAAGAAGTTGTCTTGAAAAAAGCATATAGGATAACTTCTGGAGAGCTTTCGATTTATGATAATGAAATGGAAGGCTTGTCCTTACGTTTTGCGACCGCTGAAGAAGTGAATAATTACAATGAACAAAATGCGGACAGCGCAGGAAAAGGAATTGTGGCAACTTTTAATAAAGAGCAATTGCCTTCGGATATTAAAAACTTCTCCTATTTAAAATTTGAACATACAGGAATTATGACGATTCCAGTGTATGGCGGTCAGGTGGATCCTTACCATGGACCGGTATATGAAGCGGCTGGTGCTGGTTGGACGGAGCAAGCCTTTGCTCAATTTACGAAAGTAGATGTGCCGACTTTTTACCGTATTGTGTTTTACGATATCAATGATGTTCCGTTAGGAATACTTTATTTAAAAGATTTTTTGTTGGCTGAATAAAGCTTAAACTTTTTTGGAAAATAGAAAGCCCGGTCATGCGCCTTTAAGGCGCGGAACCGGGCTTTCCTGTTTATTGATGTCAGAAACACCGTCATGTTTTGGACACCTATGGTACTCTATTTCGTTTGTTTATAAAAATGATAAGCAACAATATCCATTCTTTTATTCAAATAGAACCGATGGGCGTCATGCCGTTGGACGCCGGAGTCCAAATGGAATTGCTCGCAGCCATTGGCAGCCGCTTCCGCTTCGAGCCAGTCGAATAGCAGCTTGGCATAGCCGTTGGAGCGGCTATTCGCGTCGGTGATCAGGTCGTCGACATAAAAATATTTGCCCCAGGCCAGCGATTCGTTAATCCGATATCCGGCAGCGGACTTAGCCTCGCCATCCACGATGGCGGCGACGAGAGTATAGCCGTGTAGGGCTTGCATCCGCCTTACTTTTGCCAAGTAGTCTTCTTTAGTCAAATGAGGGCGAAGCTGCTGGATTAATGGGAATGCGCCGAGAATTTGCTCCTCAGTAGTCAGATTCACGATTTCTGCCATTTGAATTCCTCCCTATAGATAATAAGAAGAGGCTGCCTTAAAGGTATTAAACCTTCAAGAACAGCCTCGCTGTTGCTTCGTTGATAAGCTAAGCCAAGAACAGCCTCGCTGTTGCTTCGTTGATAAGCTAAGCCAAGAACAGCCTCGCTGTTGCTTCGTTGATAAGCTAAGCCAAGAACAGCCTCGCTGCTGCTTCGTTGTTAAGCTTAGCCAAGAACAGCGTCGCTGTTGCTTTGTTGAAAAGCTTAGTCAGGAACAACCTTGCTGCTGCTTTGCTGTTATGCTTAGTCAAGAACAGCGGTGATATGTGCTTTCGTGATGGACCAGTGGGTAGCGGACCATACTTTTTCTTTTTTATCGATATACAAGATTTGCGGAGATTCGTGCTTTACGGACGTGTCTTCGGCAATTTGGTTGGAAACGGGACGGGACTCGATTACTTTCACGAGCACGTAGTCCACATCCTCTCTCGGCTTGCCGTCCAGGTATTGGTTAAACTCTGTATAAGCGTTCGCGCTAACAGGGCACGTCGTGCTGTGCTTGAATACGACGAGCGGGCGAGTAGCGGAAGCTTCGTAAACGTTATTCCATTCTTCAATGGACGTAATTTCTTTCAAAGACATAGGGAACACTCCTTATATTCTGCTTTGCAGATGATAGTTACTTACAACTCTATATGTATTATAGCTCTTTTTGCCGATTAAAGTCATCTTTGATCGAGTGGAAAATGAAAGCTTGTCGATGAATCCAATGAATCCGATGAATCCTGATCATCCAAACGTTCTGTAATAATTATTTGAAAAGAAGACAACTACTAAGTAGGCGCCGGGTGCCCTGAACGCCGAGAAATCCTCAATCAAACCGAAACGAACAAACGACGTTATTGGTTGTTAACAAGTTTGTGACAAGTTGATCACGTTACGGATACATGCAAGGTTTATATTGTTATAAATATGACTTATAAGGAATGGATATGGAGAAAACTAAAATTTTAATTATTGAAGATGAAGCTGCAATCGCAGATATACTGGAATACGGTCTAAATATGGAAGGTTATGAAACGGAAAAAGCCTATACAGGTGCGAACGGTCTTAAGGCGCTTGCGTCTTTCAAGCCGAATTTGCTCATTCTCGATTGGATGCTTCCAGATCAAAGTGGATTAGATATCTGTAAGCAAGTAACGGCAGCTTATAATATCCCAATCTTGATGATTACGGCTAAATCCGATATTACTGACAAAATATTAGGGCTCGAATTTGGTGCGGATGACTACATTACGAAGCCTTTTGATTTAAGAGAAGTCATTGCAAGAATCCGTACCATTCTTAGACGGGTCGCACAAGCCAATCGGCATGCAGATGGCAATACCGAACAAGAAGATCAGGTGATTCACTTTAAGGAGATCGAGATCGCTATTAGTGAGAGAGTGGTCAAGAAAAGCGGAAAGGAGATTGAATTGACTCCTAAGGAATATGATCTCCTGCTGAAGCTTTATACAAATAGGGGGAAAATTTTCACTCGAACGGAGCTGCTGGATTACGTATGGGGATACGATTACACCGGAGACACGAGAACAGTGGATACGCATATTCAACGACTGCGCAAAAAACTGGATGCAGCGGACTTGATTACGACCGTATTCAGTATTGGCTACAAATTCAACAAGCATGTGGACACTTCCTATGATCCGCACGATTAGGGCCAAGTTCATCCTCGGTTTTTTTGTTATTTTCACTGTTTTTTTCTTAATCCTAAATCAGTGGGTGACAAGGAATATTGAAGCCGGCAACCGGAGCGCGATTTCCGATAGTTTGATTGATTTGAAAAAAAACAGCAACAACTATATACGTCAATCCTTCTTAACGCATCACTTTACAAGCGATGAGATTTACTTTGAGCAAATTGCAGAGGACATGGGAACGGATCTGCAGCATACAGCTTCCGGCGGCGTCGGTATGTATTCGCTGGCAGGCGAACTGCTTTATACTTCTGATCAGAGCAACTTTAAAGCAGGCGGAGATGATCTGGCAAAGGCCATGCAGGGAAAAACAGCCTATACGATTGCAAAGATTAACGGGGAAGTTTCCATCCTCTATGCCTATCCCGTTGTTGTCAATGGCACGAAAGTAGGCATCATACGCTTTGCCAAAGATTTCACTCCGCTTTACGAGCAAAGTAGAGCCATGCAGCGCACGATATTTTTTATCGCGTTAGCGGTATTTACTGCAGCATTTCTGTTCTCCTATATCCTCTCGCGCCATGTTACGGTTCCGTTAGTTAAGCTGATGCAAGCCTCGAATGAGGTGAAAGATGGAAATCTACACGTTCGCATCGCTTTCAAGCGAAAGGATGAGATCGGCAGCCTTGCCACTAACTTCAGCAGCATGATTGAGAAGCTCAGAGAGCAATTCCTAACCATTGAGAAGGACCGGGATCGGCTTGAAGAGCTGATCGATCATCGAAAGCGTTTTTTTGATAATGTGACCCATGAGCTGAAAACACCACTTACGACGATTATGGGTTACTCCGAAATCATACTGATGAATGGTGCGAAAGATCCGGTGATTTTTCGAAAAGGAATGGGCCATATTATGGATGAGAGCAAAAGGCTGCATGACATGGTTTTGAGGCTTCTGGAAATGTCCAAGGCATCCGAAGGCGGCAATAACTTTGAAAGAGTAGATGCAGCCCGTATATTACGGGATGTATCCGAGTCGATGGCGATCAAAGCGAAGCGGTACAAAAAAACGATTCATTGCAAAGCTAGTCATGATTTGTTCGTTTATGGTCAATCAGACCGGCTGCGTCAGCTCTTTATCAATCTGCTGGATAATGCGATTAAATATTCGTCTGCAAACTCGGAAATAGAGGTTACGGCCCATCTGGATGCCCAAGCGGTCAGAATCGTGGTTACCAATGAAGGGGAAACGATCAGTCCGAGTAATCTGGAAAAAATTTTCGAGCCGTACTATAGGGCCGGAAACGTCGTTAATGAAGAAGTGAGCGCAGGTCTTGGCCTCAGTATAAGTAAGTCTATTGTGGACGAGCACCAAGGTCTTATTCGGATCACAAGTAACAATGGGCAGACGAGCGTGCAAATTGAGCTTTCGTTCATGAATGCCGAGAGGAAATGAATATGAGAAGCAGAGCCGTCTATCTCGCATTAATAACCGTTATTTGCTGTTTGCTGGCAGGCTGCCAGGGGACGAAGAGAAGCGAGACGATTATTATTGAAGATCATGAGGACCAGCAGGCTACAAACGACGAGCTGTCCCTTTTTGAAGTCAAGACCATCTATCCTGTAATGGAAGGAAAATCTGACCTCGTATACCCACTTGGCTGGAGCGATGAAAACGCCTTAATCACACTAGGGGCAAAAAATTACAAGTTTGCATCGACGATTAACCGCGTGGAGTTTCCTTATGTATCCCAATCCAAACTATGGGATGAGAGCAATAGCATATTTCTATTTGATAATTCAATAGCGTTATCTCCTGATGGTCAGAAGGTTGCTTTTCCAGTTGTGGAGAATGGTGCCTTCGCTCTCAAATTGTTTTCGCTTACAGGAGACAACAATGAGCTGCTCGGAGCGATCACAACCGATCAATTGCGTTTTGTCCGGATGACATGGTCTAGCAATAGTCGTTTCCTAAGCTATTCATTTATGAACGAAGTGGATAAGCAGGTGAAAATCGGCGTTTTTGATATGGAAACTAGGGATACAAAGTGGTATTCTATAGCGCATAATGAGACTGATTTTAAAGAGTTTGTTTCACTGCATTCGGTTCATGTTTCTGATGATGGGAAAAGTGCGGCCATTGTAAAATATGAAGCCAAGCAGTTGATGCTTGTGATCGGCCAATGGAGCGGGGACAAATTCAAGAGCAAATACGAGCATCCGATTAGCTCTGATGGATGGGTGGAGTGGATTCATCAGGATCAGATCGCATTCGTCGGATCGGATCGAAACTTGTACGCTTATGACCAGCGAAATGCTGTGGTGTCTCTTTTGTTAAGGGATATTGGGCTTTTTCGATTATCTGATGACCGGAAATTTATCGCTTTTTGTCAGGATGGAGATTCCGTTTTTGCAGCCAGACTGTATGGGAATAATGTGTTAAACATGAAACAGATTTATAAAGGAATCATTCCGGCTCAAATGGCCTGGAGTCCAAATAACGGGAAGTTATTGCTTAGTGGATCAAAATTGTACGATATTGCTCAACCTATGTCGGAAGCACAAGTAGCAAAGGGCATGCAGAGCCTAGTCATTGCATTTAAATAAGAACGGAGATGAAGAGCACAGCTTCTGCTTAACGGCAGAAGCTGTGCTTTTTTAGTGCGTAAAATTTTTATGAATAAGTAGGTGTTTATGATTTAAAAGTCTGGAAAATAGAAGGCGTACACAACTTGTTTACATGCCAGCGAAGTGGGTGAGACATCTCTGAACTATAGTTGATTTTAAGAGATGACCACTACTACTATCATTCGCTAGGAGGCGCCATGAAAACTTATAAAAAACGCAAACAGACCGTGAAAGCCATCGCTATTTTCTTTCTATTGTTCATTACTACGGTAGGAGGTGTTGCTGCTTGGAGTATCAGTAACTCGGACGAGAAAAATCCCATACTGACCGAACATTCATATGAATATCCGATTAAGCTATCTCCTCCTTCATCTTCTCAAACACAGAAGTATAAAATTATGATCGATCCGGGGCATGGAGGAAAAGATCCGGGTGCTACGGGGGCAAGCGGGAATTACGAGAGGGACTATACGCTCACCCTTGCGAAGAAGGTATTCGATTTGCTCAGAGATGATCCGATGTTTGAGCCGCGAATGACGAGAACGACAGATGTGTTCGTTGAATTGGAGGATCGCGCAGCTATGGCTAACGAATGGCAGGCTGATGCCCTATTGGCAATCCACGGGAATACGTATACGGATGATAGCGCAAACGGAACGGAGACGTTACACACACATGATGACAGCAATTTATTAGCCCAAACCGTTCAAAAGAACGTAATCAAAGCTTTAGGATTTCGAGACCGAGGAGTGAAGGAGGAACGGCTAAAGGTACTTTCGCTTAGCGAAATGCCGGCAGCACTCGTTGAGGTCGGTTATCTAACCAACGCTGGGGAAGAAGCTGTAATGCTCAGCACGGATGGACAAAACGCAGCAGCAAAGGGCATCGTAGAAGGCTTAAAGCAATATTTCTTACAATATGGCGAGCATCCCTCTAGTCAGGAGGAACAACAATTGGATGGTTCTCATGAATATAGGGATGAGGAGCTTCCGAATGTAGATTCAAGCGTTAATATCGATAAGAAGATGTACTACAACGGCTCGGCAGAAGATGGAAAGCAAGTTGCATTGACTTTCGATGATGGGCCAGATACGGAGATCACCTCCGAAATTTTGGACATTTTGAAAGAAAATGAGATAAAGGCGACTTTTTTTATTATGGGAAAACAAGCGAAGGCCCATCCTGAGATGGTGAAACGAATCGTAAAAGAAGGACATGTGATAGCCAACCACTCGTGGTCACATCCTAATTTCAACAAACTGACCATCGAAGAATCATTGAAGCAAATAAAGGATACACAGGATCAATTGGAAGCCATTTCCGGGTTGCGACCTCTGTTGTTTCGGCCTCCCTATGGGGAATTGAACGAGGAAAGAGTACAGGCTGTACATGAGCTGAACATGGCTGTTGTGAATTGGTCAGTGGATACGATGGATTGGTCGGGGAATACGGCATCAGATATATTGAAAATCGTGGACAAACAAATGTATCCCGGGGGGATTGTATTACAGCATTCTACCGGTAAAAGAGAAAATACGGTCGAAGCACTCGAACTCATGATTCCACAATTGCGAGACAAAGGATACACATTTGTTACGGTGTCGGAAATGCTGCACTTGCAAGGTTACCAAGATGCTTAGTGTGTGAACTGTGAAGTTATGTGAACGGTGAAGTTATAAGTTATGTGAACGGCGATGATTGGCATGGACTGCAACGCAATCGTCCATTCAGCAACAACGATTCATTCATGGTATGAAACAAGTCCTAAGCAAGTACGAAACAAGTGCGAGACAAGTGCGAGACAAGTACGAAATAAGTGCGAAACAAGTGCGAAGTAAGAACAAATAAGTACAAACAAATAAGTACAAACAAATAAGTACAAACAATCACGAAACAAGTAAAAACAAGAGGTAACCATATGGATGGCTGCTTCTTGTTTTTTGGCGTCCTGAACGGTTCCCGCATCGGCTGCACTATTTCTATAAAAGCCATAATTTTAGCTTAATAAACACGTCAGCTGTAGGATTCCCGGTATATATAAATGAACCCGTTGCAATTGAAATTGGCGCATGCTATGATGGCATAAGTCGAAATGACCGTTTTGGTTTTTTGGTCAGTATTTAAGATGTTTCGGGTCGGAGGTGTTGGAGTGTCAATTGATCGACGACAGCAGGTTGTGGATGCGGCAGCCAAATCTTTTGCGTTGTTTGGCTACAAAGCGACGACGATGGATCAGGTTGCTAAGATCGCGAATGTGGGCAAGGGAACGATCTATACGTTTTTTTCGAATAAAGAAGAGCTGTTTCATGAGATTATGAGAAAGCTGATTATGGAAATGAAGCAGGTAGCAGAAAAGGTTCTCGATCCGAATCGCGGTTTTTTCGAGAATTTGCATGCGGCGCTGGAGCAGCTGCTTGAGTTCCGCGAGGAGCATGAGCTTGCGCTTAAGCTATCCCATGAGGTGCGTGAGATCGGTACGCCGATGGCAGTGGAAGGCATGCAGCAAATTGAGAGAGCGGTTGTAGGCTACATCCAAAACCAGGTGCAGCAGGCGATGGATAAAGGCGAGATTAAACCATGCAACCCGGAGATCACGGCATTTGTAATGCTGAGATTGTATATGGCACTGACGGTGGATTGGAAAAAAACGCATGAACCGCTGGATAAGCAGCAAGTAGCGGAGCAGCTGCGATTTTATATGCAAGTAGGATTGGCTCCGGAATAGCCTGGATGCCTTTTTTTACATCATAAAATGACTAAATGACAATAATGGTCAATTAGTAATGAGGAGAGTGGACGCGTTGAAGTTCAGAGGATTGAAACAGTTTGGCAAAGAACTAACCGGAATTGCAGGCAACAAGATGCTGCTCATATCCGTTATCGGCGTACTTATGATCCCGCTTATGTATTCATCGATGTTTTTGGGCGCTTTCTGGGATCCTTACGGACATTTGGACAAAATGCCAGTAGCTATCGTCAATGCCGATAAGGGATATACGTATAACGACGAAACGCTGCATATTGGCGACGATTTCGAGGAACAGCTAAAGGAAAACGAAAAGTTTGAATGGCATTTCGTAAGCAAGGCAGAAGCGGAAGCGGGGATGGAGGATCACAGCTATTATATGGCTATTGAGATTCCGGCTGATTTCTCCGAGAAAACAACGACGCTCACTTCGGATGAGCCTACGCCTGCACAGCTGACTTACTTGGCTAACGAGAGCTACAACTTTCTAGCCTCCCAAATTGGCAGCAAAGCGGTAGACACGATGAAGGTTGAGCTTGGACGTGAAGTGACGGCGGCGTACACGCGTACCGTATTTGGGCAAATAGAGGAGCTCGCTGACGGAATCGGGGCGGCGAGCGACGGTGCCGGCGTGATTGCCGACGGCACGACGAAAGCGAAGGATGGAGCCGTGCTCATCGAGCGCAATCTTGCAAAGCTCGTCAGCGGATCGATGACGCTGAAGGAAGGTGTCGCCAAGCTGAACGATGGCGGCGCGGCGCTTGGAAAAGGCAGTGCCGAGCTTAGCGCAGGCACTGCAGGGTTGGCGAGCGGCCTGGCGCAGCTGCAGGCTGCGCAGCAGCAGCTTGGCGCCGGAGCAGCATCGCTAGGCGAAGGCGCGGGTTCGCTTGGCGCCGGAGCGGCGAAGCTCAGCGACGGGATGGCGCAGCTGGCTGGAGCAAGCGGGCAGCTGGCGGAAGGGGCATTGGACGCGCAGCGGGCTGCGGGGCAGCTGGCGGGCGCGCTGAAGGAGTCTTCAGCAGGCGAGGAGCAGCTGAAGGCTGGGGCTGCGGAGCTGGCGAATGGGCTGGCGCAGCTTGGTCAGTCGAATCCGGAGCTGGCTTCGAGCGACGGCTTTGCTTCGCTGCTGAAGGCTAGCCGCGAGCTGGCTGCAGGATTAGAGAAATCCGCTGCCGGCCAAGATCAGTTGAGCGGTGGTGCTGCCAAGCTTAATGACGGACTGGTGAAGGTCGCGGAAGGCCTAGGAAGCTTCGATGAGAAAACGCAGGAAGCGGCGGCTGGCGGCAAGCAATTAGGTGTTGGTGCGGAGCAGGTCATAGCAGGAGCAGAAAAGTTTGCCGGCGGCATGACTCAGTTTGGCGACAAGCTGAAAGAAGCTAGCGGCGGTGCGGCTAAGCTTGCAGCTGGAGCGAAGCAGCTGGATAGCGGAGCATCAACGCTTACGGCGGGGCTTTCGCAGCTGTCGACAAGCATAACTCCATTTGTAGACGGGTCTGCAGCTCTGGAGGATGGCGCGAAGCAAGTCGCTACTGGGCTGTTGAAGCTGGAAGACGGTACGCAGGAGCTTTCCGGCAAGCTGGGTGATGCATCGGACAAAACCGCGGATTTGAATCTGTCCGATGCGATGATCGATATGTTCTCGGATCCGGTTAAGCTCGATGTCGAGAAAATAACCGAGGTCGACAACTATGGAACGGGACTCGCTCCCTACTTCCTATCGCTGGGCTTGTTCGTTGGCGCAATGCTGCTAACGATCGTGTACTCCGTGCGCGAGCCTGCTGTTCGTCCGGACAGCGGCTGGAGCTGGTTTTGGAGCAAGGCGCTTACCTTGTCGCTCATCGGCATCATCCAAGCGTTAATTGCTGACGCAGCGCTTCTATTCGTACTGAAGCTTGAAGTGCAGAGTGTGGGACTATTCGTGTTTTATTCCATTTTGACTAGCTTAACGTTTATGATGATCATTCAGTTCTTGGTTGCATCGATGGGCAATCCCGGGCGTTTTATCGCCGTAATATTGCTAATCTTCCAGTTGACGAGCTCCGCGGGGACGTTCCCGATCGAGCTTGTACCAGGCTGGCTGCAAAAGATCTCTCCATTCCTGCCCATGACCTATGCGGTAGCGGGCTTTAGGGATATCGTATCGAGTGGCGATTACAGCTCAATGGGCAGAGATATTGCGACTCTTGCAGGTATTGCGCTTCTATTCGCCGTGTTATCCTATCTTTACTTCACGCTGTCTCACCGCAAAATCAAAAAAGAAAGCATAGAGCAGCCGGTAGTCCCGGTTATTTAACAGCATTCTTTTGGGATTCTAGCTGATGGATGGCAGTAAGAAGTTAATAGGGTTATAAACCTGCTGTGATCCTTGCTGATGGGCGGCAGAAATGAATCCTAAAGTATCTAACCTTGATTTGATCCTTGCTGATGGGTGGCAGCGATGAATCCTAAAGTCTCTAAACCTGCTGTGATCCTTGCTGATGGGTGGCGGGAATGAATTGTAAAGTATCTAAACCTGCTGTGATCCTTGCTGATGGGTGGCAGAAATGAATCCTAAAGTATCTAAACCTGCTGTCATCCTTACTGATGGGTGGCAGTAATGAATTGTAAAGTATCTAAACCTGCTGCCATCCTTGCTGATGGGCGGCAGTAATGAATTCTTAAGCCTCTAAACCTGCTGTGAAAGTGGGTTTAGAGGCTTTTTTAAATTCTCAGTTAAGAAGTCGATGAGAATTGCTAAACATTTTCCAGCTTGGGAAGCTTCTTGTATTGATAAATTCAATTATATAATGGTGCTTTCCATTTAACTGTGCTTTTACTTGAAGCTCGTTATATGGATTATATGGCATTGTTCATTATTACGTATAAGAGACCGAGCATACGCTTAAGTGTTTTGTATAATTCGATCTTACCTTAAAGCTGAAATAAGGCAGCTGTTATTTGAACGGCTACAGTGCATATAGTGCAACGTATTTCACCATACGGAGGTCATTGGCTTACTACGTTGTAGTATCTACAATGTAAATGAATGATTTTGGCATTTTTGGGAGAAAAGTAGATATTCTATTGCATTTTTTACAATGTAGAGAACTGATCTCTGTGCTAAGTGAGGTTTAGGTTGTAGAAAGTGCAGCGTAGCTTGTTGTTATGTTTCTAATTAAGTTTCTAAATTAAGTTTCTAATTAAGTTTCTAATTAAGTTTGTAGTTTTGTTTGTGGTTATGCTTGTTCTCTCGGCTGTGAAAATTATGAATACCGGAAAAGAACGCCTAACAAACATTCTGTTGCCGATAATCTTCTCAATCAAAATTTTGAAACAAGGAGACCATGCAGGAAATCGCTGACGGATATTGCGTTTATTTCAATCGACGAAGGTAGGTACTTTCACGGGAGTTACGGATCTGCATGGCCGCGTCATCGTAGTGGGCGATGGACAGCTGCATAAGGACTGATTTCTTATATTTTACATTGAAAAACAGATAGGCTGCGTGGGTGCTATAAAAAGTCAGATCATTCATCCTGATCGTGGCGTTCACTATGCTAACAATAAATACTAACGTCTTCTTGAGAAACACGTCTTCGCCTGCAACATGAGTCGCGAAGGTAATGGCTACGACAACGCACCAATGAAATATTTTGGGAGAAGCTTGCAATGGAATGGCAGAATGAGCGAAAATTCCATCCCCTTCCTCTGCTCGTACGTCTCTCCTTACTCCTGCCCCAATATTTGAACTCCACGGACATCTGCATACCCCCCACTTCCTCACATCCAATACTTCCACAACCGCAGCAACAAATAGATCGATAAACAGTAGAACGAACAGAGAAACAAACAGAACGACAAGCCGAACGACAAACAGAGCAATAAACAGAACGACAGAACGACAGAACGACAAACCGAACAACAAACCGAACAAAAAACCGAATATCGAACAGAACATTAAGCTACGCTGCACTTTCTACAACCTAAACCTTACATAGCATACAAACCTGTTCCCTACAATGTAGAAAATGCAGCAGAAGTGATGCCTTTTCTTCGTAAATGGCCGCAATCATTCATTTACGTTGTAGATACTGCAACGTAGACGGCCGGCGACCTCCGTATGGCGAAAAACGTTGCACTTTATGCATTGTAGCCGCTCAAAGGATTGGTTCCTTTTTCCCGGCTTTAATGAATGGTCGAATGAAATAAAACACACAGCCGAGGCAATTTCGTACGATGGTCGAGTAATTATTCTAAATGTGGAAGGCAGGCAGGAATCTAGAGAAGCTGTGGGCTATCGGACAGTTTAACCAATTCGTGCAGGAGCAGTTACGGCAGCAGCACATCACAGAGCAGTAGGGCGCGGAGCCGGATTTGGTAGAGGAGATTTTGACATCCATCCATAACTATTGCCATCAGCCCATGTCTATGGATACGATGGGGGATAACCGCGTCATCGACTTATCTCGCGATAACTGGAATAACAACTGGCATAACGGCTCGTACCAGGTCGATAAAGCGGCCGACACTCTAATCTCGTAAAGGAATAAGTTGTAATAAACCTCTTTTTATTCAGACACACGAGGGGGTAGCTTTGCATTTCGTTTTGTGGTTGTTCTGACCATCGCCTACTAGGGGAACAACATCTGATCTTAGTTCTACTAAGGGTACAACATTTAAACTCGTATATTGAGAACGAAGATATTGCTAAAGATGCTATGTCGTTCGAGTATCTTTTTCGGCGCAAATTCCATAAATGAACGGGCATCACCTTTAAGTAGAACTGACGGAATAGAAGGCAAACGCTTGCGGCGGAAAACAACCTTCCAAGTACAGATAACCTTGCAGGAACAGACAACCTTGCAGGAACAGACGACCTTCCAGGAACAGACGACCTTCCAGGAACAGACGACCTTCCAGGAACAGACGACCTCGCAGGAACAGACAACCTTGCAGGAACAGACGACCTCGCAGGAACAGACGACCTTGCAGGAACAGACGACCTTGCAGGAACAGACGACCTTGCAGGAACAGACGACCTCGCAGGAACAGACAACCTTGCAGGAACAGACAACCTTGCATGCACAAACAATAGATTTTTGCTAATATCATATGGTTGATAAAGGAAAAATGTCTAAACAAGTCGAATACTATGATGAATATATTATTTGTTTAATTCATTCTGCTTGCGGAGGTTTTAGCCACAATTTAGAACTAAAAACCTTCTTATTCCCCCAGCGCTCAAATTGTTGGTGTCCCGGTCGCGATTGACGCGAAAACGGGAGGAAGGATTAAAGACTACGCTAACTTTGATATCCACCCAAGCTGACTTGATATCCACCAAAACTAACTTTGATCTCCACCTAAGCTGACTTTGATATCCACCAAAACTAACTTTGATATCCACCAAAGATGACTTATCCACCCAAGCTGACTTTGATACCCACCAACCCAAGCGGGTTGCGGCAAGATGCTTCATTTCGATGAGTATCTGGTGCTGATAAGAGTACTCGCGGCGAATAGTTGGATAACGCAAGCTGATCGTTATTCAAGAGACAGCGGGAGGATATCCCATCCGCTACGGATACAGAAATATCACTCTCGATCTGGTGGTGCAAGCCGGGCATACCTACCCTATTTAGCAGCTTCGACCTACCCGCCCGGGTAGGTCAATTCGATCCCGCCTTGTTTTATAGTAGAAGATACGACCCATGTGTCGTACCTTACGAACACAAGGAGAGTAGAGCGTTCATGCTGAGGCTTTTCATATAGGCGAGGGTTTCATTAAGATGTCATCAATAAAATGATTCTATAGCTTATTTTACAATGTATGATTGCTATTAAAACATTATAGAAAAGGTGCGTGTTGATAACAATGTATAGACGTTTAGTGGCCATGCTGGCCGTGTGCGCTGTCCTGGCGGGTCTTCTTCCAGCCCCCACTCCTGCTTCTGCGGCAACCGGAGATCTCTGGGCTATAGCGTACGGTAATGGGATGTACGTGGCGGTTGGCGAGGGAGGTGCAATCAAAACCTCTTCAGATGGAGAAAACTGGACTGGAACAACTGTAACACCTCAATGGTCTTATTCCGATGTGGCATACGGCAATGGCTTGTTCGTAGCGGTTGGGGATAAAGGCAGCATAATTAATTCCGAGAACGGGAGTTCCTGGTCACCAGCCGACTCGGACGTGACGGATTATTTAGTCGGCGTTATCTATCAGGACGGGAAATTCACGGCGGTAGGTGGCAATGGAGCCGTTACAACATCGACGGATGGGGTCGCGTGGACCAGTCAGTCATCCGGGACATCGAGAAATATGGGGCAGATTGCATACGGCAACGGCTTATATGTGGCGGTGAGTTCCGATGCAATACTGACCTCCAGCGATGGCATCACTTGGTCGGAGCAAGTCTTGGAAATGGACGGAGCGTCTATTGTTTCCGTGAGCTACGGGAAAGGGATGTTCGTGGCTGTCGGAGGGTACTACTTTGGTGGTGGCAGCAGCGTTGTCATGACTTCCGCGGATGGTGCCATATGGACCAGACGGGGCTCGGGAGAAGCAACCTCGATCATCTATGACGTCGCCTATGGCAGCGGCAATTTTATGGCGGTCGGCAAAAGTGGAGTCATCCTAGTGTCTGAGAACGGCATCGACTGGGATGCACGCACTGCAGGCACGTTAGCGGATCTCAAAGGCATTATTTTCGCCAATGGGAAGTTCACGGTCGCGGGTTCAGGCGGAGCGATTATCAGCCCGAATGAAACATCGAATTGGACGCATCCATCATCGACGACATCCTCTTCACTGCGTGATATCGTTTTTGGCAACGGCATGTTCGCGGCGACAGGGGAAAAGGGCGCAATGCTTACATCCACCGACGGCATCAATTGGTCAAGCCGCGATATCGGCGATGCTACTCAAATGGAAGGCGTTGCCTACGGTAACTCGCGGTTTGTGGCGGTCGGGTACGGTGATAAAATTGTCACTTCGGACGATGGCATAACATGGACAGACCGTTCGGGCGAGTGTTGCACGTACGGTGTTTATTACGATGTCTTGTTTGCTGATGATAAGTTCGTGGCTGCCTACGCAGGAGGCGTAATCAAAACGTCCGAAGACGGCATAACCTGGACTGAGCATGAGTCGGGCACGAGCTCCCCCTTAAGGGACCTTGCCTATGGGAATGGCGTCTTTATCGGGGTAGGGGCGGACGGTTCAGTCGTGACCTCTGCTGATGGAGAAACATGGACGAAAACATACACTTCTTCAGCTGGCCTAGTGGGTGTGGCTTACGGGAACGGCATGTTCGTGGCGGCAGGAGACTTCGGTACCCTTCTAACCTCAAGCGATGGCATCACTTGGACGAAGCAATCATCGGGCATTCGTAACCTGATCAATGGAATAACATATGGAAAAGGAAAATTCGTAGCCGTAGGGGATGATGGCGCGATCGTGTCATCGGCCAATGGTGTTTCTTGGGGAAATATGACCTGGATCACCGCCAATCATCTGAATGGCATTGCGTATGGCAATGGAAGGTATGCGGCAGTTGGTGCCAAAGGGACGATCGTTCAATACACCGTTGCCGATCTTAACGCGCTGACGTCTTCTGCTGGCACGCTTAATCCGGCATTTGATAAAGGGGTATACCGGTATTCGGTTAGCGTTGCGAATGGCGTAGATCGTATCTCGCTCTCACCAACCGTGGAGGATGCGGGGGCGACGGTAAGCGTGAACGATATGACGGTCACAAGCGGCACGGCGTCCGGAGAAATTGCGCTGAATGTTGGCAATAACCCGATTAACATTGAAGTGACGACGGCAGATGGGAGGACCAAGCAGAAGTATGTGGTGACGGTGAATCGTGCGGCACAACCAAACACTAATACCAGCTTGAGCGATCTTATCCTGACTAGCAACTCTCCGCTGAGTCCGGCATTTGCGCCAGGGATACATAACTATCAGATAAGTGTTCCCTATAACGCGGATCCTTTAATGGTCATACCGGGCGCTGGCAACGCAGGAGCGACGATTAAAGTCAACGGCAAGGGTGTCCAAAGTGGGGGGATGTCCGAAGCAATCGCGCTGAACGTAGGCGAAACCCTCATTATCATTGAAGTGACGGCCGCGGACGGCGTGAACCGGTCGACATACACCGTTACGGTGACGCGAGCGGAGCCGCCAAGCACGGATGCAAGCTTGGGCAGCCTGACATTATCTGACGGAATTGCTCTGAGCCCGACATTTGCGCCGGGTACGATAGCTTACACGGCAAGTGTCGATCATGACGTGAATACGATGACAATTACGCCAGTCGTAGCTAACGCTAAAGCAAGGCTGCAAGTATACGGTGGTACGGTCGCAAGCGGCGCACCATACGTGATCGCGTTGCGAGAAGGTAACAATCCGATCCCCATTCGCGTGACGGCAGAGGACGGCAAGACGGCCACCGAATACATGGTAACGGTGACGCGCGCCGCCGCGCCGCCAAGTACGGACGCGAGCTTGCGCGTATTGAGTTTTGCAGCCGGCGGGCCGCTTAATCCAAATTTTGCGCCGGGGACGTTGAATTACACGATGAATGTAGATTATGACATGAACGATATCATCGTGGCCCCAATCGCTGCAGATAGCGGCGCGACGATCTTGATTAACGGTATAACGAACCAAATGGACCCGATTCCGCTGACCGTAGGCGATAACGTGCTTACGATCGAGGTGACGGCAGCGGACCGGATCGCGAAGCAGACTTACAAGGTAACTGTGACGCGTGCGGCACCTCCTTTGAGCGGGAATGCCGACTTGAGCAGCCTGACATTCTCTAGCGGAGTCGTGCTTGATAAAATATTTACATCGGATATGCTGTACTACAATGCGAGCGCGGCCTATGAAGTGAATACGTTATCGGTGACGCCGACTGTGGCGGACGGGGGCGCGACGGTCAAGGTTAACGATGCAATCGTAAGCAGTGGAACCGCATCCGACAACATTACACTTATTGCAGGTGTCAATCCCATCAATATTGAAGTGACGGCAGCGAATGGCTTAAAGAGGACATACACGGTTTGGGTTAAGCGTGCGGAGGTAAGCGCGAATGCCAGCTTGAGCAATCTGACGTTGTCTGGCGGAGTCGCACTGAGCCCTGCGTTTGAGTGGGACACAATTAGCTACACGGCAGACGTACCGAATGACGTAAGTACGCTAACGGTCACGCCAACCGTGTCGGCCGAGGGAGCTAAGGTAACGGTTAAAGACATGACCGTAGCAAGCGGAGCGGAATCGGACGCCATTCCATTGGACGTAGGCGCGAATACGATTCCGGTTGCGGTAACGTCCGCGGACGGCACGATAACGCAGATATATACGGTGACGGTAACGCGCGCTGATTCATTTCCGAGCTTAAGCAATCTGGTCTTGTCGGGAGGCGCGGCGCTGGACCCGGTGTTTGATCCAGCTACGACAGACTATGTCGTTTACGTACCGCACAGCCAAACTAGCTTGACGGTCACGCCGACGGCGGCTGATGCAGGAGCGATGATAATCGTAGAAGACAATTTCGTAGAAAGCGGCACGGAATCAGGAGAAATCGCACTGAAAGTGGGCATCAACTCCATTCTGGTCCTCATCGTGTCGGCGGACGGTAACACAACGCAGACTTATCTAATAACGGTGGTGCGCGCGTCGACGTCGGCAAGCACGAATGCCAACTTGAGCAGCCTGACGCTTTCGGAAGGCGCGGCGCTGAACCCGGCGTTTGCCTCAGGCAGAACAAATTACACGGTTAGCGTAGTGAACGGGATAAGCAGCTTAATGGTCATGCCTACAGCGGCGGATGCCGGGGCGTCTGTCAAGGTGAATGACGCGGCGGTAACCAGCGTAAATGCGTCGGCACCAATCGTGTTGAACGAAGGTATCAACATCATTGAGATCGTGGTCACGGCGGCGGACGGCACAACAATGAAGACGTACACGGTAGCCGTAACACGTGCGGCAGTGGCAGATCCTTCACCAAGCCCGTCTGTTCCGACGTCTCCTTCGAACGAACCTATCGTTTCGGGTAATGGTCAGTTGACGCTTCCTGTGGGCAAATCCGGGGTGGTCAGCAAAGACAACACGGTGAAGCTGATCATTCCGAGCGGGGCTGCAGAGCGAGAACTTAAAGTGGAAATCGAAAAAGTGCTGGACACGGAAGGCCTGTTAACAGATAAAGAATCATTGGCCAGCTCGATCTATGAGATTACGAAAAACTTTGCGGAAAACTTCGATAAACCGATAACGCTGACCTTTGCATTCGATCCTGGCAGCGTGAAGAACACCGAAAAGCCTGTAATCTATTATTTCGACGAAACGAAGAAACAATGGATTGAAATCGGCGGTGTAGTAACTGGCAGTGAGATTAGCGTGCAGGTGGACCACTTCACGAAATTTGCGGTCTTCGTCGTGGATAAGGAGGCTATGTCACATCCGGAGGCGGACTTCAGCGACATTGCGGGGAATTGGGCTGAATCGAACATTAAGCTGGCAGCGAGCCTCGGCTTGGTTAAGGGCTACGACGACGGCACATTTAAGCCTGGTAAAAGCATTACGCGTGCCGAATTCTCGGTTATGCTCGTGCATGCGTTGAAGCTTCCGGAAGCGGACGGAGAACTAACCTTCACAGACACGGTGAAAATCGGATCTTGGGCACGGGAAGCAGTCGCCCGGGCGGTTGAAGCGGGAATCATCAAGGGCTATGCGGACGGCTCCTTCCGTCCCAATGCCGAGATTACGCGCATGGAGATGGCAGCCATGATCGCAAACGCGCTGAAGCTGACTATTCCTGCGAATGCAGTCACTGGATTTGCGGATGACGGAGCGATCCCGGCTTGGGTGAAAGGTGCAGTAGCTGCGATTAAGGAGCTTGGGCTTATGAAAGGCACTGACGAAAATCGGTTCAACCCTCTTGCTCAGGCGACGAGGGCCGAGGCTGTGACGGTATTAATCCGCATGCTGGAGGAATTGAATCAGAAATCCGAGCAAACATAATATCTCCAAAAATAAAAGGGCACCTACTCAGGTGCCCTTTCATTTTTACTATGAGGTTCATTACCGCTTACTCGTGAATTTCAGTAAGCAGCTTGCCGAGCGCCTCGAGCGCCTGCTCTTCCTGTTCGCCATCGACCTCCAGCGTGACTTCCTCATTTGCGGCGATGCCAAGCGTGAGCATGCTTAGCGAGCTCTTTCCGTTTACTTTCTTGCCTTTATTGATGACGTTCACCTTGCAGGGGAAAGTTGTTGCCGTTTGAACAAAGGTTTTGGACGGTCGAACGTGGAAGCCTGTTGGGTTAAGGATCGTGAATGTTTTGCTAATCATGATGAGTCACTCCTTTTTGGGTATCTTCAACAAATTGTGTAATGTCCTTGGTGCTCCGCATCGACAAGGCTTGGACGGCATGGCCGGACCATTCGGCTTGGTTAAGCTGGCTAATCAGCTCCCTGGCCGGAAGAATCCCGCCAGCGCTCATGCTGAATTCATGTAGACCGAGTCCTAGCAGCAAGGGGATTGCGGTCGCATCTCCGGCCATCTCTCCGCACATGCCAACCCATTTGCCTTCCTTCTCCGCTGCTTGAATGACAAAGCGAATGAGGCGCAGCAGGGAAGGATGCCATGGCTGGTACAAATACGCTACCTTTTCATTCATGCGGTCTGCCGCCATCGTATATTGAACGAGATCGTTCGTGCCGATGCTGAAGAAATCAACCTCGGGCGCGAAGAGGTCCGCTGCGATTGCCGCGGCGGGAATTTCGATCATCATGCCGATTTCAATATGCTCGGCGAGCTCAACGCCTTCTGCGATAAGCTTCTGTTTTTCTTCCTCAAGAAGGCGCTTTGCTTCGTGGAGCTCTTCGAGTACGGCGATCATCGGGAACATGATTTTCAGGTTTCCGTAGCGGCTTGCGCGGAGCAGCGCCCGCAGCTGCGTCCGGAACAGATCCTGCCTATCTAAGCATAGGCGCAGGGCACGCTGTCCGAGGAACGGATTGCTTTCCTTCGGAAGCTCCATGTAAGGAAGCTCCTTGTCGCCGCCGATATCGAGCGTGCGGATGACGACGGGCTTCGGATTCATTTTTTCCAGTGCGTACTTATAGCTGGTGAACTGTTCTTCCTCGGTAGGGAGCGAGCTGCGTCCCATATAAAGAAATTCGGTGCGGAAAAGCCCGATGCCCTCCGCTCCATTATCAATCGCCCGCTGAATATCATCCAGCTTGCCGATGTTGGCTGCGAGTTCCACCCGTTTGCCGTCCTTGGAGAGCGTAGGCAGCTCTCTCAGCCTGCTTAGCTCCGTTCTCCTTTGATCATCAGCCTGTTTCTTGGCTTGGTAATCCGTCAATTCATCGTCCGTTGGATTAATTAGAACGATGCCTTGATTCGCATCCAGCACAACAAGCGCATGCGGAGCAATATCAAGAACGGCGCTGCCTGCTCCTACGATAGCAGGGATCTCAAGTGAACGCGCCATAATGGCGGAATGGGAAGTGCGGCTGCCCACCTCCGTAATAAATCCGCGCACATAATCCAGATTGAGCTGAGCTGTGTCTGACGGAGTCAGATCGCGGGCGACGATAATGCATTCCTCGGACATGCCCGCCAGATCCATATGCGGCGTACCGCGCAAATGGCTCATGATCCGCCCGGATACGTCTTCGATATCGACTGCGCGTCCGCGCAGCAATTCATCGTCCATGGCTTGCAGCAGCTCGACGAATGATTGGGCTGTCTCGTGCAGCGCATATTCCGCATTTATGTTTTCTTCTTCGATTTTCATCGCAATGGCGTCAATGAAATCAGGGTCCTCCAGAATCATCAGATGACCTTCGAATATTTCTGCTTTGTCCGCTCCGAGCTTTTCTTCGGTAGAAATACGAATGGCTTCAATTTCTGCCTGCGCTACGGTTACGGATGACCGAAAACGCAATATCTCGGCGGAGCTGTCTGGAACGATTTGCCGATCCGGGACGAAGCGTTCGGCGGATAGGAAAAACACGCGAGCGATCGCAATGCCGGGCGAAGCCGCTATACCCTTCAGTGTCATTATGAGTTCATTCCTTTCTGTGCCGGACTATAACGCTGACTGATCTCGTGATATTGCTCGGCAGCTCTAATATGAAGGGGGTGCTGCTCGGCAAGGCCGGTATATTTGACCAGCGTCGCATGAAGCCCATGCTCACTCAAATAAGCTTGCAGCTCTACCGATTCAGGATCATCTGGATAGTTGAAATATAAGGCAGCCGCCATAGCGGCGGTCAAGTGATCGACGGGAATGCCATATTGATAAGCGGATAAGGCCGGTCGAACTAGACGGTCGTTCGGAGAGAGCTTGCGAATTGGCGATCGGCCGATTCTAGCAATCTCATCCACCAAATAGGGATTAATAAACCGTTCCAATATTTGATCCACATAATCGGCATGAGCCTTCTCGTCGAATTGATAGGTCCTTACGAGAGCGGCGCCAGACTCGAGCAAAGCTCCCTTCACTTCGGCTATGACATCCGGGTCCTGCATCGCTTCTTGAATAGTCGCATAACCCTTTAGGTTTCCGTGGTAAGCAGCGACGCAGTGGCCCGTATTCACGGTAAATAACTTGCGTTCGATATATGGCTCGAGCCGATCAACGTAATGAATGCCTTCGATTTCGGTCTGCGAGGCGAGTAGAGGAGAACGTTCCACGGTCCACTCATAGAATGGCTCGACTGTAACCTGGAGTGAATCCTCATGCTGCTGCAGCGGTACGATGCGGTCTACTGCTGCGTCCGGAAAGGCAATATATTGGTCTGCAAATGACTTTCCTGCTGCATCCAGCTGCTCATAAACCAGTTTTTTCAAAAGCGTACTGCCGCCAAGCGCATTCTCGCAGGCAATGAAGGGCAAGGCGCGATTGGGGCCTGTCGCAAGCCGCTCGCTGCCTCTATCAGTCGACGGCTGTTCGCTGTCTCTGCTAATCGCAAGCCGCTCGCTGCCTCTGTCAAACGCACGTTGCTGGATGCTTCCGTCAGTCGCAAGCCGCTCGCTGCTGCCATCAGTCGACAGTTGCTCACTACCTCCGTCAGCGGCACGATGCTCGTTGCTTCCGCCAGTCGACAGTTGCTCATTGCCTCTGCCAATCGCACGCTGCTCAATCCCCCTGGCAATCGCGCCTGCGATATGCTTCAGAATGTTTACGCCAACGGCAGTCGTTACAATATCGGCGCCTGCAATGGCCTCGGCAACTCGGCCTGCATCTTTGCCGTCAATCGCCGAAATGTGGTCAACCAGATAGGTGTCTCCTTGCTCGTTAGCAAGCTTTACCGCATATTGCCCTTTCTCCTGCAGCTCCGAAACGAGCTTGTCGTTCACGTCGACGAAGGTTATTTCGTAGCCGGCGTTGTGGAGCAGCAAGCCGATAAACCCTCTGCCGATATTGCCTGCGCCAAAGTGGACGGCCTTCATGCTTCCATCCCCGATTCGAAAATGGCAATCAGCTCTTGTTCATTCGCAGCATTTAGAATGCGCTGCATGTCTTCCTCCTCGGATACGAGCACAGCTATGCTTGTCAAAATATCCAAATGGGCGTCGCCGACCGCAGCGAGGCCGATAATCAGCTGAGCAGGCTCCTCGCCGCCGAAATCTACGCCTTCCGGAACGGTGATAATGGCGAGACCGGTAGATTGGATGATGGCTTTCGCATCATTCGTGCCGTGGGGCATGGCAAGTCCGCCGCCGATGTAGGTAGACAGCGAATCCTCTCGCTCGATCATTTTTTCAATATAAGGCGCTGGCACATGGCCTGCATCTACGAGCATCTGCCCGACAAGGCGGATCGCCTCATATTTATCTTTTACGCTCACGTTAAGCTTTACTTTGTCTGTTGATAGAATAGTCATGGTTAGTCTCTCCAATCCAATTTTGTTTTTATATAATTCTCCAGCTGTTTGGAGATGAATAGCTTAATGCTTGCCTCATCGCCCTCTGCAAATACAGCAATCAGCTCCGGCAGCAGCAGCATAGCGCTAATCTCGCTTAGCAGCTCCAGGCTGTACGTATCGAGCTTGTTAGGTCCGAGCATCAAGAGCAGTTGAGAGGCGTGCGAGGAATCATCCTCGCTTAATAGGAGCGGCCTGTCGTAACGGTACAAAGCGAGTAGAGGCGCTTCGATCCATTCGCTCCGGGTATGAAGCAAAGCGAGCTCCGAATCCGGCATGATCAGCGAGCCTTGCCGCTCTCTTTCGAGCAGCTGCGAAACGATTCTGTCCAGATGCTCGCCGATATCAGGTTTTTCGATTAAGGCGAGCATGCAGGGGAGCTGATGCTCAAGCAGATCATGCTCATTGGTCAAATGCAAATCATGCACGCGCATGCCGTCCAGCAGCCTCAGGACAATGCCGGAATAAAGCTGGAGCAGATGCAGTCGGTCCATCGGCGATTGGCGGAAATCATCGGCCACGCTAGCGATGGATGGACTTTCTTTTTTTAATGTGGTGCCCTCAATATAGGAGCGAAGCTTGGTCGTTTCCTCTTGCGAGAGCATAGGGCTGAGTTTAATGTAGCGATCGGGCTCCAGCGGCAAATCAACCGTTGAAATAATCAGATCATAACGATTAGGCGGAAGCCGCCGCGCTTCGAACCAGGAGAAATGGCCAATCAGCTCGATTTGCGGCAGCTCCTTGGCGATTTTGACAGCAAGGAGCTTTGAAGAGCCAATTCCGCTCGTGCAGACGAGCACAGCTCTAATTTTCCTCGGGAATGGCTTCAGTCTCTCCAGCGATGCGCCGAAATGCATGACGATGTAGCCGATCTCCTCGTCTGGAATCTGGAGGGCCGTATATATCTTTTGTACACCGCTGCGCACAATGGAAAACAGTAGGCTATATTCCTTCTTGATAGGCGCCAGCATAGGATTGCGAATGGCAATTCCGTCTTGAATGCGCCCAAATGCAGGCTTGATGTGCTGGATTAGACCGTCCTCCAACGAGCGGTCATGGGCGAGCGACATTTGCAGCTTCGATTCCACATGCCGGATAAGCTGCTTCACGTTCTCGATGGCTGTGATGTCTTCCTGCAGCACCAGCAGACTGCTTTCCGGAAGCGCCTCGTTATCCAGCAGCTCGGATAAATACATTCTCTCTTGTGCCGGGGGCTGAATGTGAAGAACATCCAGCAGGCTTAGCAGTAAGGGAATAGGCTCTGTTTTGCCGGCAGGGCTAAGCGGGAGCATGCAACCGCGCTCTATGCGAGTAAAAGCAACGGACAGCTTGATCAGCAGCTTCGTATAATCGGATTCCGACAAGGTGTTCGACCATTCGTCGCTTAGCTCCCATAGGGCGAGCTCCAGCCTTTTGAAGTTTTCTTTGCCGATCATGTCGAGCAGCCGCGCCGTAATCGGATTGGTTACCGCCAAATCCTTGAATTGTCCGAATAAGTCGGCATCGTCCAGATGGTTGGCAGCGAGCAAGCTGATGGCATGGCGCTTGGCCGCTTCCTTGCCAATAATCTCTACGCCATAGCCTCTGCGCCTTACGAGCGTCAAGCCCTGCCTCGCCATGAACGGTTCGAGCTCATCGAGATCATGGCTAATCGTCGGCATAGTGACGCGCAGCTCATGCGCAAGCGAGAACAGCTTTATGGGCTCTTCGAGCTCTAGCAAGCTGCAGAAGATTAAGATTTTGCGTTCATCCGCTGAATATTCCGCTGAGTCGGCATGGTCAAGCGAATGCTTGAACCGCTCAAGCGCGGCGTGACTGGCTTCGGCGCGAATGCCGAGCCCCGCGGTTTTGTGCAGCAGAATCCCGCTTGCAGCAAGAAGCGGCTCGATATCATTCAGCTCGCGATGAATCGTTCTCGTGCTGGTACCGACGATTGCAGCGATATCGGCGGCGGTAATTTCATGCTTCTGCTCCATCAGCAGCTCTATAATGCGGCGTTGCCTAGTCGAGGCTTTGATAGGTTATCCTCCTTAACAGAAGAATGGACTTAACGCCGACAGTAAACTGTCAGCGTTAAGTATGGTCTACATAAAAGAAACGGTATCGTTTATTCGCTTAGTCTTTGTACAAGCAAATCATATTCAGGGCTTTTTAGGAAATTGTCGATCGAGATATGCTCGGCGTTCGGCGCCTTCTGGCGAGCGCGGTCTGTGAGCGTTTTATGCGTAATGACAATATCGGCATCGCCCGGAATATCGTTGATTGCGGTGTTGATGACCGTGACGGGCAGCTCGGCTGCATTTACTTTTTTGCGAAGGATCGAAGCGCCCATCGCGCTGGAGCCCATTCCTGCATCGCAGGAGAAGACGATCTTGCTAACCTGTTCCTTCGAGCGCTGTGCATTCACTGCAGAAGGAGACGCAGCAGCTGAACCTTTTGACTCCGCCTTCATTTGCTGCACTTTCTGTGTCGCAAGCTCCAGCTCATTGTCGTCACTCTCGCTTTGTTTGCTGGTTTTGAGCAGCACGGCGGACACGAGGAACGATACGACTGTCGCCACGACAACACCGCTCAGCATAGCCAGCACGCCGCCTTTTGGCGTCATCGAGAAGTAGGCTAGGATGCTTCCTGGAGACGGTGCGGCTACCAGTCCTGCCCCGAATAGGGAGAAGGTGAAGGTTCCGGCTACGCCGCCTGCGATTGCTGCTAGTATCAAGCGTGGATTCATGAGAATGTAAGGGAAATAGATCTCATGGATTCCGCCGAAGAAATGAATGACGACAGCGCCGGGCGCGGAATGCTTAACCATGCCTTTGCCGAACAGCCAATAAGCAAGCAGGATGCCAAGTCCAGGACCGGGGTTCGATTCGAGCATATAGATAATCGATTTGCCGGTTTCGGTTGCTTGGTCCAAGGCGAGCGGTCCAAGAATGCCGTGGTTGATCGCATTGTTGAGGAACAATACCTTGGCCGGTTCAATCAATACGTTCACGAGCGGCAGCAGGCCGGTATCGATCAGCCATTGAACGCCGGAGGAGAGCACATTGCTCAGCGCCTCGACTACCGGACCGATACCTTTGAAGGCGATGAGTGCGAGCCCGCCGCCGATAATGCCGGACGAGAAGTTGTTAATGAGCATCTCGAAGCCGGGCGGGATTTTGCCATCGATCGATTGATCGAATTTCTTCAGCACCCAAGCCGCAGCCGGGCCGACGATCATCGCACCGAGGAACATAGGGATCTCGGCGCCGGCGATCACGCCGAGCGTGACGATGGCGCCGATGACGCCACCGCGTACGCCATGAATCATTTGACCGCCGGTGTAGCCGATAAGAATAGGAAGAAGATAGGTAATCATTGGGCCAACGAGCGTTGCCAAGCTCTCATTCGGTATCCAGCCTGTCGGTATAAATAAAGCGGTAATAAGACCCCAAGCGATAAATGCGCCAATATTCGGCATGACCATTCCGCTTAGAAAGCGGCCAAACCGTTGAACGGAAACTTTAAAACCGCCGGAGACCGGTTTTTCAGATGCCAGTTTATTCATGCTTCAACCTCCAATTAACATAATGTGTGCGAACTGAACATGAATTAATCGTAATGTATAGCGCTTACATGTTCAATCAATTGAAAAGCAGGTTGCGTCATGAAGGCTGTTGACATCATTTTTCTTTTTCTATTGCTGATTTGTAGGTATGCGGTATAATCACTATTGTTTCTTCTAATTAGGCAAAGGGGTATGCGAGATGCAGGATCAAACAATAATTCGCTTTGAGCACGTCACGAAGCAATATGACAATAGCGCTGCCGCTGTTCTGAAAGACGTTAGCTTTACGATAGAACGCGGCAAATTTTATACGCTGCTTGGCCCTTCTGGCTGCGGCAAAACGACAATACTTCGGTTGATTGCGGGGTTCACCGAGCCAACCGAGGGACAAATCTATTTCAATGGAAAAGTCATTAACCGCGTGCCTGCGAATGAGCGGCAGGTGAACACTGTATTTCAGGATTATGCGTTGTTCCCCCACCTGAATGTGTTCGAGAATGTGGCATTCGGCCTGCGCATCAAAAAAATGAAAAATGCGGATATTACCGCGAAGGTGATGGATGCGCTGAAATTCGTCAACCTGCCTGGCTACGAATCGCGGGAAATTGCCGAGATGTCGGGCGGCCAGCGACAGCGTGTGGCGATCGCGCGAGCCATCGTGAATGAGCCGGAGATTATATTATTGGACGAGCCGCTCTCCGCGCTCGACTTGAAGCTTCGGACCGAGATGCAGTACGAGCTGCGCGAGCTGCAGCGCCGCCTAGGGATTACGTTCATATTTGTCACGCATGACCAAGAGGAAGCGCTCGCGATGTCCGATGAGATTTTTGTCCTTAATGAAGGAAAGATTCAGCAGAGCGGCACGCCGACGGATATTTACGATGAGCCGATCAATCGCTTTGTCGCTGATTTCATTGGAGAATCGAACATTGTGCCGGGCAGGATGGTGCGCGACTTCGAGGTGGAATTTGCCGGCCGCTCCTTCGCGTGCGTCGACCAAGGGCTTATGCCGAATGAAGCGGTCGATATAGTCATCAGGCCCGAGGATCTCGAAATTACCTCGGCAGGTGGCGGCAAGCTGGAGGCACGGGTGGATTCGCAGCTGTTCCGCGGGGTCCATTATGAGATTTGCTGTTATGACGATGCGGGCAATGAATGGCTAGTCCACTCCACGCGCAAGGCTGTTGTCGGTGAACAGATCGGTCTGCATTTCGATTCGGAAGCGATTCACGTCATGCGGATCGGCGAGACGGAAGAAGAGTTCGACAAACGTCTCGAAGCGTACAGCGAGGCTGACCATGTCGAATAGATCTCGCCGTTTCTATCTGGTCCCCTATCTGGCTTGGATCGTGCTGTTCGTTGTGGCGCCGATCGTGCTGGTTGCGTATTACTCGTTCTTCGACGTAGAAGGCCATTTCACGCTGGGCAATTACGCGAAGTTTTTCACGCCGGTGTACATGCGCATGACGCTCAGCTCATTCTGGTACGCGTTTCTTATTACCGCGATATCGCTGCTCGCTGCGTATCCGGCAGCTTATCTCTTAACGCGGACTAAGCACAAGCAGCTGTGGCTGCTGCTCATTATATTGCCGAGCTGGATTAATCTGCTGCTCAAGGCCTATGCATTTATCGGCCTGTTCGGCACCTATGGCTTGACGAATAGCTTGCTAGAAGCAATCGGCATCGGCAAACAACAGATTTTGTTCACGGATTTCAGCTTTGTGTTCGTCTCCGTGTATATTTTTATTCCATTCATGATCCTCCCGATCTTCAATGCGCTGGAGGAAATGAATCCAACGCTCGTGTACGCAGCGAGAGATCTGGGCGCATCGGCATGGACGACGTTCCGCAGGGTCATCTTCCCGCTTACCGTCAGTGGGGTGAAGTCCGGCTGCATGGCCGTCTTCATTCCGGCGCTGTCGCTGTTCATGATTACCCGCCTCATCGCAGGGAACCGTGTCATAACACTCGGTACCTCAATTGAGCAGCATTTTCTCGTCACGCAGGATTGGGGCATGGGAGCTACAATCGCTGTCTTTCTTATCCTTGCGATGGCGGCCATGATGCTGCTCACTGGCAATCGGAAGCGAGGTGCGGTCTATGCGCGGAAAAAATAAATGGTCGAATATTTACTTAGTGCTCGTATTTGCTGTACTTTATGCGCCTATTTTCTATTTAATGTTCTATTCCTTCAACAGCGGCGGGTCAATGCGTGACTTCGAGAGCTTTACGCTCGATTATTACAAGGAAGTATTCGCCGATACGCGCCTGCTGATTATCGTGCTTAATACGTTCGTAATCGCGCTGCTTTCTGCCGCGATCTCGACGATTCTAGGCGTCATCGGAGCGATCGCCATCCATCATGTGCGAAGCAATCGTCCGAAGCAAACGCTGCTTACATTGAACAATGTGCTGATTGTTAGTCCTGATGTAATTATCGGGGCGTCTTTTCTCATCCTGTTCACGATGATCGGCATTAAGCTTGGCTTTGTATCCGTGCTGCTCTCGCATATTGCATTCAGCGTTCCGATCGTCGTCATCATGGTTCTGCCGAAGCTGCAGGAAATGAGCACGACGCTTATCGACGCTGCGCGGGATCTTGGCGCAAGCTCCTGGCAGGTGCTTGCTAGAGTCGTGCTGCCATTCATCAAACCAGGCATATTCGCTGGCTTTTTCATGGCGCTGACTTATTCGCTTGACGACTTTGCGGTCACCTTTTTCGTAACGGGAAATGGCTTCTCGACGCTGTCGGTCGAAATCTATTCAAGAGCCCGTCAAGGGGTGTCCTTATCCATCAATGCGTTGTCGACGCTCATTTTCCTATTTACGATTATTCTCGTAGTCGGCTATTACTTTATTAATCAGCGGAATGTCAAATCATCGGTGAAGGAGGGACGCGGATGAAACAGCTCGTACGCATGTTTGCGATTGTATTTGCCGTCTCCCTCGGGCTCATCTACTTGACTGCCTACTTGAATGATAGCGAAGGCTATAGCGGCGACAAGACTCTGACGATCTATAATTGGGGCGATTATGTCGATCCGGAGCTTTTGGAGCGTTTTGAGCAAGAAACAGGCATTAAGGTCATCTATCAAACCTTCGACTCCAATGAGGCAATGATGACGAAGATCGAGCAGGGCGGGACGACGTTCGACGTCAGCGTACCTTCCGAATATGCGATTAGCAAAATGAAAGAGGAAGGCTTGCTGCTCGAGCTCGATCATGACAAGCTGCCTAACCTCAAGCATATTGATCCGAAATTTATGAATTTATCCTTTGATCCGGATAATGCCTATTCGATTCCGTATTTCTGGGGAACGGTCGGCATTGTCTATAATCCCGAGCTTGTAGGCGATCTCGCCTTCACGAGCTGGAATGATCTATGGGATGAGCAGCTGCGCAATCAGATCTTGCTGCTTGACGGTGCGCGGGAGGTTATGGGCATGGGGCTGAACGCTCTAAGCTATTCGCTTAATGATACGAATGAAGCTCATTTGCAGGAGGCTAAGGCGAAGCTGAAGCTGCTGACGCCTAACGTCAAAGCGATCGTTGGCGATGAAATCAAGCTGCTGCTTGCGAACGAAGAAGCGGCGGTCGGGCTTGTATGGTCAGGGGATGCCTCCGAAATTATGGGCGAGAACGATAAGCTCGATTACGTCGTGCCTGAGGAAGGCTCGAACCTCTGGTTCGACAATATGGTCATTCCGAAGACGGCGAGGAATATCGAAGGCGCGCATCAGTTCATCAACTTCATGCTCGATCCTGAGGTAGCCGCGCAGAATACGGAATATGTCGGCTATTCTACGCCGAATCAGTCGGCCATGTCGCTGCTGCCGGAAGATATTTCGGGCGATGAGCGCTTCTATCCGAACGAGGAGCTGACCGGAAGGCTGGAGGTTTATGATAATCTCGGCAAAAAAATGCTGTCCCATTACAACGAGCTGTTCCTAGAGTTTAAAATGCATAAGAAATGAGCCAATATCGGGGCGTTTTTCGCGGATTTCCCATGCTATGATGATTAAGGAATTTGCACAGGTGAACAATTGCGAATAGATGGAGCGGAAAAGAATGAACAATAAGTGGTTGAACTACGGCGGGCTGATCCTAATCGCTGTCGTATGGGGAGCGAACTTCGGCATATCGCGTCTCGCGATGGAGTCGTTTAATCCGGTCGTATTCTCTTTTTTAAGATTTGGTCTTGCTATCCCATTCTTCTTTCTGATCCTGAAGCTGACCGAAGGCAGCGTTGGCATTCCGTGGCGGATCGTGCCAAGGCTCGCGCTTATCGGTCTTATCGGTATTACGCTGCTTGAGATCACCGTTATGTACTCGATTAAATATACGACGCTTGCGAACGCTTCGCTTCTTAACGTTGCGCCATGGCCGATTTTTGCAGCTTTGTTCGCTCCGTTGTTTATGAAAGAAACGATTACGCCGCGGCTAATCGTGGGAGGCGCGATTTCGATTGTAGGCGTGTGCTTCGTCATTCTCGGCGGTGACGAGGGCTTCAGCCTATCCTCGGAAAATATGCTCGGCAATGCGATGGCATTCGGCGTCAGCATTATCGGCCCATTGTTCAATCTCAGCTCCATGTCGCTTATGAAAAAATATTCGGCGCTGCGCGTCAGCACCTGGACCATCGCATTCGGCTCTTTATTCATGCTGCCGCTGACGTTCGGCTCATGGGGGCAAACGAACTGGTCCGCGCTGAATGCCGGCCATTATTTGTCCATTGGCTATAATGTATTGATCTGTACGGTGGTTGCCTTCGTGATGTGGAATGCCTGCATGTTCAAAGTCGGAGCCACAAGATCCAACTTCTTCCGATATGCGGTACCTGCAGCTGCGGTGGCCGCCGGTTACTTCATGTTCGACGAGAAGATTGCACTGCTTCAAATGTGCGGTGCGGGATGTATGGCTGCGGGCTTGATCTGGATCAGCATCGAGCGTAAAAAACGGGTTGAGCCAGCTGCTCCATCCGCGAATACGGGAAGTCAGCTCGTATGAAAAAAGCCGCTTAATCATAGCTTTGAAACAAGAAGGTATGTCAAGGGAAGGTATTCTTCCATGACATACCTCTTTTTTATGCATATTGGAATGCAGAAGTAAGAGGCTTGTAATGTAAGCGGTTGATTAGAATAGTTTGAAAATTATTTTCGGAAACAATCGAAGCGTTTGCATAAAATGACGAATGTCCAGTCATAGCAACGGAAATCCCGGACTCTATAGTGCTCAGGGATAACCCGTTAAACAGCCGTTTAGGCGGTTATACGCCTTGACTCTCACTTTCCATACATGTTACGGTTTTGTTAGAGAACATGACACTTGCTTTGCGGGAGGAGAATGACGAATGATTAAAGCGATTATTTTTGACTTTGACGGGACGATTATCGACACAGAGACAGCGTGGTACCATGCGTTTCGAGATGCGTACTTGGAGCATGGCGTTGAGCTCACGTTAGAACAATATTCGGGCTGCATCGGCACAAGTCTGCACACCTTTAACCCTTATGAATACTTGATGACGGATCTGAAGCTGGCCATCGATAAAGACAGCTTCCGTGACTCGGTACATGTACAACATACGAATCTCATGCAAAGCGAACGGGTGCGATCCGGAATTTTGGATTATTTGAAAGATGCGAAGGACTCAGGCATGAAGATCGGGCTTGCTTCCAGCTCGCCCCGCGCTTGGATCGACAAGTATTTGGAGCAGCTTGAGCTCGGTCATTATTTCGAGGCAATTCGAACGGCGGATGACGTGGCAAAGGTTAAGCCAGACCCGGAGCTTTACGTACAAACTTTGACGGCACTCGGGGTGGAAGCGAGTGAAGCGATAGCGATTGAAGATTCGCCTAATGGAGCGCGAGCGGCTCTGGCGGCAGGCATGTCTTGCATTATCGTACCGAATGCCATTACGAAATCATTGCCATTTGATCAATCTGATCGGTATTTTCATGCAGAGTCGTTATCTCATATTGATTTTCAAATGATGGCTGCCGGAGGACTTTAATTCCGCTGTATAATCACGAACTAATAAATCAGAATATTCAGACAAAAACCGCTGAAGATACCATCCAACAAAGGGGGTTCGGACAATGAAGGCTGTACATTTTGGAGCTGGAAATATTGGCCGGGGGTTTATTGGCCTTCTGCTGTCCCATGCTGGCTATGAGGTTACCTTTATAGCGAGGAATGAAAAGAAGATTCGACTGCTGCAGCAGCAGAAGCAGTATTCCGTTATGCTGGCGAACGAAGAGCGTGATACGGAAATCGTGAATAATGTGACTGCGATCAGCGGCAAAAATAAAGCGGAGGTGGCATCGGCTGTCGCGACGGCCGATATCGTTACGACAGCAGTCGGGGTAACTGCGCTGAAGCATATCGCAGAATCTATCGCCGCAGGCATTGCGCTGCGACTGCGGGGAACGAATAAGAGACCCCTGCATATTATCGCTTGCGAGAATGCCATATCAGGAAGCACGCTTCTTAAACGGAGGGTGTATGAGCATCTGCCTGCGGAACTGCATCAAGACGCAGATAGCTGCGTCGCGTTCCCGAATACGGCAGTCGACCGAATCGTCCCCGTACAGGAGCATGATGATCCGCTAAAAGTAACGGTAGAGCCTTACTTCGAATGGATCGTAGACCGCTCGGCAATGATGGAAGGTTTTCAAGAGATCGCTGGCGTCAAATATGTTGACGCCTTAGAACCTTACATTGAGCGTAAGTTATTTACCGTAAATACGGGACATTGTACCGCAGCGTATCACGGATATCTGGAAGGCTATGAAACGATTCAAGAGGCGATGGCGGACTCGCACATACGATCTGAATTGTCGCAGGTGCTAAGCGAGACGGGCGGAATTCTAACCTCCAAATACCATTGGGATAAGAAAAAGCATGACCGATATGTACAAAAAATGATGGTGAGATTCACGAATCCGCTGCTGTCGGATAGCGTAATACGTGTAGGCCGCTCGCCGATGCGCAAGCTGTCTTTGAATGACCGGCTTGTGAGGCCGGCCTTGCAGGCGCATGGGCTGGGAATGTCGGTACCGCACCTGACGTCGGCGATTGCAGCGGCACTTTTATTTGATTACGAGAAGGATGAGGAAGCCGTTGCGCTGCAAGCTGCAATCGCAAGCTCTGGCATTCATGACGTAATCACTGCACATATGGGCATACCCCATAAGCATGCCTTTCATCAAGAGATCGTGGACAGCTATGGAGCGCTCAAAGAGTCTTATGCTTCCCATAAGTAAGCAGTCCATAATAGCATAGCGGGGAAGGATCGACAGGAGCGGAAGCTCCAGCTGGTCCTTCCCTTTTTTGTATGCCTGAGCTTCCAAAACAGTTTTTTAATGGTTCCATGTCAGATGTTAAAGTAACTACCACTCAATGAAACCTAACATGACAATGGATAAATCCGTAGATTTTTTGCACTTTTCAGCTAAATTTTTCTTTTAAAATACAATGGAAACAGGTAAAATCAGAAAAGCGGCCTTCCCATGGAATGGGAGTCGGACTCTACGAAGAAGGAATGAACCTGAAATGACAGTGAGTATAGTGCAAGAAACATTAAACCCGTACCAGATCGCACAACAGCAAATTGACACGGCAGCCGCTCATCTTAAACTGCCTGAGCATGTAACGCAGATTCTTAAAAAGCCGAAGCGAGTGCTGTCGGTTAGCTTTCCCGTTCGCATGGACGACGGCTCGATTCGCGTGTTTGAAGGTTACCGAGCTCAGCATAATGATGCGATCGGACCGACTAAGGGCGGTATTCGCTTCCACCCTGATGTTACGCTAGATGAGGTAAAAGCGCTTTCGATGTGGATGAGCTTTAAATGCGGCGTAGTCGGCTTGCCATACGGCGGCGGCAAAGGCGGCGTTATTTGTGACCCTCGTATTCTCAGCAAAGGCGAGCTTGAGCGGATCAGCCGTGCATTCATGGAATCGATTGCTGATTTTGTAGGACCAGACAAGGATATTCCGGCACCGGATGTATATACTACTCCACAGGTTATGGGCTGGATGATGGATACGTACAGCAGAATGAAGGGTGTTAATTCGCCAGGAGTTATTACAGGCAAACCACTTATCATTGGGGGCTCCAAAGGTCGCAATGAAGCGACTGCGCAGGGCTGTGTATATACGATTCTAGCTGCGCTGAAGGATATGCATATCCCGGCCCAGAACGCGACTGCCGCTATTCAAGGCTTCGGCAACGCAGGTCGCATTGCAGCTCGTTTGCTCAGCGAGGCAGGCTGCAAAATCGTAGCGGTTAGTGATTCCAGAGGTGGAATTTATGATCCGGAAGGCATCGATATCGAGCGAATCTCTGAGCTGAAGGATAACTCCTCTATCCGCGAATATGGAGAAGAGTATGTCATCTCCAACGAAGCGCTGCTTGAGCTTGACGTAGACATTCTTGTGCCGGCAGCACTTGAAAATGTTATTACAGCTGCGAATGCAGATCGCATCAAAGCAAAAATCGTAGCAGAAGCTGCAAACGGCCCAACAACGCCTGAGGCAGATCGTATCCTTGCAAGCCATGGCATTACGGTTATCCCGGATGTTCTGGCGAATGCCGGCGGCGTAACGGTTTCCTATTTCGAATGGGTGCAAAACCTGATGAACTATTACTGGAGCGAGGCAGAAGTGCTTGAGAAGCTTGAAACGAACATGATCCTTTCCTATGTAGCTGTTCGCGATCTTGCCAAAGAGCATAAAACAGATCTTCGTACAGCAGCATATATGATATCGATTAAACGGATCGCAGCGGCTATGGAAGCAAGAGGCTGGATCTAAGCATCAAATTAACTAAGATAAGGTGGCGGCAGCATGACAGAACAGATTCGTATTGGTATCGTGGGTTACGGAAATTTAGGACGAGGCGTAGAGCTTGCCATCAAGCAAAGTCCCGACATGAAGCTGGATGCTATTTTTACGCGCAGAGATCCTTCATCGATCCCGTCAGCTGTCCAAGCTTATTCCATTGAAGAAGCAGAGCGTTTCAGTGATGCTATCGATGTGATGATTCTTTGCGGGGGATCAGCGACAGATCTGCCTGAGCAGGGTCCTGCTTTTGCCCGGATGTTCCACACGGTGGACAGCTTCGATACTCATGCGCGTATTCCTGAATACTTCGAGCAAGTGGATGCAATGGCTAGAGTAAGCGGCAAAGTAAGTGTGATTTCAACAGGCTGGGATCCAGGATTGTTTTCCCTCAATCGCTTGCTTGCAGAAGCCATACTGCCTGAGGGCAAAGAATATACATTCTGGGGAAAAGGTGTGAGCCAAGGCCATTCCGATGCCATCCGCCGCGTTAACGGTGTTAAGCATGGTGTTCAATACACCATTCCGAGCGAAGAAGCGGTCAATCGCGTTCGCGGCGGCGAGAATCCAGAGCTGACTACGCGGGAGAAGCATATCCGTGATTGCTACGTTGTAGCTGACGAAGGTGCTGACCAAGAAGCCATTGCTCAGGAAATCCGCAGCATGCCGAACTACTTCTCCGACTATAATACGACGGTTCATTTCATTGATGAAGCAACGATGAAAGCCGACCACTCCTCTATGCCTCATGGCGGTACCGTTCTTCGCAGCGGCAAGACGGGCGAGAACAGTACGCAAATTATCGAATTCGGATTGAAGCTGGACAGCAATCCTGAATTTACGGCTAGTGTCCTGGTCGCATATGCTAGGGCTGCCTACAAGCTTGCTCGTGAAGGCCAAGTAGGAGCTAAGACCGTGTTCGATATCCCTTTTGCCTATCTTTCGCCAAAATCCGCCGCAGAACTCCGTAAGGAACTTCTCTAGGAAAAACTTAAAGAATTCTAAACAAATTCTGAACAAACCTTCGATTTTTACATTTTTTTACTTACGCATCTGGGAATTGTAGGATATACTCGATAAGTGATAAGTAATACTGTCGAATTATAGCGAGAAGTGCTGAAAGATCTAAGTTCCTATGGTAGAATAGTTTCAAACCTGCCTATCAGGTGGCTTTGATCAAATTCTACTAGGAAGTGAGATCAGCATGATAGACATCCATACACATATTTTACCCGGATTGGACGATGGTGCTGCGGATTGGAATGATACTTTGGACATGGCCCGGGCAGCCGCTTCAGAGGGAATCACAACCATTATTGCAACCCCGCATCACGCCAATGGGACCTATACGAACGACGCACAATACGTGACTGAGCACACTAAGGCGATTAACGAGAAGTTAATCGCTGAAGGTGTGCCTGTTACTATTCGGTCTGGGCAGGAAATACGTGTCCATGAAGACCTGCTTGACGCGTGGTCTAGGAAAGAATTACTCCCGTTAGCCGGCTCTAGTTATGTATTAATAGAGATGCCATCTTCTCGAATACCGAAGTCGATGATGGAGCTCATCCACGAGCTCACCATTTTAAACCTAAAGCCTATCATAGCGCATCCTGAGAGAAACGCAGAGGTTGTACAGCATCCTGAAAGATTAGCAGAGCTGATTGAAGCCGGAGCATATGCTCAAGTAACCAGCCATTCTCTTCTTGGCGGTTTTGGCAAACGCATCGAGCAATCTGCGTGGTCCTTATTAAAGGCTGGGCATATCCATATCGTTTCATCTGATGCTCATCATGTTGTTCGCCGCGGTTTTCGCTTGCGCGAAGCATATGATGCCATTGAGAGGCGGATGGGAGAACAGTGGGTTCATTATTTGCAAGCAAATGCCGAATACATAATAGTAGACCAAAAATTTCACAGCCAACCACAGGTAAGTGCTCCTTCCAAGGGGTTTCTGCGTCGTTTGACTTCCTATTTTTACAAGAGTTAGCCTTCGTTTGAATCAATGGAATATGAAGGGGAAAAAGGGTGTTATTAGTCGTTCGTCCAACGGATGAGTGCCACTAATTAAATATAATAGGAGTGAGAAGACGTGACATTAAGAAAGAAACTAGCAGTATCCACAATCGCAGCGAGCGTAGCCTTAACGGCTCTCGCCGGCATTCCGCTTAGCAGCAAAGGCCTAGCGGAAAAACTTGGCGCAAATGGGATAGCTTATGCCTCCTCATCGCTTGAGAATTCTCAGGTTGTAACGGATATCAAAAAGCTGTATAACGCTTTGGTATCAACCGGTGGCCTGGATGCAGTAAAGGCGCTTCAGAATGCATTGAATGCTTTGGACATTCATAAGAAGGGCGATATTGTTGCGCCAATCGTCGATAAGCTTGATCCGTTGCATCTGAAAGAAACGCAGCTGGAGAATCTATTCTATGATGCAGTTGCTTTGTCGTATAACCCTTCAGTTGAAGGTCTTGATGCGCTGCGTACGAACTACGGTTCATTGCTGCAATCCTTCGCTACGGAAGCGAATGCTGGGGAGATGACGGTAGATGATATCGCTCAGTATTTCTTCGATATTCAAAAAGAGCTTGTAGATCAAGTAGGTTCAAAGGATTTGTCTGATTTGCTCGATATCATGACGGATTCCGCAAGCCTTCAACAGCTGATGAGAGATGTGTTGGCTGCATTGCCACAAAACGAATACAAAATTCAAAAGGTATTCCTTCATTATGGCGTGAATACGAATGATGTAATCGCAGTTCTCAGTGAGGCAAGAACGGAAGTTGAAGATAACAAGTTCACTGCAGCAGCAGCTGCCTTGTTCAAAGCATATAATTCACTTCAAACACCGACGGATTCGAATTCAGGCACAGGAACATCAGTTGTAGCGCTTCCTGCGTCGACAACAAAATTGCTTGATGAACTGAAAGCAGCTCTTGATAAAGCTACTGAAGCAGAGAAAGCGGCTATTATCACAAAATTTGTAACAGATGCGCAAGCAGAGATTGCGAAGCTTGCAACCATTAATGCTTCGTCGAATGTAAGCTCGGTGAACGGGCAGGCGGTTCTTCAGCTTAATGAAACCAGTGTATTGTCCTTGATTTCTGGAATTAATGTAGTTGCAGCGAAAGTAAATGAGTTGGCTCCAGCCTCTGCGCTACCTAAGACAACTTTGAAGATTGATTTAGGTACAGTAACATTGAAGGATGTTGTGCTTAATCTATCTGATGCAGCTGTTAAAGCTGCTGCTGCTGGACACATCTCCGGTGCAGCCTTTACCGTGAACAAATTCGAAGTTACCTTGCCGGTTGGCGGTTCATTCTCATCGGCTCTTGCTTTGACCGTGAAGAAGACAGATGCGACTGCAGCGGTAGTAGGTAATTTGAAAGCTGTCTCTGAGGTTTATGATTTCAGCTTAACCATTGGTGGAGCAGCGAAAACATCGTTCGATAAGCCGATTCTAATCGGTCTTCCGCTTGGAGATACAACAGGGCTGGATCAAGAGCTGCTTTCAGTAGCTAAGATCGTAGACGGCAAGCTAGTATTCCATGGCGGACGCGTATCTGGAAACTCCATTATTGAGAACCGTGACTCTTTCTCCTCATACGTAGTTGTAGAGAATAAAGTATCTTTCTCAGATCTTGCTAAGGTTGAAGCTTGGGCTGGCCGTGAGATTACAGTCGTAGCTGCCAAAGGTGCTATCGAAGGCAAGTCTGAAGGCAAGTTTGTGCCTCAGGATAAAGTGACGCGTGCTGAATTCGCAAAAATGCTCATTCGCGCTTTAGACCTAGAGAATGGTTCGGCAACAGAAACGTTCGCGGATGTCGATTCGGATGATTGGTTTGCGCCGTATGTATCTGCTGCGGCTCAACTGAAAATTATTAACGGTCGTTCGGAAACGAAATTCGATCCTAACGCGACCATTACTCGGGCAGAAATGGCAACTATGATTGCTCGTGCTTTGAAAGTATCGAGAGGCGCGACGGACGTTGCGGATGTGAATGCAGCTTTGAAGGGCTTCGCAGATGCAGGCAATATCAATGCTACCTTGAAGGATGGCGTTGCATTTGCGGCTTCACACAATATCGTAGTTGGCAATGCAGGCAAGTTCTTGCCGAAGAATAATGCGACTCGTGCTGAAGCGGCAGTTATTATTTACAGAGCGCTTAAATTCGACAAGTAAGCAAACGAAATAAAGAGATCTTCCTCTCATGAAGGTGGGAGGAAGATTTTTTTACGCAGACAGTAGAATGTTGTCAAACCATAGATCATTTTTAATTGAATATAGTCCAATAGAATCGGATAGAAACTTGAAGGCTATATCCTTTGGAGGAATATATAGTGTCTAACGAACTAGATCTACGTCAGTATATGGCTATCATTAAGAAGAGATTAGCACTCATTATTTTATTTGTATTTATCTGTACAGCGGCAGCAGCTGTTGTCAGCTTGTTCTTCAAAGACCCCATCTATGAAGCCTCGACAAAAATTATTGTCAATCAAACAACTACACAGATGGCGACCGGCCAGCTCGACCTCAATCAGATTAACTCCAATATCAAGATGATTGATACGTATAAAGAGATTATCAAAACGCCGGCAATTCTAGATAAAGTAGCCTCACAATATGCAGAGCTTGGGTTAACAGCGGAAGAGCTTTCTCGCAAAATAACAGTAAGCTCCGTAAATAACACGCAGGTTATGACATTAATTGTTCAAGACGTGGACTACAAGCAGGCGGCGCAGGTCGTGAATGCGGTATCCAACGTTTTCCGGGAAGAAATCCAGCACATCTTTAAGGTCGAGAATGTTTCTATTCTAAATGAAGCGGTTGTTAATGCGGAGCCAAGTCCTGTTGCTCCTAATGTGCCGCTAAATGTTGCAATCGCGTTTGTTGTTTCCCTTATGATTGCGGTAGGCATCACCTTCTTACTCGAATACATGGACGACACAATAAAGACAGAAGCGGATGTTCTGCAATATTTGGGTCAGCCAACGCTTGCGATGATCTCAAGAATGAATACGGAGGATGCAATTTCCAAACAAAAAAGCAGTGCAAACCAAACCTACAAGGCAGGTGAATTAGAGCGTGTCTCGATTGAAAAATAAGCGTCAGATTATTACACTAACGAGTCCTCGTTCTCCGATATCAGAGTCCTATCGTGCACTCCGTACCAACATTGAGTTTTCATCGATAGACGAGCAGCTTCAGGTGTTGATGGTGTCTTCTGCGGGCCCAGGCGAGGGGAAGTCAACGACGATTACGAATTTGGCAGTTACATTCGCACAGTCAGAGAAGAAGGTTGTTCTCATTGATGCTGACCTTCGTAAGCCAACCGCACATCATACCTTCTCAATATCGAATCGTTGGGGGTTATCTTCCGTTGTATCGCAACAATGCTCATTGGAGGAAGTGATACAGATGACGGATGTTGCGAATTTGGATGTCATTACTTCAGGAGCGATTCCGCCTAACCCTGCAGAGATGATGGGCTCGAAGCGTATGACGGCAATCATTGAGCAATTAAGAAGAATGTATGACATCATATTGATCGATACACCGCCGCTGCTTGCCGTAACTGACGCACAGATTGTTGCCACTAAGAGTGACGGCGTAATTTTGGTCGTGGATCAGGGCAGAGTGAAACGCGAGATTGCGAGCAAAGCGGTGAAAAATCTAGAAAGCGTAAATGCGCGTATTTTAGGGGTCGTACTGAACAATGTGAAGCGCAAGGCAAATGAAGAAGCCTATTACTATTATTATGGTGTTCAAGACAAATAGCGTATATAAATTCGTAGGTGAACGTTGTTCTGGAGGGATGAGTAAGATGAGTAAGCTTAGCAATAGAAATAGAATGCTAATCATACTAGTAATAGATATTTGTATTATATGGGTAGCGATTTCGATTTCTTATCTGTTTCGCTTTAATAGTCAGATCCCTCCCTTCTATGAATTTCAAATGCTTGTATTTGCACTAATCACTACCGTTATTTGTGGCAGCAGCCTAGCCTTTTTCCGTATGTACAAGCGGATGTGGCAGTATGCCAGCATCGGAGAAATCATAGAACTGGCCAAAGCTATTATTATTGGACTGGTATTATCTTATGCAACCACTTATTTACTGAGTGGAGAACGCGTTCCGTTGTCGATCACAAGCCGCACCTTGGAGCTTATGCTGCTGTTAATGGGGGGCTCGCGCTTTCTCTGGCGGTTAATCCGGGTGAATAGAACGAAGAAGAAAGAATTTACAAATCATGTTTTAGTTGTTGGCGCAGGCGATTGCGGGGCTTTAATTGCCAAAGAAATCATGACAAGCAACAGCTTCACGGGCAATCGCATTATTGGTTTTATAGACGATGATATAAATAAAAGAAATATGCAGGTATATGGCCTTCCCGTCCTTGGGAATCGTCTCCAAATTGAACGATTAGTACAGCAATATCAAATCCATGACATTATTATCGCTATGCCGTCCGCAAAAAGGGCGAATATATCCGATATTATTAATATTTGCAAGCTGACAGGTGCGAAGGTCAAGATTATTCCCTCCATTAATGACTTTATTAAAGGACGATTAGCGGTCAAGACGTTAAGGAATGTGGAGGTTGAGGATCTGCTGGGACGTGAGCCCGTTATGGCAGACCTCGAAGGAATTGCTAGTTATGTTTCTGAGAAAGTGGTCTTAGTTACGGGTGCGGGAGGTTCTATTGGTTCCGAGCTTTGTCGCCAAATCGCTACATTCGATCCATCGCGTCTATTGCTTCTTGGACACGGTGAGAATAGCATTTATACGATTGAAATGGAGCTCAGAACAAAATTCCCGAATGTGCTATTAGAGACTGTCATCGCAGATATTCAAGATCGCAGCCGTATGGAAGAGGTATTCCGTAGATTCAAGCCGCAGGTTGTCTTCCATGCAGCAGCTCATAAGCACGTACCGCTGATGGAACGCAACCCGTCAGAGGCTTTGAAAAACAATGTATTCGGAACCAAGAACGTCGCTGACTCTGCAGATAAATACGGTGTTGAACGATTTGTTATGATTTCCTCCGATAAAGCCGTTAATCCTTCCAGTATTATGGGAGCCACCAAGAGAATAGCAGAGATGTACATACAGAGTATCAATACAGTGAGTGAAACCCAGTTCGTAGCGGTCCGATTCGGCAACGTGCTTGGCAGCAGAGGCAGCGTTATTCCAAGGTTTAAGGAGCAAATCGCAGCAGGAGGGCCGGTCACCGTAACGCATCCGGATATGGTTCGATATTTCATGACCATTCCAGAAGCGGTTCAGCTAGTGATTCAAGCAGGCTCATTCGCCAAGGGCGGAGAAATATTCGTCCTGGATATGGGCAAACCAGTGAAAATTCTTGATTTGGCTCAGGATCTCATTAGGTTGTCCGGTTATGAGCCTTATGCAGACATTGATATTAACTTCAGCGGCATGCGTGAAGGCGAGAAGCTGTTCGAGGAGTTATTGACGACAGAAGAGGCGGTAAGCTCTACGCAGCATGAACGCATCTATATCGGAAAACCTTCGCAAATCAATAGAGCGGAGCTTGAGCTCCAGTTCAAACGAATAGAAAAAGTCATCAGTGAAGACCAAGCAAGCATTAAAGACGTGATTGAGCATCTGGTCCCTTTTTATTCACATGTATCTTAACAGACACTTAATGAGAGCGGAGGAGAATACATATGCGTAAGAAAAAATGGAAAAAAGTCATCATTTGGGTTGCTTCAATCATTGTCATATTAGGAATAGGCGGCTTGTTCGCAGCGAACTATGCTGTTGATAAGCTTATTTCTTCATTATCAGAGAGCCTTGAGAATGAAATCCTAAATGAAACCGTTACTGGTACGATCGTGGAAGATACAGAACCAGAGCCAAATGCAACAGATGCTCCGACTGAAGGGGAAGGAAAAGGGGAGACACCCCCTGACGATAAAACTACTACTAATGTAGAAAACACAGGAGAAAAAGACAATAGTGGAAATATAGAAATGGATGATAAGCCTTCCGATAAAGGGTATAACGCAGAGGTTAGTATTGATAAAGCGAAGGATGTTCAAGAGAAGATTACGGTAAGTGAGAAGGCTCAACTGACCTCTGTATTTTTAAAAGAATTGAGCATGTCGGATATTAAAGAATTGCAGGCTCTAGCAAGCGGTGGACTCAGTGTGGAAGATAAAAAACAAGCCAGAAGTATTATTCTGGAGAAATTAACACCAGAGCAATACGATGAGCTCATTCAGATAGCTAAGAAGTATGGAATGAGTAAAGGGAAGTCTTATGATGAGGTAGTTACTGAGAAATAGTTCTGCTTGCTAATGATAGAGGAGGAATTGTAGTTGAGGGTACGCAAAGCCATAATACCGGCGGCTGGTCTGGGGACTAGATTCCTACCGGCTACAAAGGCGATGCCGAAGGAAATGCTGCCTATTGTCGATAAACCTACCATTCAATACATTGTTGAAGAAGCTGTAGCGTCGGGTATTGAGGATATTATTATTGTGACCGGCAAAGGCAAACGGGCGATCGAGGATCACTTCGACAACTCCTTCGAGCTGGAGCAAAGCTTGCTTGAGAAAGGGAAACTTGAGCTGCTGAATGAGGTTCAGAAATCTTCCAAAATGGTCGATATTCATTATATACGCCAGAAGGAAGCGAAGGGATTAGGACACGCCATATGGTGTGCTAGGAAGTTTATTGGCAACGAACCGTTCGCTGTTCTACTTGGCGACGATATTGTGCAGGCAGAAAAACCTTGCTTGAAGCAGATGACTGAACAATATGATCGATATATTTCATCTATTATTGGCGTACAGACCGTGTTACCGGATGAAGTATCCAGATATGGAATAGTAGACGGGATAGATATTCATGACCGTCTTTTTCGTGTGAATAATTTGGTGGAAAAGCCCAAAAAGGAAGAGGCTCCATCTAATATAGCGATTATGGGGCGCTGCATATTGAGCCCTCGAATTTTTGAAATCCTCGAAAACCAAAGACCAGGTGCTGGCGGTGAAATCCAACTTACCGATGCAATTGCTGAGTTAAACCTTACAGAGATTGTTTATGCTTATGATTTTGAAGGAACAAGGTATGATGTTGGCGAGAAAATTGGGTTCATTAAGACGCAGCTGGAGTTTGCAATGCAACGTGAGGATTTAAGGAATGAGCTTATGGTTTATCTTAAGCAACTACTCGATAAAGAAGCAACGATTCAAATATAAGATAGAGTAATTATGAATGTTGAGAATAGTAAATAGTATGTAAAGGAGGCTATTTAAAATGAAAAGAATTGCAGTTATAGGTACCGGTTATGTGGGACTAGTATCGGGAACATGCTTCTCCCATATAGGAAATAGTATAATCTGCTGCGATATAGATCAGCAAAAAATTAATAACTTAAAACGTGGGATTATTCCCATATATGAGCCAGGACTTGAAGAACTATTAAAGAATAATGTTGAGGCAGGCCGATTGCAGTTCACAACGGATATAGCCTCTGCTATACAAACGGCTGATATTATTTATATAGCAGTAGGAACACCAATGTCTATTACAGGTGAGGCTGATCTACGTTACGTAACCTCAGTAGCCCAAACTATCGGTGCTAATCTCAATGAGTATAAGGTTATCGTGAATAAAAGTACCGTCCCAGTAGGGACTGGGAGACTGGTAGAGAGAATTATAAGAGAGAATTTGCAAGATAAAAAGTTGTCCTTCGACGTTGTATCAAATCCAGAATTTCTGAAAGAAGGATCTGCCATTGCCGACTGTATGAATATGGAAAGGGCTATTATTGGCGCTACTAGTGATCGAGCTGCGAGGCTCATTGAAGAGCTGCACGAACCATTTAATACGAATATCTTTATTACCGATCTTGAGAGCGCTGAAATGATTAAGTACGCTTCAAATACATTTTTAGCAACTAAGATTTCATTTATTAATTCCATTGCAAATATTTGCGAACGGGTAGGAGCCGATGTAACTGATGTAGCAGCAGGAATGGGGTTGGATTCCAGAATTGGCTCTAAATTTCTTCAAGCGGGTATTGGTTATGGCGGATCTTGCTTTCCAAAGGATACACATGCAATCGTACATATTGCTGAAAGTGCAGGCTATGAATTTAGGCTGATGAAGTCAGTCATAGAAACAAATGAGAAACAGCGAATTGTCGTAATACAAAAACTAAAAGAGCTTGTTGGAGAGCTTAAAGGCAAAACAATTGGTATTCTAGGTCTGGCATTCAAACCGAATACAGATGATATGCGTGATGCTCCATCGATATCTATTATTCCAAAGTTGCTACAACAAGGTGCAAAGATAAAGGCATTTGATCCTATTGCAGCTAAAGAAGCGAAAATTCATTTCGGAGATAAAATCATATACGAGAAAACCCTATATGAAACGGTAAAGGATTGTGATGTTTGCTTGATTCTTACCGAGTGGGAAGATATTAAAAGAATGAATCTCGATCAGGTCAAACTATTGTTGAAAGAGCCTATTATTGTTGATGGAAGAAACTGCTTTGAACCGGATTTAATGAGGGAAAAAGGATTTACATATTCTTCTATTGGAAGATCTAATGTATATGGTGAGAAACAGGATGGAATTAATTCGGATAAAAGATTGCGAAAGTTAGGATATAGCTTCGAGGCAGGTGATTAAAGCGGATGATATATTTAAAGATTAAGCGATTAATAGATTTTCTTTTTTCCTTTATAGGTTTAGTTGTATTATTCCCAGTTATTTTAGTACTGATTGCAGCCATAAAGCTGGACTCTAGAGGGCCAGTCTTATTTAAACAAAGGCGAATAGGCATCAATAAAAGACACTTTTACATTCTGAAATTTCGAACAATGCGAATAGATACACCTAAGGATACCCCAACACATTTGCTTTCTAACGCCGATCAATATATAACTCGTGTTGGGAAATTCCTTAGGAGAACATCGCTTGATGAGATACCACAAATATGGAATATCGTTGTTGGACAAATGTCGATCATAGGTCCTCGGCCGGCTCTTTGGAACCAACACGACTTGATTGCCGAGAGGGACAAGTATGGTGCTAACGATATAATACCTGGTTTGACAGGCTGGGCACAGATTAATGGTAGAGATGAACTGCCTATTGAGGTCAAATCAAGGCTAGATGGTGAGTATGTTAAAAAGATGGGCTTAGTTATGGATACAAAGTGTTTCTTTGGGACGATAGTAAGTGTCTTAAAGAGTGATGGTGTTGTCGAAGGTGGTACAGGTAACATATCTAGAAAAAATGAATTAAGGAATTAATTAATATACATAAAAATCTGATACAGCAGGAGTCAGGAGTATGACAAGAAATGAACGAAGTAACCAAAGATAAAAAGAATATACTTATTACAGCTAAGAACAGCTATATCGGAAATTCGTTTGCAAATTGGGCCAAATCAAATAATAATTACTCAATTAGCTTTATCTCCTGCCGTACAGATGATTGGAGAAAAATAGTATTTTCTAGTTATGATGTTATCTTACACGTTGCTGGTATTGCTCATGTTAATGAAACTAAGAAAAACAAGGAATTATATTATCAAGTAAATCGTGACCTAACCATTGAATTGGCCTTAAAAGCTAAAAGAGATGGAGTTAAACAGTTTATATTCATTAGTACAATGAGCGTATATGGTATTGAGAGTGGTGTAATAAGTAAAGATACAATTCCCAATCCTAAGAGCAACTACGGTATTTCAAAATTACAAGCAGAAGAGAAGATTAAACATCTTCAAGATGAAAATTTCATAGTTACAACCATTAGACCGCCAATGGTATACGGGAAAAATTGCAAAGGAAACTATGCGAAATTAGCGAGAATGGTGCTCTTTGTGCCTGTTTTTCCTGAAATTGAAAATAGAAGAAGCATGATATATATCGACAATCTATCACAATTTATTATGCTTGTGATTAAGGAATATAGATCAGGAGTATTTATGCCTCAAAATGCTGAATATATGAATACTAGTGAAATGGTAAAACTTATATCAGAGGCTCACGGAAAAAATGTGAGATTGACTAAAATGGTTAATTTTCTAATATTCCCATTAGTGAATAGAATAAATGCATTAAGTAAATTATTTGGAAGTTTAATTTATGAACAAGATACATCGGAATACTGTGTGACGGCTACAAAAGAGTCGATAATATTATCGGAGGCATAGTATGAAAAGGGCGGTTATATTAACAAATCATGATGCATACACCTATAATTTTCGGAAAGAAATTATACAAGGCTTAATCGATAAAGGATTTAAAGTATATCTTGTACTACCGTATGGTGAAAAGGTCGAGCTATTAAAAAAAATGGGTTGTGAGTTTATTGACCTTCCTTTAGATAGAAGAGGAACTAACCCCATTACAGATATCAAATTGTTGTTGAACTATAAAAAAATACTGAAGAGAATAAAACCTGATGTCATGCTCTCTTATACAATTAAACCAAATATATATGGCGGAATGGTATGCAGATTTTTAGGTATTCCTTATATAGCGAATATAACGGGGCTCGGAACTGCAGTGGAAAATGCGGGAATTATGCAGAAAATATCTGTAATGCTTTATAAAGTCGCATTTAAGAACATTAGTTGCTTGTTTTTTCAGAACAACGAGAACAAATTGTTTTTTGAGAATGAAAATATAGCTAAGGATAAGCATAGGTTAATTCCTGGTTCAGGAGTTAATCTTGAACATTTCGAACTGTTGGAATATCCACCAGACGGTACAATAGAGTTTGTATTTATATCACGAATAATGAAGGAAAAAGGAATCGATCAATACTTGGAGGCTGCTGAGTATATCAAGAATAAGTATCCAAATACGAAATTTCATATTCTTGGATTCTGTGAAGATGCTTATGAAGATAAGCTACAAGCAATGAAACATATTGTGGAGTATCATGGAATGCAAAAGGATGTACGTGTATTTTTAGAAAAGACGCACTGCACGATACATCCAACTTATTATCCTGAAGGAATGTCGAATGTTTTGTTAGAAAGCGCGGCGAGTGGTAGACCGATAATTACTACTAATAGAAGTGGGTGTCGGGAAATTGTTGACAGCGGTATAAATGGTTATGTCGTTGGACAAAAGAATAGTATGGACTTAATTGAAAAGATAGAAGAATTTATTGATTTGAGCTATGAACAAAAGATAGCTATGGGATTAGCAGGCAGAGCTAAGGTAGAAAAGGAGTTTGATAGAAAAATAGTTGTTAATGCATATTTAGATGAGATCGAAAAAATAAATTAATAAATGATTTAAATTATGAGAGTAAAAGGTGAACCGCATGAAGGTAGATTATAAGAAGATCATAAAAAGTAAAGATTTACGATTAAAACTTTTGAATTTGCTGAATTTTTTACCTGATAAGGAAATGCTTAAATTGCAATATAGAATTAAAAATGGTAGGAATTTGAATTTAAAAAAACCGAAAAGATACACCGAGAAACTCCAATGGTATAAGCTCTATTATCGGGATAAACTAATGACACAGTGTTCTGATAAGTATGCGGTAAGGAGCTATGTTGAGAGAAAAGGATATGGAAGTATTTTAAATGAACTTTATGGTGTTTATGAAAGCGTAGAACATATTAATTTTGAATCATTACCTAAAAGGTTTGCAATAAAAGTTAATAATGCTTCAGGGACTAATATCTTTGTAGATAATAAAGACGTAATGGATGTTGATTCAATAAAGAGGCAATTACAAATTTGGATGCGTCCTAAAAAATATTCCCCCGGTAGAGAATGGTGTTATCATGACATAAAACCTAAGATTATTATTGAAAAATTAATAGAGAGAGATATTAATAACGACCTACCAGATTATAAGTTTTTTTGTTTTAATGGTAAAGTATATTGCTTGTACACGATGATTGATTACACCGATAATCACGACAACGGAAAACTTAGTTTTTATAATGTGGACTTTATTAAATTACCTTATAAAAGAACTGATTTTGCAGAGATCACCATCGATTTGCCTAAACCAAAGAATTTTGAAAAAATGGTCGAAATAGCGACCAAACTTTCGGAAGATTTCCCGCATGTAAGAGTGGATTTTTATAACATTAACGGAGAAATTATATTTGGCGAACTTACCTTCTATAATGCTAGTGGTTATACATCATTTGAACCAGATGAGTTTGATTATATTTTGGGTGAGCAGTTTGAATTATGCCAAAAAGTAATTAGTGAAAAATAGACAAAATGGAATTTTGGGTGGTAGCCAAATTGAAAAAAAGTATTGTTCTTTATGTAGGAAACTTTTCGTTCCCAAATGGAAACGCAGCTGGTAAAAGGGTTTTAGCAAATGGCAAAATAATGCAGAAAATGGGCCGTGAAGTTGTTTTTATTGGAATGAGTAAAGAAGTCACTGATTCATTACCTTTAAAGAACACAAAAACAGAATATGAGGGCTTTACATATTATAATTTTCCATACCCCAAGAGCAATTTGGATTGGGTGAATTATAATAAGACTTATAAAAAACTAGTCGACTTATTAGAGTCAGAAGAATTGTTAGATGGTTTAGATCTTGTAATTTATTATGGTAGCCCTAGCTTATCACTGTTTAATATGAAGTTGATGCGTTATTGTAAAGAACGGGATATAAGAATAGTTGCAGACTGTGTTGACTGGCTTATTGTTAAGAGTAATAATATATTGTTCAACCTTATAAAATGGGCTGATAATACTTATCAAAAAGCCTATTTGAATAAAAGAACTGATGGTATTATTACGATAAGTAAGTATTTATCGGATTATTACAGAGGAAAAGGGTGTAATACAGTCATCATTCCACCTCTATCAACATTTATAAAGAAAGATATGTTACAGGAAAGAACTACTAATGATGCTGGTCAAGTGATTATAATGTATGCCGGTTTACCATTTAGGATTGGTAGTAGAGTTGTAGATCCTAGTTACATGAAAGATAGAATTGACAAGACGATACTGTTACTTTGGAAAGCTAAAAAAAGCGGATGTAGCTTTATATTTAATGTGTATGGTTTTACAAGAGATGATTATATAAAATCAATTCCTTCACAGGAAGAATATGTAAATTATTTAGGTTTGAATATAGTTTTTCATGGATTTAAGAATAATGATGAAATTGTTGGTTTTGTGGAGAAATCTGACTTTACAATTCTTATTAGAGATGTGAATAGAGCGACTATGGCTGGTTTTCCCACAAAAATATCTGAAAGCATAAGTTGTGGGACTCCAGTTATAACCAATCAAACCAGTGATTTGAAAGATTATATAGTTGAAGGTGAAAATGGGTATTTTTTAAATATGGATAATGTTGATGATTCCTTCTCTAGGTTAGTTAAAATACTCAAATTAGAAAGGCATAAAATAATTAGTATGAAGAATTATTGTAATGAAAATAATATATTCTATTTTAGCCATTTTGAAAATGATTTAAAAACTTTCTTTAATTTAATTGATGTAAGGAGATGAGTGCATGACTAATTTTGACATACCAGTAGTGTTATTTTTTTTTAGAAGATTAGACACGGTGGTCCGTATTATAGAGAGATTAGCACAAGTGAAACCAAGTAAGCTATATTTAATCTCGGATGGTCCTAGGAATGAATCAGAAAAGGAGGAAATATTATTTTGTAGAAAAACCATAGAAGAGAGTATTTCCTGGAATTGTGAAGTGATTAAAAACTACTCAGAAACAAATAAAGGAGTTTATGACAGAATTGGACTAGGCGCAAAATGGGTATTTACAAGAGAAAATCAAGCAATTTTTCTAGAAGATGATAATTTACCAGAAGTTACTTTTTTTTCGTTTTGCAAAGAAATGCTGGAAAAGTATAAGGAAGATAATCGTGTATTGTGGATTTGTGGAACGAATTATTTGGAAAAATATCGCCCGGAAGACGATTCGAGTTATGTGTTTACTAAACATTTACTACCCTGCGGTTGGGCTTCGTGGGCAAATAAATTTCAGGAAATGTATGATGGTGAGATGGACATGCTATACGATCCTCTTTTAAATAAAAGACTATGTGATCAATATGAAAATAAAAGTTTATACAAGCAGCAACTTTACGCATTTAAAAGAACACATTATTTACTTCGTAATCATAGAAACCTTGCATCATGGGATTCTCAAATAGCTTTTACATTAAGGATAAACGGGGTATACGGTATTTCACCTCGAAACAATCAGATAGAAAACATTGGAGTTGACGATTATTCAACACATGGTGGGAACTCGATGAAAAATGTTATGACAAGACGTTTTTGTGGAATGAAATCACACCCACTCGAGCTACCGCTCAAACATCCCAAAATAGTAATGGCAGATAAAGTGTATGAAAGAAAAGTTGGAAATATCATACTGTACCCTTTAAATATAAGGATTGGTGCAAGTATCTTTAGACTTTTAAAACCATTATTTAAAGTACACAAATATGATAGTTTTTCAAAAACTATAAAGGCTAGAATAAAAGGATTCCGTTCAAAGTGAGATTGTAATTCTGGAGGAAACAGATGGTTATTTCGACAAACAGTATAGAGCCTACAAAGAATAATATAAGTCGACTTAATGTATTCATATTATGTCTCATCATAATATATACGAGTGGATATGCAATGACCACTGTAGAAACGAGTATTGGGGCTTATATGTTAATTTTACCAACTTTCTGGATGCTGATGCTTAAATACAAAAAACTCTTAAAAGTAGATATATATACAATATGGTACTTAATGCTAATCATAACAGTTATGCTTTCATTTATTGCGAATATAAATAATGGTTATGTTACTAGTAATGTGAAAATGTTATTAATTGTTACTTTTTCATTTTTTGTAGTTAGATTAGTTAGCTTTAAGGATTTTGTTAAGTATTTTACATTATGTATGAAGTATATCGTTATTATCTCGTTAGTGGTTTATGTAGGGGTAAACTACTTTAATATCACAATAAACTTACCTATAGTGAATAACGTAAATGGTGCTTCGTATTATAATGGATTAGTTTTTTTTGTTTTTGTTTATTCTACAATAAGGAATACAGGGGTTTTCTGGGAGCCAGGTCTTTTTGCAAGTTTTATTATTTTTGCAATGATTTTTGAAATTTCATTTAAAAACGAAAAGATTAATTACGTAAATCTAATAATTTTATTTATAGGCCTTTTAAGTACTAGGTCAACGGCAGGGATAGCTATAGTACCTTTCATAATTGTTTTGCATTTGACTAGGAATGCTAAATTCGTAAAAAGTTATATTATAGGTTCATTTTTAATTATATGTTCTTTGATTACCTATATAAATTTGAATAGTATATTATTATATTTAGTTCAACTGAGTCCTAAGATGTTTGGAAAGTTTTTAAATCAATCAGGATCATATGAAAATAGATTAGCCTCCCCAATTGCGAATATAGACATATTTGCTTCTAACCCTTTTTTTGGCGTAGGTATTGGAAAGATAGATATCATAGTAAGAGAGTTGTTTGGAATCTATCAAACCTCGACAAGTACTTATTATTTAGCGAGTATTGGGATTGGGGGTATAGTATTCACATTAGCTTGGGTATTCGGTATTTGGAAGTTAAGAAATCAGAGTATTTTAAGCAAAATTATTATCTTAATAGTGTGTTTATTAATCCTCAATAAAGAACCTCATACTTCCTTAGTAGCTACTTATTGTATTATGTTTTATTTTTTAAAAGATGGTTATGGTAGTCGAGCCACTAAAGAGTCCCTTCATAAAAAGGTGGGGATATTATAAATTTACTATTAAAAAAATACTTCAGTAGATTCTCTGGGAATAAACAACTCATTAATAATATTATAGGATCTTATGTAGTTAAGGGGCTTTCTATATTAGTAAGCTTGTTTACGATTCCGGCATACATCAGATATTTCCCTGATAATGAGGTTTTAGGTCTATGGTTTACATTACTTTCAGTGTTGTCTTGGATATTAACTTTTGATCTTGGAATTGGAAATGGATTACGAAATAATTTGATCAAAGCTCTTGTTGATAATGATTATACTAAAGCTAAAATTTATATAACTTCTTCATACGGAATTATAGGGATTATTTCATTAGTTGTTGTATGTTTGGGAAATGTAGCAATAGGGCTTGGTAATTGGAATTATCTACTTAATATATCGGAAGATGTGTTATCTAACTCAGTATTGATTATAGCTACACGATTAATATTCACAGGTATTATGATACAATTTTTTTTGAAGTTAGTAATCTCAATTTTACATGCATTACAAAAGACGGCATTGTCAAATTTTCTAAGTCTTTTATCTAGTTTGTTAGTTTTAATTTATGTATTGTGTTTCAATGCTAGCGTTGTTTCAGAAAATTTAATAAATCTTTCAACTGTATATATGATGACTGTGAATATTCCTTTATTAATTGCCACTATTATTATCTTTTCAACATCTTTAAAAGACTCAAGGCCTCATTATAAATATTATGTTAAAAAATATGCTTATGAAATAGTTAAACTTGGTGGAAGTTTTTTTGTGGTACAGATTGCTTTCATGATTATAACTTCAACAAATGATATATTAATAACTTGGTTATATGGTTCGAAATATGTTGTAGAATACCAAATTTATCAGAAGATTTTTTTTCTATTTGTGACTATATTCTCATTAATATCGAATCCTGTGTGGTCAGCGATAACAAAGGCATATGCTGAAAAGAGATTTATGTGGATATGGAAGATGTATAAACTATTAAACTATATAGCATTATGCGGAGTGATAGGGGTAGCTTGTTTGATTGCGGTTATGCAACCCATTGTGAATATCTGGCTTGGTGAGGAAACAATTACGATAAGTGTTATGACGTCTCTTTTGTTTGCACTAATAGTGAGTATCATGCTATTTATCTTGTCTGTGACATGCATTGCAAACGGAATCGGGGAATTGAAGAGTCAAATCATATTCAATATATTAGCTGCCGTTATAAAAGTACCTCTAGCAGTTATTATTTCAAACTATGTAGATAATTGGTCAGGAATAATAATTGTAAACATCATAGTCATGTTGCCTGCTGCAATAGGGCAGCCAATTATTATTAAAAGAATACTAAGAAGACGAATGAACCAAATGGAAACCATGTAGACGCTACAATAATTAAAGTGTTGGATATAAACATATATAATGAATGATTTTAGATATGTTTAGTATATTGACCAGAGATATTAGATTAATGTTAAAAGTTTTATAGGATTTTAAAATGTCACGAGATATTAATTGTGTTTTAATTGTTTTTAATTGTGTTTTAATTGTGGAATGATGAAAATTACGAATTGAACCTCATTCACAACATTTATTTAAGTATTTTGTACACAAAAAGGAGTATGAAGATTATGTTTAAAGATAAAGTACTACTAATTACAGGTGGTACAGGCTCGTTTGGCGGAGCTGTGCTTGACCGTTTTTTAAATACTGATATTAGAGAAATACGTATTTTTTCCCGTGACGAAAAGAAGCAAGACGACATGCGACGCTTGTACCAGAATAAAAAAATCAAATTCTACATAGGGGATGTGCGTGATTTGGCCAGTGTTAGAAATGCTATGCATGGGGTTGACTATGTATTTCATGCAGCTGCTCTTAAACAAGTTCCAAGTTGTGAATTTTTCCCTATTGAGGCGGTTAAAACAAACGTTCTAGGTACAGAAAATGTACTAACAGCAGCAATAGATTATAGGGTTCAGAAATGTATTTGTCTATCGACTGACAAAGCAGCATATCCAATCAATGCTATGGGTATATCAAAAGCTATGATGGAGAAGATCGTTGTGGCTAAGTCTCGCACGGTATCTCCTGAGAAAACTACAATATGTGTTACACGTTATGGAAACGTAATGGCGTCTAGAGGATCTGTTATTCCTTTATTTGTACAACAAATCAAGTCTGGGGAGCCAATGACGGTCACTGATCCAGATATGACTAGATTCCTCATGAGCTTAGAAGAAGCGGTAGAATTAGTAGTATATGCATTCGAGCATGCACAAAGTGGAGACATTATAGTTCAAAAGTCTCCCGCAAGCACAGTAGGTGATTTAGCTGAAGGAATTAAACAACTCTTTAAACCGGATCAAGAAATAAAAGTTATTGGCACTCGTCATGGTGAGAAGGTATATGAAACGCTTCTTACTAAAGAAGAGTATTTTAAAGCTGAAGATATGGGCAATTATTATAGAGTACCAGCTGATAACCGTGATTTGAATTATGATAAATATTTTATTAATGGAGACGAGGCACTCTCTACAATGAATGAATACAATTCGCATAATACAACAAGATTAAGTGTTGATGGAGTAAAAGATAAATTGTTATCACTTGATTTCATCAGGAATGAACTCCAGACAAATGAGGTGAATTAAATTGAAAGTTTTAGTTACTGGGGCGAATGGTTTTATAGGTAAAAATTTGTGTGCAACACTTGACAGGTTTGAAGAATACGAGTTATTAAGGGCAACGCATGAAACTACCGATGATGAGTTAGCAACTTTTTTAGTAGAATGTGATTTTATTTTCCATTTGGCAGGAGTAAATAGACCAAAGGATGAAGAAGAGTTTTTTGAAGGAAATTCAGACTATACTTTAAAATTAACCAATGGCTTAATGGGAAGAAAAGTGCCAATTATATTCACATCGAGTACTCAGGTAGAACGAGACAATTCCTACGGACAAAGTAAGAAGCTGGCTGAACGTACACTATCTAAATATGGTCAGAACACTGGTGCGCCAGTATATATCTATCGTTTAACAAATATTTACGGAAAATGGAGTAGGCCTAACTATAATACAGTAGTAGCTACCTTTTGTTATAACATTTCGAGAAATCTTCCAATTCAAGTTAATAATCAAGATTTAGATTTAAATCTTTGTTATATTGATGATGTAATAGAAGAATTCTTAAAAGCACTCAATGGTAATCCGACTATGAAGGAGGGTTATTGTATTGTACCTGTAACAAATGGTATTAAAATTGGACAATTAGCTGCAACGATACAGAGTTTTAAAGAGAGTAGAACTAATTTATCCATAGGGGATATGTCAGATCAACTGGAGAAGAATCTTTACAGTACATATTTAAGTTTTCTTCCCAAAGATTTATTTAGTTACCCGCTTAAAATGAATATTGATGATAGGGGTAGTTTTACAGAGATTCTTCGTACTGCTGAGAGAGGCCAGTTTTCCGTAAATATTTCTAAACCTGGGATTACAAAGGGGAATCATTGGCATCACAGTAAAAATGAAAAATTCCTAGTAGTGAGTGGATCAGGGGTAATTCGCTTTCGCAAAGTAAATGAAGAAGAGATAATAGAATATTATGTAAATAGCGAAAAGTTGGAGGTTGTGGATATTCCCGTAGGATATACGCATAACATAGAAAATATAGGTAATACAGATATGGTTACATTTATGTGGGTAAATGAGTGCTTCAACCCTGATAAACCAGACACGTACTTTGAGGAGGTATAGAACTTGGAAAATAGGGGTGGAAGAAATAAATTAAAGGTCATGACTATTATTGGGACAAGGCCAGAAATTATTAGACTATCAGCATGTATTAAGGCTTGTGATAAGTATTTTAATCATGTATTCGTTCATACTGGACAGAATTGGGACTATAATTTAAATGAGGTTTTCTTCAGGGATTTAGGATTGCGTGCACCGAATTACTATTTAGATAGTGTAGGAAAAGATTTAGGCGAAACTATGGGGAATATTATAGCAAAGTCCTACGGAGTTCTTGAAAGCGAAAGACCTGATGCGCTCCTCATCCTTGGTGACACGAACTCGGCTCTTGCAGCGATATCAGCGAAAAGACTGAAAATTCCTATCTTTCACATGGAAGCCGGCAATCGGTGCTGGGACTGGAATGTATCTGAAATGATAAATAGAAAAATCGTAGATCATATTGCTGATATAAATCTTCCATATACAGAGCATAGTAGACGTTATCTATTATCTGAAGGGATCGATGGAAAGACGATATTTGTAATAGGATCCCCTATGGGGCAAGTCCTTCGTGACCACAAAGAGAAAATAGATGCTTCAGATGTCTTGAAAAGACTTAATGTAGAAAAGAACAAGTATATTTTACTATCAGCGCATCGAGAAGAGAATATTGATTTGGAAGATAACTTTCTTTCGTTAATGCAGTCTATAAATAAAATTGCTGAGAAGTATCAGATGCCAATAATCTACTCCATGCATCCAAGAAGCAAGAAGGTTATTGAGCAGCGTGAATTTGAATTTCATCCTCTTGTACAAACCATGAGTCCTTTTGGGTTTATTGATTATAATCATTTACAAAAGAATGCGTTTTGTGTTCTTTCAGATAGTGGAACATTATCAGAAGAGAGCGCGCTACTAGGTTTTCCAGGCGTTCTTATTCGAACATCGACAGAGCGACCGGAGGTGCTTGACAAAGGTACAGTTGTTATAGGTGGGATAGATGGTAATGATGTTGAACAGGCGGTTGAACTTGCTATTGCAATGTATGAAAATGACGAAGGTGCTGTTCTTCCTGACGATTATTTAGATACAAATGTCTCAGCGAAGGTTATTAAAATAATACAAAGTTATACGAAAATAGTGAACCTTACAGTCTGGGGCAAGAAATAGACAGTAACTTATAGAGTGAATTCTCGAATTCTAATAAATTAGTAATATTTAATAAAATTTCTGATATTACTATTATTTTTAATTAGAGAATAGTAGTTAGTACAGTGGATTAATTCATGAATTGTTATTCAAATGGTAGCATGTTGATTGAATAAGCACTTAGAGCCGTTGAGGAGTGAAAGGATATTGAGCACTATTGTAGTAACTGGAGGAGCTGGTTTTATTGGTTCCCATCTTTGCGATGCTTTACTGCAAAAAGGGCATAAGGTTATTAATATTGATAGTTTCAATGACTATTATGATCCAGTAATTAAAAGAAACAATGTAGAGGAAACACAAGATTTAGTTGATAAATTAAATCTGGCCCGAGATTCCTATAAAGTAGAAGAAGGCGACTTGCGAAATGCTGAATTTTTAAATCGTATTTTCAATGAAAATCAGGTGGATACGATTATTCACCTAGCTGCCTCTGCAGGGGTAAGGCCATCTATTCAAGATCCGGTATTGTATACGGATGTTAATATTAATGGAACTGTAAACCTTTTAGAAATGAGTAAAATACACAATATTAAGAGCTTTGTATTTGCTTCATCATCATCCGTTTATGGTAATAATGATAAGGTTCCATTTTCAGAGGATGACGTTGTCGATTTTCCGATTTCTCCGTATGCTGCAACGAAAAAAGCAGGAGAACTTCTATGTCACACCTACCATAGTCTATATAATATTAATATGGCTTGCTTGAGGTTCTTCACTGTTTATGGACCCAGACAGCGTCCGGATCTCGCTATACATAAGTTTACCAAATTAATCTCTGAAGGTGAGGCTATTCCTTACTACGGAGATGGTTCTTCTGAAAGAGATTATACCTATATTGAAGACATTATTGATGGCGTGACTAAGGCTGTTGAATGGGTTAAGGAAGGCGAGAGGAAATTCGAGGTCTTTAATCTGGGTGAGTCCAATACCATTAGTCTCAGAAGAATGGTGGAGGCTATTGAGAATACGCTCGGGAAAAAAGCTGTTATCAATAAAATGCCTATGCAGCCTGGGGATGTAAATCGTACTTATGCTGATGTAAGTAAGGCAAAGAATATTTTAGGCTACAATCCTTCTTGGCATTTTGAAGATGGAATTAGTAAGTTTGTGGAATGGTATCAATCTTCAACTATTGAAGAACCCACAACTAGATGATTATTCTCCCTTCATAGCTAGTTTATGGGGACTGGCGAAACCTTTACTCAGTCGAAAACGTCATAAATGAAAGCTGACGCCGTATTCGTATAGGCGTCAGCTTGTTTTTTATCCTATTCTATAAAGGAGAATCGTAGGTGGCTCTTGCTCGTGCAATCGACCTTATGAAACCAAAACTATGAAAAATCGAATAAAGTACCTTTTTATTTTAGCAGGCGCACTCATTATTATTGGAATCGTTATATATGGAAGCATGAGCTTGTTTTCCAAGCTGAATAAGGTAGAAGAGCTGAATGGGCAGTTGGATGAAACGGCTGAGGGAAATACAGGAGTCGTTTCCCCATCTCCATTATCGTCTCCCATATCCTCTCCCGCTGACCAACCAGAAGCGACTATGAATAATGAGCCAACGCAAACTCCAGAGATAGGCCCATCTACTCAACCCGAGAATATTGCTCCAACCCCATCTGCAACTTTGACACCAGGACCAACGTCTGATAACGTAGAGAAGGACGATAATTCCAAGGGTGAATCTACCAATTTGGAAGAAAAGTCCCGGGATAAGAAGAAGATTGATGCTTCGGTTACGGCCAAGCTGGGTAGTCTGAAATCTTCTTGCCAAGCAACAAGCAATAGTCTAGTGAAGCAGATCGCAGGTGAATTGAGCAGTAATAAGGATGCTACGCTTGCAGATATTCAGAGCAAATATCTGAATAAGGTTTTTTCTGCGGAGGCAGATTGTGATGCCAAGTTTAATGAATTAATGAGCAATGCGAAGAGCGAGTATAAGGCCGCCGACCTAGGGGATCAAGCCTTCCCAGATTGGAGCTCACAATACGAGAGTGCGAAGGCCCAGGCCAGAGCCGATGCACTGGCTGTTATTGCAGACTCGATTAAGTAATCAGCTCTACGATTTCAAGGAGGATTTATGAAAAAGTCACCTGTACTATCTGTATTTTTAGCTATGATGATGCTTTCTTCTATATGGACGGCTTCTGCATCTGCAGCAACAGTAATCAAGACCAAGACACAACCGGTCCAATTGAAGTTTGATGGAAAACCGTTAACGCTCCCGGAAGGGCAATATGCTTTTATTCATGAGGGACGTGCCTATGTACCTATCCGCTATATCTCCTATGCACTCCAAAAGACTGTGAATTGGGATGGTGCGACGGCTTCCGTCTCAGAGCCAACAGAGAAGGAGCTTGCAGCGTTGAAAAAGCACCTTCAGACGGCAGCTTCAGGCACGCAAAAGCCCCAAACAAGCATTGAAATTACGATCCAGCCAGTACAGGCTAAGCTTGTATTTGATGGAAAGACGGTAGTTCTACCGACCGGACAAACGCTCTATGGGTACAAAGGCTCGATCTATGCACCAATTCGATTCTTGTCAGAATCCGCAGGTACTCAGATCGGTTATGATCCGACTACAAAAACCGTTAGCGGCGAGTCAGCTGCTTATCGGGCTGAACAGGGGGGCGGGGGAATCATACTGCCCGGCAACGGCGGCAGCACGGGCGGTTCCGGAAATTCAGGCGGTACTGGTGGTAATTCAGGAGGAACTGGCGAACCAGTGAAGCCTTCCTATGAGCAGATAACTGCTAGTGCAGAATCGCAGCTTGCTTCACTTAAGAACAGCTGTCAGGCGACGCTGATGGACATCGGCATGCAATATTTGGCGGCGAGCGCAGCGGATCAACCTAAGATCAAGGAAAAAGGACTTCAAGAGGTTAATAATTGCTCCTCGAGATTTGAATCGATTATGACAGATACGTCTGCGAAGCTTGTGGGAAATGGGTACAGCACAGATATTATTGCAACATATCGTACCGCTTTCAATAAAGAGCTTGAGGCGGGAAGAAAGATAGCGGAGAACATGGGTTAGAACGTATTTTAAACAATGAGTGCAGGATCAAATACCCGTGCTACATCAATAGACCGTACTGAAGCCTAAAACTTCATTACGGTCTATTGTTGTTAGGGTTATATCGCTAATGGATAGATAGCTGCCGTGGACCCGATTGTGAAGAAAATGTAAAAAAAATGCTCGATTTATGAATAACCCCTACCATAGTACTAAAATATGCTTTACACTAGCATTAAGAACTATTCCAAAAACATACATAGGTGGGAACCAAGAGGGCCGAAGGGCATGCTTAATGGTATTGCTGTTCTGAACCAGGCTATGTAAATGTGGGTAAATGGTTTGCCGAGGAGATATTCATCGATATCGAGAATAATACGCTTCCTCTGGGAGGGGTGCAGTACGATTAATCAACTTCATGATAAAGCAAAGCTGGAACAAGCAATTGAACGGCTGCGGCAGGAAATGGTCGATAAGTTGTTAATGAACCAATCCTACCAATCTGACGAAGTATTGGGGGCTAGTCAAGCACTGGATCGAATTCTTAATTGTTATGATTGTGTTCGTTATGAACGGGAGTGCGGGAGTGAAATGTATTGTGCATATACGGATTATATGGTGAATTCTTGACTTTACTCATCCTAAAATGACTGGTTGACTGACTGCTATTCTTCTAGTCTCGTAACAACGTATGTACAACTAAAGATAAGAATTCGCTTACATTTCCTATTCATAAAATATATTGATTATTTGAAAAAACGTCTACGCTTGTTCGCTTTAAATTTGTACCAAAAATGACCATTCTCATCTTTAAATAGCCGTATGCCGAGAACTTTTAATGGAGTGGATAGCTCGGTAAACATTAAATAGCTGGATATTAGAATCGCCTCGCTTCACTTCTTTTTGTTATAATACCAAACTTTAGACATATTGACTACAATATTATAGGACTTTTATACTGTATTTATAAAATAAGTAATTTTGAGTAGGATTTGCTATCAAATTATTTGACTCTATCTTAAACGGTCATCTGCCTTAGGCAAGTGTCCGTTTTTTTTGTATGCTGCTGTTGCCTCACTCACCCTAGTATTTTGTTTGTATGTATTTTTTCCAGTATGATAGAAAGAGGAATTTGCAATGCAGGAGGTGCGAGCTGTTTGAATAAAACTAGTAGATGGGGAGCGGTTGCGCTCTGGGGAATCGTAATGGCGGGATGGCTAGGCATGCTGTTTGTTTTCTCATCGCAAACCTATGAGGAGCAGAGTATCCAGCCTTTTTTAAGAAGCCATTTTAATTATCACCAGCTTATGAGATGGCTGCCGGACATCACGATTCATTACCGAACGAGTGTTATTAATTCACACGTGAATCCATATCGATTTATTGAGTTTCTGTTCCGCAAGGGTGCGCATTTGTTCGTGTATGCAACGTTCTCGGCATTGCTGTTCATGTTTTTGCGTACGTTGATGCGCGGACGTGTATGGGTATCCATTCTGCTCACACTTCTAGCAGCAGTAGCCATTCCAGCTCTGGATGAGTGGAATCAACTAGGCTCTGATGAGAGAACGGGCAATGCGACAGACGTCGTGCTTGACTTTATGGGCGGCTGCGCGGGCTTGTTGGTCTGCATAGGCTTACTAGGAATCGTTAAGCTATGGAGGAGAAGAGGGCGGTCCAGATCTCGCTGACCAGTCTATCCGTGCATGCTGAAGCATGCGGCGATCATTAACCAAGCGCAGGTACGTAGATCTGCTGTACCGTGCGTGCTGAAGCATGCGGCGATCATTAACCAAGCGCAGGTACGTAAATCTGCTGTTCCGTGCATGCTGAAGCATGCAGCGGCCATAACCCAAGCGCAGGCACATAGAGCTGCCGTTCAAGCTGTTTATGCAGCTGGGCGGCGGCTCTTTTTTTGGGGGTGGAATGAGCATTGTTTAAGAGGGGGATTGGGCTCGGCAGACGGTCATCCTATCAGCCTTTCACAACTAGGTTTATAGCGATGAAATAGTTGCGGACAAAGCGCCCTGCTATCCCTTATAATTGTTTTTGGTCATTATAAAGATTCGGTAAATGTGGAGGAATCGCAGCGTGCAGCGCTATGAACAATTGGATTCACTTAGAGGGCTCGCGGCACTGGCCGTGATGATTGGACATTTCTTAATGGTGTTCACGCCTATTGTGCAGAACACATCAGGGCTAGGGCTGCTGGACTACCCGTTGAACCTGTTGAAATACACCCCCTTGCATGCGATTTGGGGCGGCCACGAAGCTGTCATTATGTTCTTTCTGTTAAGCGGCTTCGTGCTTTCGCTGCCATTCTTCAGCAATCGTCAACAGACCTACACGAAGTATGTGATTAAGCGGATTTGTCGTATCTATATCCCGTTTGTCATTGCGCTGCTTATCGCGATTGCGATGAGGGAAGCCGTGTACGTGTCGAAGCTGACCGATTTGACAAGCTATTACAACAACCTTTGGGTCATCCCGCCGAACTGGTCCTCATTTATTCATCACTTGCTCTTCGTAGGCAACTATAATACGACGCGGTACGATCCGATTCTATGGACACTCGTACATGAAATGCGAATCTCGCTATTATTTCCGTTCATTATGTTTGCTATCGTCAAAGGCGGCTGGAAGCTTGGACTTCCGCTGGCGCTGCTCTTATCTTACGGGGCCGAAATTTTGCTAGCCAGCCTCGAGACGCGTTATATGACAAACTTCGTTGTCTCGCTGCACTATGCTTCCTTTTTTATTGCAGGTGCTTTACTAGCAAAGTACCAGGGAGAGCTGAAGAAGCTGTTCTCGCGGTTGAATGGATGGTGGATGTCGCTGCTGCTCGTGATAGGGCTATGCTGCTATTCATTCAAATGGATCGGCTACGGCGAGGACTTTCACGATATGTTCATGCCGCATCGCGGTGATTGGATGACAGCGATTGGGGCTTCGATCTTCATCGTAGCCGCGATTTCCTCTGTTCGCTTGTCGCGGCAGCTGCAGCGAAGGCCGCTGCTGTTTTTGGGCAAAATATCGTACAGCCTTTATCTATATCATATGATCGTGCTGCTCTCACTCGTACATCTGCTGGATGGCAAGATAGACACGCCAATAATTGTCGTCATTGCTTTTGTGGTTTCGTTCGGAGCGGGAGCGATGAGCTATTATTTTGTCGAGCTGCCTTCGATTCGGTTAGGAAAGCGGCTAACCAATTGGGGCAAGAAACCGGCTGTTGGAACAGTGAGCCACGTTGAAGGTGCTCCGACAACCGTGTAAGGTAGCAAGCAAATGACCATGCATGTTGACAACGAGCAGCATCAGTCGGAGCTGCGTTAGCTCGAATATGAAGCTAGAGCCTAAGCAATAAAGGGATGCGACTGCATGCATGATGCGGGTGCATCCCTTTTGTTATCCATGCGAGAAGCGCTGCCGGTATTTGCGCGGAGAAATACCCTCGTACTTGGCGAAGCAAGAGGCAAAGTAGGCTGCATGGTTGAAGCCGACCTCCTCGCCGATACGGGCAACAGCCAGGTCGGTTTGGAGCAGCAGCAGCTTCGCTCGTTCAATGCGAAAGCGCATCAAATAATCGAATGGGGCGCAGCCGAATTCCTTCTGCATGCATCTTGCAATATAGACGGGATGGAAGTTGATGCTCTCGCCCAGCTCCTGGGCGGTTATGTTATCGCGGTAATGCTCCCGCAAGTAGGAGGCGGCTTGCTCCGCGCATAAGGCGGAGGGCGTCGGGCCCTGCGTTTCCATGGACGCGGACAAATGCTCGATGACCTCTTGGAATGCAAGCTGCTGCTTCCACTTGACGCTCGGAATATGGTCATTCATATTAAGCTGCACCAGCTGGTTGAGGAGACTCTCCATCTTGGAGGGCTGAAGCAGCTTAGTGAATTGCGGCAGCTGCTTCGTGAAGGTTTGCGTCGTATAAAAACTAGAGGAAAGCATGCGCTCCTTCGCTTTTTCGATCAGCTCATTTGTTCCTACGATCCGTTCCTCCGCTATGGCTTCCTCTGACATCCCCCATTGACCGGTCGTCTGGAAATGAATCCAGTAATAAGAGGTTTGCTCTTGGCAGGCACGCGTAGCGTAATGATAAGCGTCAGGACGCAGGATCAGAGCATGGCCGCCGCTCACTTCGTAGTGCTGCTCTTCTTCTCCGATATAGAGGCAGCCTCGCGTGACAACCAGCAGGTCGAACACTTCGATATTGCGTCTGCTGGGATGCTTGCGCCCTGCGGGTGCAAGGGTGTACCCGCCGATGATGTAATGCGGGAGCGGCGGGATGGTCATATGAATAATAGGCACTGGTTTGCTGGCTCCCCTATTTCGAAGTTGGAATCGTTATAGTTTCGGTTGTAAAAGTGATACATCAGGCTCAGTATAGCATCTATAATTTGAAATGACGAATGATCAATTGACAACGGATTCGGCTCCCGGCAGGGAGCTCGTGCAGGAGGAAAGCATAATGGCTTTGACGGATAAAAAATTCTCGCTTTGGATGCTGGCATGGCCGATATTTATCGAGCTGTTTTTGCAATTTTTATTAGGGGCCGCGGATACGCTTATGGTAAGCCGTATCAGCGACGATGCGGTTGCTGTAGTCGGCTTCTCCAACCAGCTGTTCCAAGCGCTTACGACTTTGTTTATTACTGTAGCAAGCGGTGCAGGCATCCTTATCGCCCAGAAGATAGGCTCCCGCAATGGCGAGGATGCGCGTACGATCGCTATCATGGCCGTAACGGTAAGTGCGATTATAGGTATTGGGCTCAGCGTTCTGCTTTATTTGATTCCAGGGGAAATCGCCGCAATACTCCAGCTTCCGGAGCATTTGATCCCGCTTGCGGAGACGTATATTTCTATCGTTGGCGGCGGTATGGTTCTCATTGCCGTCATGTCGGCGCTCAGCACGTCGATTCGGAATACGGGCAATACGAAAGGACCGATGTACACGGCAATCGGGATGAATGTGGTCCATGTATTTTTCAACTATGCATTCATCTTCGGCGCTTTCGGTTTCCCGAAATGGGGGCTGATGGGCGTAGCCGTCTCCACTGTGCTCTGCCGATTGCTGGCTACCATCGTACTGTTTATCATGTTCCTCAGCTCGTTTGAGAGGACGATCAGCTTGCGTGACTTTTCGCTGTTCAACCGCAAGCTGTTCGGTGACATTATCCGTATTGGCTGGCCTCTTGGCGTCAATATGTCCTGCTGGGTGTTCACGCAGCTGCTGATCTTCACGTTTCTGGCGATGCTGGGCTCGAATGAGCTGGCAGCACGAACGTATATGAATACACTCGAATCGTTCTGTTTTATGCTCGGCTATTCGATTGCGCTTGCGGTACAAATCCAGATTGCCCATTTATTCGGTGCGGGAAGGGTGAAGGAGGCTTACGGTCTCGCTTTCCGGGCGATGTGGATCGGTCTCGGTGTCGTGACGGTCAATGCATTCCTCATCTTCCTGTTCGGCAAGCAGCTGCTTGCCTTGTTCACTGACAGTAAGGAGATCGTGGCGCTCGGCGTCTCGCTGCTGGGTATGAACCTGCTGCTGCAGCCGGGCAAAATGATTAATATGGCGCTCGGGAATGCGTTGAACGCGGTCGGGGATACGCGCTATACGATGTGGACCTCCGTTTTCTCGATGTGGCTGGTGGCGACGGCTCTTGCTTATTACGTAGGTATCGAGCTTGGCTGGGGCTTGATCGGCATTTATGCTTGCATGATCCTGGATGAATACATCCGCGGCACCTTGTCGCTGCTTCGCTGGCGAGGCAAGAAATTTCTTCGCAAAGCCGAGTCGCAGGAGATTGCTGCAACGGCGCTGAGGAAACAAACCGCGCTGGAAGCGTAAGAAAAGCGTATAATAGAAGAAAAGAAAACGGCGGCTTCGATAGTGAAGGCTGCTGTTTTTCATATTTACAGTAAGGGAGAGTGTAGCGGGTATGGCATCCATGGTCATTATGAATGAAAAAATACGTGCCTCCGAGGTCCATCTAACGGGCTTGCGCGGCGAGGATCTTGGCATTGTAACACGCGATGAGGCGCTCGCGAAGGCGCGGGAGCTTAAGGTGGATCTCGTATGCACCTCGCTTATGAGCAGCCCGCCTCCGTGCAAGCTGGTAGCGAAGGGACAAGCCAAGCAGCAGGCGGGGCAAGAAAAACGCGGCGCGAAGGCGATGGAGCAGCCTGCCAAGGTGAAAGAGCTGCGTTTGACCCCGCATATCGAAGAGCATGATTATGATACGAAGCTTCGTCAGGCAGCGAAGCTGCTCGGCTCCGGCAATGGCGTCCAGCTAGTGGTGCGCATTCAGGGCAAGGAAGGTCCGAAGGCGAAGGAGCTGCTGGAGCGCATGGTGAAGGATTTGGCGGAGAACGGCAAGAAGCAGTCTGGCATCCAGGTGAGCGGCAAGCAAGCTGCTGTGCAAGTATTGCCATTGTAGCCAAGTAGCTGGTCTAGGGGGAATGGAGCTAATCCATAGTTCTATTCTCTCATTCTGCGCAGTTCATGAACACAATCGAAAGGTATTGCAGCCTGCAGCGGCGAAGAGTTCAAAGATGTGGCGGAGAGCAGCAAAAGATGTGGCGAAGAGTTCAAGGATGTGGCGGAGAGCAGCAAGAATGGATGACTACGGAGTCATGCATATTTCGTAGATAATCTAGTAAGGCAAAGCTGATATGATTCCCAGCAACATATATGTCGTATGTTATTAGGTAACAGTTATCACGTATGATTTTCAGTAATCGCTATTTTTGTATGCGCTTTCTTTGAAAGGCTGGCATAACCGAATGAATCGTATCCATACATTAAGGTATTTCATGATGCTGATCAGGGAGGTTGTCGATTGAAGAAGACGATACATACAGGACCAATCAAGCTGCCAAGACTGCCGGATCCGAAGCTATGGGTAAGCAAGGCGCCCTTCGGGCTTGGCCGCATTAAGCCGCATCATATAAAGGATACGTTGAAGGTGGCCTGGGATAACCGGGACAGCTTGCCGTATGCCTACCGCATACTAACGCAGGGCGTCTGCGACGGCTGCGCGCTTGGCGTATCCGGCTTGTATGACCAGACGCTGGAAGGACCGCATGTATGCACGACAAGGCTCAACGTGCTGCGCCTGAACACGATGCCAGCAATCAAGCCGTCTATGCTGCACGCGGACATTGACGAGCTGCGCAAGCTGGATAGTACTCAGCTGCGCAAGCTTGGGAGGCTGCCGTACCCGCTCATTCGCAGCAAGGGAGAACGCAGCTTTCGCAGAATTTCGTGGGATGAGGCATTGCGGCGCATCGCGGTGAAAGCGCGGGCAATCGATCCGAAGCAGCTGGCCTTCTATTTAACCGCCAGAGGCATTACGAATGAATCCTATTATGTGGCGGCGAAGGCGGCTAGACTCATCGGTACGAATAATATCGATAATGCGTCACGGATCTGCCATTCGCCTTCGAAGACGGCTATGAAACGCTCCCTAGGCGTTGGGGCATCTACCTGCAATTACAAGGATTGGATTGGTACCGACATCCTGGTGTTCTGGGGCAGCGTCGCCGCGAATAATCAGCCGGTGTCGACGAAATACATGTATGCGGCAAAGCGCAAGGGGACGAGAATTATCGTCATCAACCCCTACCGCGAGCCGGCAATGGAGGGGTACTGGATTCCATCGATACCGGAGTCGGCGCTGTTCGGTACGAAGCTGGCTGACGATTTCTATCAGGTGAACATCGGCGGAGACATCGCATTTATGCATGGCGTTATGAAGAGCTGGTTCGAAATGGAGGAGGAGCAGCCGGGGGCGGCAATTGATCATGCTTTCGTGAACGCACATACGAATGGGTATGAGGAGCTTCAGTCACATGTTCGGAACCAGGATTGGGAGCTGCTGGAGCAATCTTCCGGGCTGACGCGCTCAAGGATGCGGGAGTTCGCCGTGCTGCTGGCAGAAGCGAGCTCAGCGGTCTTCGTCTGGAGCATGGGGCTGACGCAGCATCGCTTCGGATCGGACAATATATCGCAGGTGGCGAATCTTGCGCTGCTGCGAGGCTTCCTTGGTCGAGAGCATTGCGGGCTGATGCCGATTCGCGGCCATAGCGGCGTGCAGGGTTCGGGAGAAATGGGAGCCGACCCATTCAGTCTGCCGGGCGGCGAATTCAAAGGCGGGGATATTAAGCGGATTGAGAAGCTCTGGGCCTTTAAGCTTCCTGAATGGCAGGGCGATATCGTGGGCGTGTCGCTGGAGAACGCCATGCTGCCGGAGCGCCATGAACGAAAGCTGAAGCTGTTTTATACGTCAGGCGGTAATTTTGTCGAGACGATGCCCGATCCGCAGTTCGTAAGACGCTGCTTGGAAGCAGTCGATATGCGCGTACACCAGGATATTGTGCTTAATACCTCGACGCTGCTGGATGCGGAGGAGGAGGTCATCGTTCTCCCCGCGATGACAAGGTATGAGCAGCCGGGAGGCGGTACTTCAACATCGACGGAACGAATGGTCTATTATTCGCCGGAGATCGCGGGTCCCCGGATCGAGGAGGCGCGCGCGGAATGGCAAATATACGCGGAGTTGGCAGCGCGGATTCGCCCGGAGCGGGCAGAAGCCATGGTGTTTCGTGATGCGCATGCCATTAGGAGGGAGATCGCCATGGCAGCACCAGACTATGCTGGTATCCAGAAGCTGGGCAAGCAAGGCGATGTGTTTCAATGGGGAGGCGCATGGCTGTGCGAGGGCGGATATTGTCCAACCGCAGACGGACGAGGCCAGCTGCTGCCGATTGCGCTCCCGGAGCTTCGCATACCGGAGGGGCATTTCTACGCGACGACGAGACGCGGGAAGCAATTTAATTCCATGATTTACGGAGAGAAGGACGCCTTCAATGCGGCGGGCCGCTATGACGTATTAATGAACGGAGAAGATTTAACGAGGCTTGCGATATCGGAAGGCGAAGCAATTGTCGTCTATAATCGGAGCGGCAGCTTTCATGGACGAGCGAAGCGTGAGGATATAGCGGCAGGCAACATTGAGCTTTATTGGCCGGAGGGCAACGGCTTATTTGCCAAAGGCGTGTATGAGCCGCTTGCCGGCATCCCGGAATACAATGCGTCCGTTATTGTGGAACGGGCGGACACTTACCATGCTTTTAAGGATACGAAATATATGGAGAAGCGGATCGTAGAGCTTGAGATGGAGCCGCCAAGTTAGGACGATGCGAGGGCGAAGCAGCAAGGGAGCAAGGAATCTCTTTGCCGTAAAGCCTTTTGGCAAAGACGCGTGGGGTGCAGGGAGGGGATGCATATGGAGCTTTCGAATACGACGAAATGGCGCATATTGAGATACGATGGCACTGCGCCTTTAGAGAGGGATGACGACATTGCCGCGGAATTCCCGCTCACTTTGAAGCTTGGCGGCGAAGAGTTCGCGACGCTGGTATGCTCGCCCACCAATCTGGAGGAGCTGGTCGTCGGTTTTCTAGCCTCCGAAGGCGTTATTCGCGAAGCGGGCCAGCTAAAGGCGCTCACCATTCATGAGGATACAGGCTTTGCTTACGTAGAGCTTGAGCATGAGCTAACGATCAGCCGTGACCATTATGCCAAGCGGTTTATCGGCTCCTGCTGCGGGAAGAGCAGACAGTTTTATTTTCACAATGACATGCTTACGGCCAAAACAATCATGACCCGCACCCGCATCTCGGCTGAGCAGTGCATCCGTTTCATGCACGAGCTGCAGGCGAGCTCTGCGGAATTCCGCAGCACGGGCGGCGTCCATAACGCGGCGATCGGTACGCCATCCGGGCTGCTTGCCGTCAGAACGGATATTGGCAGGCACAACGCGCTTGATAAGCTGTTCGGCTACTGCTTGATGCACCGCCTGCGCACCTCTGATAAGGTAATTGCCTTTAGTGGAAGATTATCTTCAGAAGCGGTGCTAAAAGCGGCTAAGATTGGCTGCGGCATTATGCTCAGCAAGTCGGCACCGACGGATCTCGCCCTGCGCCTTGCCGAGGATCTCGGCATCACCTGCGTAGGTTTTATTAGGGGCGGAGAGATGAACGTGTATACGCATGCGGAGCGAATTGATTTCGGCGATGGATTGACACTAAGGTAGTGATTGTATATCATTTTCTTGAAAATGATTATCAGAACGAGAGAAGAAGGAGTGTATGATGCTTTTACGATTTTTTGCCTATTATAAGCCTTACAAGAAGCTATTCCTGCTGGATTTCTGCTGTGCGGTACTGCTGGCTGTGCTTGAGCTATGCTTCCCGCTTGCGGTCAGCTATGTAATAGATACGCTGCTGCCGGACGAGAATTGGGGGCTGATTGTAACGGCCTGTGCGATTCTGCTTATTGTTTATATCATTAATACGCTGTTGCAATATGTTGTTACGTATTGGGGACATATGCTCGGCATTAACATTGAGACGGATATGCGCAAAAAGCTGTTCGACCATGTGCAGAAGCTATCCTTCCGTTTCTTCGACAACACTAAGACCGGTCATCTGATCTCGCGCCTGACGAATGACCTCTTCGAGATCGGCGAGGTCGCCCATCACGGGCCGGAGGATATGTTCATTGCGGCGATGACACTCGTAGGTGCTTTCGGGATCATGGCGTATATTAATCTGGAGCTGGCTATTCTCACCTTCGTAATCGTGCCGATTATTATTTGGCTCGTGCTCCTATTCAATGGAAAAATGACGAAAGCCGCGAATCGCCTGTTCTCGGATATGGCTGATTTCAACGCGCGCGTGGAGGATACGGTTGGCGGTATCCGCGTCGTTCAGGCGTTCTCCAATGAAGGCCATGAGGGAAAGCTGTTCAAATTAAACAACCTGCGCTTCCGCGAAGCCAAGCTTATTTCGTACAAAATTATTGGGTTGAACTCATCCATCACGTACATGCTGATGAGACTCGTATCCGTGTTCGTGCTTATTGCGGGCACATGGTTCGTTATTAAAGGGGAATTGAAATACGGAGAGTTCATCAGCTTCGTGCTTCTGACGAATATTTTCTTCAAGCCGATCGAAAAGATCAACGCCGTTATCGAGAGTTATCCGAAAGGGATCGCTGGATTTAAACGCTACGTTCAATTGCTGGAAACGGCTCCTGACGTTGCTGATAAGCCGAATGCGACCGAGGTAGACCGCCTATCCGGCAACATTGAGTATCGCCAAGTAACGTTCGGTTACGAAGGCGAAGCGAAGGTGCTCCAGAATATTGACCTGACGATTCGCGCAGGCGAGACGATCGCTTTCGTCGGACCGTCCGGGGCGGGCAAGACAACGCTCTGCAGCCTGCTGCCGCGGTTTTACGAGATTGAGGGCGGAAGCATCTCTGTCGACGGTTATGATATTCGCGATTTGAAGCTGGATTCGCTGAGGAAGCAAATTGGTATCGTTCAACAGGATGTGTTCCTGTTCGCAGGCACGATTCGCGAGAACATTGCCTATGGCAAGCTCGGAGCGTCGGACGAGGCTATCTGGCAGGCAGCACGCAGGGCGAAGCTGGAGGAATTCATCCATGCCCAGCCGCAAGGCCTCGATACGGTTGTTGGAGAGCGCGGCGTTAAGCTGTCCGGTGGGCAAAAGCAGCGCCTCGCCATTGCAAGGATGTTCCTCAAAAACCCGCCAATCCTCATTCTCGATGAAGCGACGTCGGCGCTCGACACGGAGACAGAAGCCGCGATTCAGCAATCATTGGCAGAATTGTCTGTAGGACGCACGACGCTAGTTATCGCGCATCGGCTTGCCACGATTAAGAACGCCGACAGAATCGTCGTCGTTACGGAGCAAGGGATTAGCGAGCAGGGTCGGCACGAGGAGCTCGTCTCGGCGGGCGGTATTTACAGCCGCCTGCACCATGCACAGTTCGGAGCGAGATAAGGAACACTGGCATTCTGTAATCAGTACGGATTTCTGTACCATTTATTATGCTGTGCAATATACCGAAATAATGCAGCGCAATATACCAAACGGCTCCCGAAATCATTTCGGGAGCCGTTTTCATTCAGAACGAGTGCTTACCTCTTCGCGTTGCTCCGATCCGCCTTCACTAGTCTAAGCAGCTCTCGCATATCGCTGGCCAGTCTATCCGGCGACAAGTTCTCGGCAAGAGCATCTGCCCGAATTTTCTCGATCGCTTTCACCGCCTTCGCTCCAGTTACGGTCAATACTTTGACATCGCCGCCCATGAAGGTTTTGATCTGGCTCGCAGCCATCGATAGATTATCGTGGCTTTCCTTGTCAGTCCCGCTTATACCGCCAAGCCCGTCATCCGGCGAATAGCCTTTACCCGACAGGCCTTCTGTCGGATCGAGCACTTTTCGCTGAACGTCATCGTACTTCGAGCCGGAGGCTGTCAGCTTCTCCGTAGCCAGCACGACGGTATCGTCGAACACGAATACGCGCACGTCGGGAATGCCGATTCCGCTTAGCCTTGATTCGAGATGGGCGGAGAAGCCGCTCGCATGCAGGCTGGAGCTGCCAATCATGCTGTATACGGATGTACCCATGCCGTTTGTGGTTTGGCCATGCTTGTTAGTCGTATGAAGCTTAGGACCGTTTTCGCTTGGAATAACGGAAGGATCATGAAGCATCTTGGCTTCTTGCTGCGATAAAGCTTTGGAATGCGTGGTGTTGGGTGTGTCACTGGCGCAGCCGGATAGGGCAGCAGCAGCTATTGATAAGGCAAGCAGCTTGCTGAGAGCGGTCATTGAACGATCATCCTCCATAGGTAGCAATTTGCTGTTAGGATGACCATTACCATCTTATGAATATTCATAGCTTCTTGGAAAATAATAAAAGAGGAATTTGAAATATCCAGGAGGTGCAGCGATTGAATCGAGACGATAAAGGGAAAAAGCCAAGCAAAGGTGCGGTAGACGGCAATTCGCGGCGAAAGTTTCTAATTAATAGCGGTTATGCATTGGGCGGCATCGTCGTGGGAGGAGCGCTTGGTTCCCTGATTAAACGAAAGCCAGCCGCCGAGACAGCGCCTGTTAAGGATGATGAAGGTAAGGCGGTCGAACCGAAAAACTACAATCGGGCGCTCATGTTTTTGACTCAGGATCAGTTTCGAATCGTGGAGAGCGCGACGGAGCGCATATTCCCGGAGGATGATGCCGGACCGGGAGCCAAATCGCTGGGCGTAGCCTTTTTCATCGACCATCAGCTTGCCGGGGAATGGGGGTTCAATGGTCGGGATTATATGATGCCACCGTTTTATACGGGAGAGAGCGTGCAGGGCTATCAAGGACGGCTCAAGCGAAAGGAAATGTTCGAGATCGGGCTGCGCGAGCTTGAAAATTACAGTATGACGAAATTTGATAAAAGCTTCGTGGAATTAACGGACGAGCAGCAGGATGAGCTGCTTAAGGCTTTCGAGTCGGACGAGGTGAAGCTGACGACGATCTCGGCGAGCGGTTTTTTCAAAATATTGCGGAGCAGTACGCTGGAAGGCGCATATAGCGATCCCTTGTATGGTGGCAATATGGATATGAACGGCTGGAAGATGCGCAACTATCCGGGGAATCAAATGAGCTACCTCACCATCATTGAGAAGGATTTCACAAAAATCGAGCCGAACAGCCTACAGGATCATTTGGTTGCTCATTAGCGAATCGGGAGGATATTATGGCCAAAACATTACCGAAAACCGATGTTGTCATTGTAGGTGTAGGCTGGGCTGGCGGCATTATTGCGGCCGAGCTGACCAAAAGCGGACTAAACGTCGTTGGGCTTGAACGAGGCAAGGAGCGTAAAACGGAGGATTATTTCATGGTGCATGACGAGCTTCGTTACGGCTTGCGTTACGAAATGATGCAGGATTTATCCAAAGAAACGATTACATTCCGCAGTAACGAGAAAACTCGTGCATTGCCTATGCGGCAATACGGCTCGTTTCTCATCGGTGACGGATTAGGCGGGGCGGGGGTGCACTGGAATGGGCAAACCTATCGTTTTCTGCCTTATGATTTCGAGATTCGCAGCAAGACCATCGAGAAGTATGGAAAAAACAAAATTCCGGCAGGCATGACGATCCAGGATTGGGGTATTACTTACGACGAGATCGAGCCGTATTATGACAAATTCGAGAAGCTTACCGGCATTTCTGGAGAAGTGAACCCGCTAGGCGGGAAACGGAGCAGTCCTTTCCCGACACCGCCGATGAAGAAGACTCCTGCGATGCAGATGTTCGTAGAAGCGGCAGGCCGCCTGAAGCTGAATCCGTATATGATGCCATCTGCCAATCTTTCGGAAAATTACACGAATCCAGATGGCATTACCCGTGCGGCATGCCAGTACTGCGGATATTGCGAGCGCTTCGGGTGTGAATATGGGGCTAAGGCAGATCCTGTAGTAACCGTCATTCCCGTTGCGAATAAAACCGGCAAATTCGAGATCCGTACCCATTCGAATGTACGGCGCATTCTACATAAGGGCGGCAAAGCAACAGGCGTCATGTACACTGACGTAACGACAGGTGAAGAGATTATTCAGCCTGCAGACATCGTTGTCGTGACAAGCTATGTGTTTAACAATGTCCGGCTGCTGCTGATGTCCGAGCTTGGCAAGCCCTATGATTCCTCTACCGGAACGGGAGTGATTGGACGGAATTACGCGTATCAGGTTGCCAAAGGCAGCGCGATCGGTTTTTTCGAGAATCAACAGTTCAATAACTTTGCGGGCGCGGGCGCGCTGGGCGTTTCGATTGATGATTATAACGGCGACAACTTTGACCACTCCGACCTGAATTTTATCCATGGGGGCGTGATTGCGATTGGCCAGCCAGGATCGAGGCCGATTCAGAACAATCCTGTTCCATCTGGAACGGCGTCTTGGGGCTCTGAATTCAAATCGAAGTCCGTTCATTATTCGAACCGAACAATTGGAGTTGGCGCGCAGGGGTCATCGATGTCGTTCAAGCACCATTTTCTCGATTTGGATTCGGCTTACAAGGATGTTTATGGGGATCCGCTTCTCCGCATTACGTTCGACTTTGAGGATCAAGACCGAGAGCTGGCAAAGTTTCTTGCTGATCGCTGCTCGAAGATTGTAACAGAGATGGGCGCGGATAAGGTTGATTATCTAAAGGAGCTTGGTCCCTATGACATTATGACGTATCAGTCGACCCATAACACTGGCGGCGTCATAATGGGGAGCAATCCGGGAAACTCAGCGGTAAATACGTATAGTCAAATGTGGGACGCGGAAAATGTGTTTGTAGTAGGGGCAAGCTCATTCCCCCAGAATGCAGGATACAATCCAACCAACACGGTAGGCGCGCTTGCTTATCGCGCGGCTGAAGGGATTGTAAAGTATCGTGAAAAAGGCGGTTTGCTCGGATAAGGCAAGCCAAATGCGCACAAACAAAAAAGGCTGTTCCCGATAAAACACGGGAACGGCCTTTTTTGTTCTGCTTTTGTTCAGCTTATGCTCAGCTGGTTACAGCAGCTTCTGCACGTCCTCTTTTTTGTCCGCGGAAGAAGCAGGCTGTTCATCGTCTACGATGCCACGCGTTGAGCTGCGGAATTCGCGAAGCGTATCGCCGAATGCCCGTCCGAGCAGCGGAAGCTTAGCCGGCCCGAAAACGATGAGCGCGATAAGCAGAATAATAACCAATCCTGAGACTCCGATATTGTTTAACATGTAGATTTCTCCTTTTTGATTCAAGTAGGGGTTGGAACCGCGCTGACCCGTTTCGCATATCTCCGCGTTACGAGCACGCTGATTTCGAAGAGCAGGAGCAGCGGCACGGTCACGGATAGATGAGAGACAAAGTCGGGCGGAGAGATACAGGCTCCGACGACGGCCAAGCTGACATAAGCGTATTTGCGCGATCCGTTCAGCCGCTCGGGAGTGAGCAATCCGATTTTGGTTAGAAATAGGATGACGAGCGGCATTTCGAAGGCAACGCCTAGCGGGAACACGACGCTAAACAGAAAGGAGAAGTATCGATCGATCCCATAGGTCTCGACTGCACCGACGTTGTGGTTCATCTCGATCATGAATCCGAGCATCATCGGGAACACGAGAAAGTAGCTGAAGGATACGCCAATTAGAAACAGCAGGAACGACACGGGTACGTAGGCAAGAGTTCCTTTGGCCTCTGTATCCGTCAGCCCGGGCTTCACAAATGCCCAAGTATGATACAGCAGCACGGGCAGCGTGAACAAAATGGCAAACAGGAAGGCGCATCGCAAATAGATAAACAGGCCGTCCGTGAACGAAAAAACATTCCACTCGACGGATTTGGCGGTCAAGCCTGATTTAATGTACCTCAATATCATGGGGGCAACGTATAGTCCACCGCTCATTGAGACGAAGAAACAAGCGATAACGATGATCAGCCTCTTTCTCAGCTCGGTCAGATGGTTGACCAAATCCCCTTGTAAATCCACAAAACCACCCCGCAGTAAAAGCTTATTTCGTTTAAACGGTCATGACATTTCTTTAGGATAACCATTAAACATGCCGTTATGCGCAGGCTTGCCTTTTCTGAAAATGATTGGGAAGCTGCGCATAAGCTATGGGTTTTAGGGGAAGTTAATAATAAATCTCCCAATACCTAGGAGGCAAAAAAATGAATAATCACTACAAATGGTTGATGATGCTTACCGTGTTCCTGTTGTTTATTTCGCTTGCTGCTTGCGGTGGCAATAAAACGAATAACGGAGCGAAAGACGAAACGCCAGCCGATAATAACGGTAACGCGACGGTCAATACGGCTGAAGCGGAGTCTTTGTACGGCAAAAACTGCGTAAGCTGTCATGCGGTAGATCTTGGCGGAGGGGTTGGACCTAACCTGCAGCATGTAGGTGCGGAGATGTCTGCTGATCAGATCACGACACAAATAAGCAATGGCGGGAACGGGATGCCTGCTTATAAAGGACAGCTGAAGGACGAGGAAATTGCTGCGCTTGCCAGTTGGCTGGCTGGGCATAAATAACGCGAAACAACTAGTAGCCCCTTAGAAAGATATCAATTCTAAGGGGCTACTGCTGTTTATTTATTAAACTTATTTATTCGATTCAATTTGTTTAATGGGATCCTTTCATATTCAAAACGGTTGTATATCGTTCTTGCCATTAGAATGTGTAAGATTCACCGTCATTCGGTACTAAAACGGAAGTAGATAACCCTTTTTCTGCAAGGAATCTTTTTAATTCCTCTCTTGATAAGGTCCAGTGGTTCACTGCTTCCATATGGACGGTAATGATTGTGGAGTTTGAAGCTGCTTGCGTTACTTGATAAATATCATCTTTACCCATTACTAAAGAACCGCCTTGTAGGAACTGGTTATCTCCGCCATTTACGACAATAATCTCTGGTTTATGGGTTTCGATTACTTCCTGGATGGCTTCATACCAAACGGTATCTCCAGCTACGTAGATTGTTTTTTCATCTTCGTGCTTAAAAACAACGCCACATACATCGCCCGTCAGTTTTAATAGTTCCCCTCGACCGTGTTCTCCTTTTGTTTTGATTAGCTGGATATTTTCAAAACGTGAATCTTCATTGAGAACTTCTACTCTCTCAAAACCAGCATTTCGAACTTCCTTAGCGTCTTTTTCGTTTTGTACAAACATCGGGATATCCTTTGGCAGTGCCTCTTTTGCTTTATCGTCAAAATGATCTAAATGCAGATGGGTTACAATAACAGCATCCACATTTATAATGTTGTCAAGGGAAGTAGATAAGCTAACGAGCGGGTTGAATTGATCCTGTCGCAACGAGTTCGGCAATGGAGGGTAAGTTCCTTTGTCAGCCAAAAATGGATCAACTAAAAATTTCTTTCCCGCATATTCGACAACCAAAGTTGCATTTCTAATTAGTGTAACTTTCATTATTACATCCCCTTTGTTTTGATATATATGTATTGTATGGGATAGACATATGGGTTTACAGAGCTTAATTCAAGTCGTTTAGCGTTTTCACTTGATATTTGAAAAACATTCAATAGGGAGGATTACTATGGATCAAACCGATATGCTTATCTTGGCTGAGTTATCTGAAAATAGTCGTATCACAATGAAGGAATTAGGAGGTAAAGTGTATTTGACCGGACAAGCAGCCGCAAGCCGTGTTGCGAAGCTGGTGGATACTGGCGTTATTGAGGGGTATTCGATTAAAGTTAACCAAGCTAAATTAGGATGCATGATGCACGTCTTTATTACGATTTTTACGAATAGCCATAATCATCAGCCATTGCTTGCCTTTATTCAAATGCAAGGGCACTACATATTGAATAACTATAAAATCAGTGGAGATGGATGTTATCTGCTTGAGTGTAGATTTCCCTCGAATGAACACATAGATCAGTTTCTTGATGGATTGAGCGAACATGCAAACTACAAAATATCTATTGTTATTAAAAGATCGTGAGAATTTATGAATGAGATAACGGGAAAAGACGGATCATCGATCAAAGATTGAGCATCAATTGCGAATAGCAGGTGAGGCAAGGCATGAAAGTAGAATAGGTAGGCATGGCGGCTTCCGCAGCAAGCATCATTCTGAGCGGCATGTTCTTATTCGCGAATCCATATTCCGAAGCGGCGGCGTGGCCCCAAATATTAGGTTCTACGAAAGTTAGAACTGCCGTTCATTTGCAGCCGCGGCTATGATGGATGCATAGCTGATAGAAGCTAAGGATGGAGTGGGTTAATATGGGGAGCGACATGTCGGATCTGATGATTAGAAAGCTAATGACAACCTTTGTGATATCGACGTTGGCATCTATTGTTTTGCCTTTGTTTAGTTGGTTGGGGAACGACGGTTCGATAGCGCTGAATCAAGTTAGGACAGACATTTTCTATACCATACTTTTTTACAACATGTGTATAGGAACTGTTATTTTCATTTATGGCAATGCGGCTTCTTTAGTGATTGAGTGGTTTCGCTGCAAATGGTTTGCACGCTGGTTATGGCTAGGCGTATTGCTGCATGGTCTTTTTGGGATGGGTCTAGGTTTGCTTGCAAAAAGCTGGTTCCTTTTGTTAATCGGCGTTCTCATTGCATTAGCCTATGGGGCGTTGGATTGGTGGCTGGAGGCTAGGATGCTGAAAGGGAAGAGAGTCGCTTTTATCATGCTTCTTCCCGTTGCGCTGTACGCGGTAACTTGGGGAGTGCTGGACGGGAAGGCCCCGCCTGAACCCCCGTTTTCTCCTGAGGAAGCAGTAGCTTTTGCCACGCAAGGGAAGGGAACGACCATTCAAGCCTTTCCTGATCATATCGGCATATGGCGAGGAACGATTGAAGGTTATCAGGTCGATAGGGAAACCAGCGTGGAAGAGACAGCAGGGAACCGCTGCAGCTGCATTGTTACGTTTACTGAAACGTGGCGGAAAGGAAACATAACGAATTCACGGTTCTTTGCTTATCAAGTCGACCGTGATTCAATGACCTTTTATAAGAGTAGTGGAGCTAATCCTCCCTATGCGAGTACTAACCTAAAAGAGTGAGGCGGGATCGTTTGTTTTCGAAGAAGAGACATATCCAGATAGATGACGAAAGCAGGCTTGAAGGCGACGACGAGGCGCAGACAATGGTAATCGTTACGTTTCCGGACGGCTCGCGATGGAACTCCAACGTATATACGATGAAATGCATCCAATCCATTCGTGAAGACAATCGAGGCATTGGGGATAGCGGGTTTATATGGTCGGCCAATCCGCTATTGATTGTTGACTTCATTAACAGAGCACAGATCGAGGAAATGATTGATAAAAGCATCGTCGATGGCTTCTTCGTATACATGTTCGAGTATTTCGGTGCCGTACGGAAGCGTGAGCTGGATCAGTATCCGGATGGTTTTTTTGAGACGGACAGTAAGCTGGACCATGATATTGTCATGCGCCATGCGAGCACGCTCTATGAAATGCTACAGCATACGAGCGATGAGTTCAAGGAAGCATTGAAAGACTATTTGTTTGGCGATCGTCAGGTAACGATTAACGATTTAAAGCTTCTCCCCATCCTACAAGCCGAGAATGTACAAGCTGCCGAGGCAGACAGGCCAGGGCAAGAATTGAAGCTCGCATGGGAACATATTTTTGCCGCGGGACTGGATGACGACGAGAAAGACCAAATCGCAATGGACCAGTATTTATGGCATGCGTTCAGCTACAAGAAGACACCTTGCTTAAAAGAAGACGAAGCGATAAAAGCTTTTCACGATGCAAGCAAGCAGGGTTGCTATGTTTTTTACCAAGATCATGACTTGGCTCTGTTCGTAGCAGACGCTGGCCGGTTAACGGCAAATCTGCTCGAAAGTGAGCAGGATATATACATCGTAGATCAAAACTTTGAGTGGACGTTCGTAAAGACACATGAGTCCTACTGCGGTCCTTATTTCTGTTCCATAAGATAGGGGCAGGAAGCTCCTGAACTACGGCACCTCATAGCTGCTGATGGAAATCGCCGGCTTGTCGCCTGGACTATACATTTCGCCTGGTATGGATATGGGCTGTATTTCTGCTCCATGCTCGTCAACAAGCACGTGTTTTATGCCCCTGGACGGTCTTGTGCTTGACGTGTGATAGATACCGCTATTTGGAATCCGAATGACCTCATACCCTTTTATCCTAGGAATAGGCGGGCTGCCCTCCTCCCCGTAATAAATGCTGACCGTACCATGGAAATGTTGCGGAATTTGGTGAATGACAGGTCTGTTTTGCTCAACTGCAGCAGCAATGAAGTGATTGGGAAGATAGATGATTACGATTGACGCAAGAATAAAGGGCATGTAACCTTTCTTTCTATTGGATATCAACGAGCCGATTGTAAATATGGCAGACGAGCTTGCGAATAGCAGCATGAATAGCATGGCTTCAGGTATGAATAAATCTCTAAGACGCCAGATGCCGAAGCCTATCATGAAGAAAACAGAAGCGGCTGCTATAATGCTTAAACCGATAAACAGAGTGATTCGCAGCAAAACGGCTCGTTTTCGCCACCTAAACATAAGGGTATAGCAGGGAAGGATTAGAAAGATATAAGAAGGGAGCGTCCAGTGAATTAACTTGCTGGCATCGCTGCCGATGCCTTGGTCATAGACGATGATCAGATAGCTTAGATAGGCGAGCACGCCTGCAAAATAGCTGGTGACAGCTACCAAAACATAGAACAGTTTATGCTTCACAACGTTGAATCCTCCTCTATGCATGTCGTGTGCTTTTACTCATTCAGCATAACGCACGCATAGGGGAGGGCAGTAGTTCTATCTTTTGTAGTACTTTTATAAAGGGAATGGGGGAGGAGACTTGTGTGGGTGCCGGCTAGCTAAAGGACAGATAGCGGTGTAGTCTCCGGGAGAAACACGATTTTGTCTGCAGCATGAGTCGCAAAGGTAATTGCTGCGATTCAGCACATGGAAGTGGGAGTTAGTACAGAAATGAACGCTAGGCTAATCAAAGCCTGGCGTTCTTTTTTTGATAATAATTACCATATAATTGCATGGATTTTATGGATGTGTACAGAAATTGTTCAGTATGGATTGTTAAAATGGTCAAGAGGTCCGATATTTTAGTGACAGAAGACATATTGCAATCGCTTTAGTTCGACTTATTTCCTATCGAATCGTTTTATTGCAGAAGGTACGAGGATGGAAGAAGAAAATGGCTTAAGGGAGATGAAAAGGCTTTGGAAGCAACAAGATCAAGAATTACAAGTCGTAAGAGGAACAAAGGTTTAGGGAGAAAGCTCCTGACATTACTGGTAACGCTCTCCGTACTGATTGGACAGCTTTTCCCAGCACCTTATGCAGCGATTGCTGCAGCGGCAAATACTGGAGCTGCGTTTTTTACCGGTACCGATAACTGGAAAGGCGGGCTTGCTACCAGCACGGCTGATGGTGATATGGACCTGGCAGTAAAAAATGGAGATTCTATTTATCCAATCGAATTTAAAATAGCTGGCGTTAAAAAGCCAACTAAAAGTGCTCATTTGCTAATCCGTGCAAATGATGTAGATGAGTACGATCCGACGAATACAGCGGCTAATGGCGAGTGGGATCGTGTATATATTTCATCTGATCCTTCAGACATTGCACTAGGGGCTGCTACAACAGCTTGGCCAAGTAATTTTAGTTCGGCTGCGTATCAAAAGGAGTTTCCTAAAGAAAAGCTAGTAGGTGCTCTATCTGGACAAAATGAGACATGGAATACGACAACATTTGAAATAAAGGAAGATCAATGGGATGAAATCGTTGACGGTCAAGATTTATTCGTCGGCATTTCTGTCCACCATCATCTTCTAGCTGCTAGTTCGTTCAATTCTGGCTGGGTGACCACCATTGATTGGGGACAGCTTGTCATTGATGGAGGTCCGAAGACAGCAGCGGAAATTACCAAGGCAGGTGTAACCATTGAAACGAATAAGGTGACACTTGCTACAGAGTTTATACCAAAAATAAACGGGAATTTCCGTATGGAAGTTAGTGTTACTCAGGAAACGAAATATGGCACTGAAATTGTGGAACAAAACGTAGGTTTATCTGAGAAATTATTCTCGAACGCTAAGCTAGGAGAAAGTCAGCCTTGGAGCAACGTTGCATTTACCGTTCCTGGCGCAAGTACAAGCAAAGAATACAAGGTGAATTACATATTGTTTGACAATGCCACAGGTATTGCACAGCATATTTACTCGCTGTCCTCCCTTGATCCAGAAGTGAAGGATATCGCGAAAGCAGGAGCACAATACGTGCCAACGAATTTCTCGGCATCAGATTTTAGTAGCAAATATAATAACTTGGCGGGTACTGCTCAACCGGAAAAGCTCAATAAGGTGAAAATCACCACTCTTCCAACTGGAGGAAAGCTTCAATTGGATGGAGAAGATGTTGCAATTGGAGCAGAGATTCTTAAAGCAGACCTGGATAAATTGGCCTTCGTTCCAGATGCATCGGGGATCACGGGTGCAGTCTCATTCAAATGGAATGGCTATGATGGCGAGCAATATGCAGCTATTGACGCTACAGTAGCCATCACGGCAAATGCAGCTCCTGTAGTGACTGAGATTACGAAGCAATTGAATCAAGGATCAACTCTGATGTTTGCTCCAGCTGATTTCAAGAGTCATTACACAGATGCAACGCTTCCGAATGAGGAACTAAGCAAAATAAAAATTATTTCATTGCCAGCAGCTAATTTAGGTAAGCTCTGGTATAAAGACGGCGCGAATCCAGCAGAGGAGGTTGCGGTTGGTACTGAAATTAACTCCGCTGACCTGGGCAAGCTAAGCTTTATTCCTAACGGGAATGCGGTTGGTGCAGCAGCCTTCGAATGGAATGCGTCAGACGGCAAGCAGTATGCGAAGGACAATGAAAAGGTGAAGATCGCGATCAATGCTGCACCGATCGTGAAAAACATCGCTATTGCCGACATTGCTGGCGAATCGATTTCATTTAAAGCGGTCGATTTCGCTAATGCTGCTGCTTATGCTGATGCAGAAAATGATGCCTTAACGCAGGTGCGGATCACGCTGCCGGCAGGTTTTGCTAGTAAAGGCAAGCTGAAGTACACAGACGGAACAACAGAGAAAGAGGTAGCTCAGAATACACCTGCAATTCTCAATCTAACGATGCTGAATACGCTGAAATTTGAGCCGGCAGCAAGTTTGGCAGAAAACAGCACGGTTGTGTTTAATTGGGAAGCGTATGACGGTAATCAATATTCATTAGCCCCAGCGCAGGTGAGCATTACCTACACGAATGATCCTGTCGTTGGCAACATCGCCAAAACGGGTCTTCAATACGAAACAACCAGCTTTACGGCTGACGAGTTTAAAAATCGTTATTCGAAACAAAACGGTGATGCGGACGCAGGCGGATTGAAGAACGTTAAGATCATTACGCTTCCGAATGCTGAGCAAGGTGTATTATTGTTGAATGAATCACCAGTGGCTACTGGCGACCTCATTGCCATCGCTGACATTGCGGAGCTGACATTTGTACCGGCTTCAAGCGGTTTCACGGGAATTGCTAATTTTTATTGGAACGGCGAAAATGCAGATGGTAAATTCGCAGCGCTTAATGCTGCAGTTACGATTACAGCAAATGCAGCTCCAAATGTAGGGCCGATTAATAAATCCATCCTAAAAGGTGAGTCGCTTTCATTCGGAGCTGCTGATTTTACGACCCCTTACAGTGACACGAATGAAGAAAATCTGGATAAGGTGAAGCTAGTTACGCTTCCAGATCCGAACAAAGGCAAGCTTGTTCTTCAGAATGGTCCGGGTGCGGCAATTGAAATTACAACGGCCGGATTCGAAATGGATGTAGAAGACTTATCCAATTTGAAGTTTATCCCTGCATCTGGTGCTACTGGTGTTGTGACATTTGATTGGAATGGATCAGATGGCAATCAATATGCAAAGGATAACAAAACAGTAACGATTAACATCAATACACCGCCAGTTGTTGGAGACATAGACAAGACTGGATTGTCAGGAGCGGTTATTGATTTCAAAGCTTCTGATTTTACAGAATCACCTCGTTATACTGATGCGGATAAAGATCTGTTAAGTTCAGTGTCCATTACTCTTCCAGAAAACTTTAACGATATCGGTAAGCTATGGTATACATCTACGGTAGGAGAATCCGTATATGTAACGCCGCTCACTACAGCTATCATTGCTAAAGATCGTTTGGACAGCCTGAAATTTATGCCTTCAGCTTCATTGACGGAAGGCAGTGCGGTTACTTTCGATTGGAAAGCAAGCGACGGCAAGCAATTCTCTGAAGCTCCTGCTGCGATTTATATCGACTATAATGGTAGACCGGTTGCAGAGCCTATCGTTGTAAACGTAGTGGAGGGCTCAACGGAAATTATTATTACTTTAAAAGGGCTCGATCCAGAAACGGTTACTGGTATTGTATATGGCCTGGACAGTAATCCGAGCAAAGGCACCATTCGTCCGGCGGACGATGATGTTTCGGGTGATACATGGATCTATACGCCAGGACCTGAATTTATTTCTGGTCAAGATAGCTTCACATATAGTGTATCGGATAGTAAAGGCCAGACAAGCAAAATACCAGCAACGGTAACGATTAATATTCATAGAGCATTAGACGGCTGGGCAGGCGACAAGGCTCAAGGTGAATCTGAGATCCTGAATATTATTCCAGGAGAACAGCTGAAGCTCTCCGCGGTAAGTACTTTGCTAGCTGAAAAGGTAACAGCAAATGTAAATGGTGCAATTGTCGAGTTAACGCTTGCAAACCAAGCTACCTTTGCTGCCGATGGCTACAAGTTATGGGAAAATTCAACGTACCTTCTGCCAACGGAGACACTTCCTAATCCATACATGGTTACTTACCATGCAGAAGATATTTTGGGTGCGTCGTTACCATCAGAGTGGTTGAACAGATTGACAGACAACTACTTTACTGTGGTGAAGGCAGATCTTACTCTAACAGCTAATCCGGATAAAATTCTGGGCGATGGCAAATCGACTACCGATCTTTCTGCGATGATTAAAAATGCAGACGGGACTCCAATTGCGGGTGTTACGGTTGTATTTACAGCTCCTGTAGGTAAAGGTCAGTTTGTGGGGCCGAATACGGCAGTCACTGACGCACAGGGCATTGCGACTGTGACTTACAAATCAGAACAAATTACAGGTGTGGCTGAGCAATTTATACCCGTTCAAGCCAATGTTTACGACAAGGAGCGCGGCTTGAAATCACAGGAAGAAGTCATTATTACTTTCTTGCCTGCAGCAGTTAAAGGGTTCATTACGAAAGGCGAGTCGAATACACCTGTCGCTGGAGCGAGCATCAGAGTAACACTTGATCTTAATGCAGACGGCATTATAGATTCCAATGACTTTGATGAAACAGTCGTGACGGATGCAAGCGGTGCGTATTACGTCATTGTACCGAAGGGCGATGTCTCTTATAATTTGGAGGTTTCGCAGATCGTTGATGTAGGCGGCGTTCCTACGCCAATTGTCTATAATCAAAAAGCTCAGGTCGGTGAGGTTACAGGCACAGGAGAAGAAAACTTTGACTCCGAGAAAACGGTAACCGGCATCGTGCTGCTTAAGCAGCCGGATGGTGAAACCTCTTTGTTTAGCGGAGCAATGCTGGCTAGTACGGTTCTTTATTTGAAGAACGCCGATGGCAGCTACGTAACAGAAGGCGGAGCACCAAAAGTATTTAACTTATCTGGATCAGGCGTATTTAATGCGGAAGGTCTAGCCATAGGCGATTATGAGCTGGAGATCAATTATGAGATCGAGCCGGGTAAGTTTATTGCGTTTGGCCATGCTGCGGTAAGTGTAACAGCTTCGGGGGAAATGAATATTACTGAAGCGCTGGTCGATCCATATGGAACGATTACAGATGCGAACACAAAAGCGGTCATTAAAGATGCTAAGGTTGTACTTCATTATGCGAATACACCACGGAACATAGCTAAAAGCATTGCAGCCAATGGCGAGGTAAGCTTGCCTGCATTGGTAGGATTTGCGCCAAATGATAATGCAAGTCCGGTGCAGCTCACGGATGAGCATGGATTTTATGCTTACATGGTATATCCTGAAACCGATTATTATCTGGTAGTAACGAAGCCTGGATACAATACTTATATTAGTCCGAATCTTGCTGTAGAATGGGAAATTGTAAGGCATGATTTGGAGCTGACTCCCGTATCATCGGCATCAGTGATCCCGACACTTTCTATTTCGGTAGATAAGAACCAAGTAAAAGAAGGCAGCAAGTCTATCATTTCCATTGATTACCGCAATGTATCCAATACTACAATTGCTGAAGGGGAAATAAAGGTAACGATACCTGCTGGAGCTGCAATTGTGGATACAGCTGGCGGTACGGCAACAGGCAACACAATTGTATGGAAAGTAACAAATCTGCTTGGAGGACAAACGGGAAGCTATAAAGTGGTTGTCGAATGGCCGCTTATGCAAAAGGCAGATACAGCTTTTGATATTCTAGGCGAGTTTATTACAAAGAGTGAAACAATCAAATCATCTGTAAAAGTTAATGTGTTCTCCGATCGCTTCGGTGAGCTGTTGCATAATCGTTATATTCTGGGTTATCCAGATAAAGAGTTTAAGGCTGAGGGATCTTTAACTCGTGCTGAGCTTGCGGCGATTGTAGCTAGGCTTACTGAGAATGAGGATATTAACTATTCCTTGTCATTTAATGATATTCGCACAGGTCACTGGGCAACGAATTACATTAAAATTGCGATGAAGCATGACTATTTCAGCGGCTATGAGGATGGAACATTCCGTCCAGATGCAGCAGTGACAAGAGGAGAGCTTGCAGCTGTAATGGCACGGTTCCTGAAGCTTGGAATTAGCAAGCCTACGTCCGTGCATTTCACGGATACGACTGGTTACTGGGGAGCCGATACACTAGAAGCATTGTATAGTGGCAAGTTTTTGAGCGGTTATCCAGATGGCAGCTTTAAGCCGAAAAATGCAATTAAACGTGTAGAGGCTGTGACTATGATCAATCATATGGTTTATCGAGGTCCTTTGAAAGGTCTTGCTCCATTGTTCCCTGACATGCCTGAAAGCCACTGGGGCTTCGGAGATGTGCAGGAAGCAACGATTTCCCATAAAGCTGAGCGTAATGAGGATGGAAGCGAAACCTGGATTGAAACGATCAGCGATGATGTACAATAAAAACGAGAAGCATAAACGTTTGTTTCTGTCATTGGCGGCAGTGCCAACGCTTATACGCTCGGTATAATGTTACAAGATGAAGGGCAGCCTTTCCTGGTCAATGACTTGGAAAGGCTGCCCTTTTTTTACATAGTGAAAACCGAAACCTTATCAAATAAACCCCACTATATAAGATGAACTAATGAAAAATGAAGCGGCTATTCTCCCCATTTGAGGCAGCTGCGACAAGCATCAATATGAAGCTGAAATGCATCGCAAAACCCTTCTGCCTAGCATCTATACCTCTTTGCGGTTAAAGTAAAGCAGCCCTGCAGCGAGAAACAGAACAAAGCTGCCCAGCACGGTAATAAGTACGTTCTCCAGCGGCAGCGCGAAAGCACCGAAGTCTTCGCCGCTGAAGCTTAGCATGGCCAGCATAGGCTGCGCCCACGGATAAAACGGCGCGAACCTCTCGGAGTTGACGATGAGTATGTTCGGGATGGTGAGCATCACATTAATGACGAGCGGTGCGGCAAAGCTGCTCCAGCTTACGGAAACAAGCAGCTGCAGCGCGGCAAGCGGCAGGCAGGCAAGCCAGCCGCTGCCAATTCCGGTAAGCAGCGTTTCCCAAGGCAAGCTGCCGGCATAGCCATGATAGGCTGCAGCTGTACATACAGCAGCGAGGAATAGCAGCTGGGTGAGCGCTAGTACCGAAGCAACGATGCTGAACTTGGCAAAGTAGAGGCCGCTTCTTGATACGGGAAGTGTAAGCAGCTGCTTCCAACCTCCGCCGACATGCTCATATCGACAAACGAACGCAGAGAGAATGCCGGCCAGAATCGGCAGAAAGAGCATCGCATGAAAGGATGCCATCGAGGATACGAGCAGTGCGTATTTCTCTTGGTCGTTGGTCAAGCCAAGCGAATCGGGCGAGACGAGGATGCCGATCGCAAGCGATAGAAGTGGACTAATCAGAGCGAGCACCCAAATGTACGACTTAGACAGCTTTAATCGCTCCGCTGCGATTAAACGGAAGAAGCTAGCCATCTTAGCTCACATCCTTTCGAATGAAATGAAAGGTGCCGAGCAGACAGATGACTACGCCGAACAGGAAGCCTGCCCCGACGAACAGCTCCTGCTGCGGTCCGGCAAAGCTGAACATGGGCCAGTTGATGGGCAGCCACTTCGACCATGTGCTGGAAATAAGCCCGGTGAAGACCGAGCTGATTGCAATCAGCACGCCTAGCGTAATGGGAATGGCTTGATTTTTCATATTGATGCAAAGCCATAGGAATAGGGCAAGAGCCGGAAGCGAGGCGAAGAAAGGCAGGAAGCAAAGCTTGAGAATTTCTCCAACCGGCATGTCAGCAAGCTCGAATCGCAAAGAAAAACCAAGTATGACCGTGCCTGCTGCAAGCACCATACAGGATATCGTCAGCAAAATAACGCTCAGCGCAAATTTGGAGCGGAACACGGCGCCTCTGGAAATCGGCAGCGCCAGAAGCTGCTTCCACGCATTCGTGCTATGCTCGATATGGGATAGGAGTGAGGGGATGAGGGTCACCCCAAGAAAAAGCGAGATCGGCACGAACATTTGGATATCGACGAGCAGCGCTTCCCACAGCCTTCCTGCATATTTTTGCGTTAAATAGTCGTAACGAAGTCCGTAGTTGACCRCCTGCATGGCGATTAAGCCAATTGGGCCGATAAAGATTAGGAACCACATTCCTTTGCCGCGTATTTTCAAGAAATCAGACGAAAGCGCCTTGAGCATCATGACGACTTGACCTCCCCAACGATCTGGAGGAAAAGCTCCTCAAGCGACTTCCTCATTTCCTCGACTCGGTAGATCGCATGGTCATGCTCGACCAAGCTTTTCACAATTCGGGCTACCGCATGATCACCAGAGTTGGCAAGCAGCAGGGCGTCGCCTTTTTTCTTGGCCTCAATGCCTTGCTGCAGCAGCGTTGCGAGCGCCTGCTCCGGCTCGGAGACCATTAGCGACATGCTGCCCTGTGCCTGCTGATGCAGATGGGCAATCGTATCTTGGAATACGAGTTCTCCTTGTCGGATAATCCCGACTGTGCCTGCCGTCAGCTCTACCTCGCTCAGAAGATGGCTGGATATGAGAACCGTGATGCCATGCTGCTTCGGCATTTGCTTGATTAGCTCGCGAATTTCGAGAATACCGGACGGATCGAGTCCGTTAGTCGGCTCGTCGAGCAGCAGCAGCTCGGGATTGCCAAGCAGCGCGCTTGCAATGCCAAGCCGCTGCTTCATGCCCAGCGAGAAGCCCTTCACCGGTCGCCTTGCTTCTTTGGACAGTCCAACGATATCGAGCACTTCTGCGATTCTCGCAGCGGGAGCGCCGAGTATGCGCCGAATGGCCTCGAGATTGTCGGTAGCGCTTAAGTGCCCGTAATACGAAGGATATTCCACCAGCGAGCCGACCCGCCTCAGAATCGAGAGCTTTTCCTTGTTCAATGGCTGGCCAAAAATATGAACGGAGCCGTTCGATGGCTTAATCAAGCCGAGCAGCATGCGGATCGTCGTCGTTTTTCCAGCTCCGTTCGGTCCGAGAAATCCATAGATATCCCCTTTTTCGATTTTCAAATTCAAATTGGAAACAGCGTAACGTCCTTTGTAACGTTTGCTGAGTCCTTTCGTTTCTATTACCCATTCCTTCACGTTGATCACCTCTTCATCAACAGTAACGGTTGAAGGTTAAACGAAGGGCTCCCCAAGTTTAAAATGGGTTTAAATTTTTAACTCAGGCTGGGTGATCAGGCGGTATTTGTTTTATGAACGACTACCCCTCCGCTAATTGAATGTAATGATGAAAGCTAAATATCCTATGTCCTTTATAGCTCGAAAATGTAGAAAGCCATTCCCTCGTCGCTGCTCGCCATATGCCAGCCAAGCTTCATCTCATGCAGCAAATATTCAACAATTGCGAGCCCTAGACCTGCTCCCTTGCTTGCAGAATGAGCGGCGAGACCGTTCCCGCGATCGCGGATGACTAGGGCAGACCTCCCGTCATACGTTTCCATGCGTATTCCAATATAGCTGCCATTCTTCGCGTGCCTAGTGACATTTTGGAATAAGTTATCGAGCACGCGGCGGAACCCTGCCTTATCGAGCGAAAGCGGCAGGGCTTCCTCAGGCAAATTGATATCGGCCGCGATGCCTTCTTGTTCCCATAACGGGTACCAAGAAGCGACGCTTTCCCTTACGATACGCAGCAAATCCAGGCGCTCCAGCTTAATCGGATACCGTCCGCTGGTCATGAGGGTGTAGGAGAGCAGGTTTTCAATCAGGCTATCCAGGCTGCCGATCTTTTGCTCTACCTGCTTGACCGCGGCTTGCGCATTCTCGCTTAACGGCTCTTTCTGCAGCGTATAAAGCTGGCTGTTCATGACCGTTAAGGGGGTCCTCAAGTCATGCGATAAGCTGGCAATCAGCTGTTTGCGCAGCTCCGCTTCCGCTCGTTCGCGCTCCGCGCTTTCCTTGAGCTGCTCGACCATGCAGTTGAAGGCAGTCTCCAATTGCCCAATTTCATCATTCCTGCTTATCGCAATGGGCTGAGGCAGACCATTCTCGCCTTGGAGTGCCATCGCTGCTTGCAGTCCAATTAGGCGTTTGCGAATGTGACGGAAGAAGAGCAAGGAAATCAGAAAGAATAAGGATATCATGCCAATTAGAGCTGCAATATAGAAAGGCGTTCCTGCTCCAACCGGCCGATCAAGCTGGATGATGGAGCGAGGCATCTGCATGACCATGAAGGCACTTCCATTATGCTCTGCACCGAGAAAAGAAACGATCGTAAATGGATCGCTGTCGATGCTGTCCTTCATGAAACGCACGGCATCAGCCGGTGACCATCGTTCCGGATGGAGGCTTTGAGGTGGAAGCTGAAGCTTTGTTGCGCCGGAGGAATCGACCCAGAACAAAGAAGCTTCCGCATATTTCTGCTTAAGCTCCTGCAGCCTGCGGTCTACCTCAGCAGCATCTGTTTCTTGCAGCTGTGCGGCCTCCCCGTGCCACATGGCTGTTAATTCACGGCTGCTGCCGTATTTCAGAAAGTCATCATCAGCATGCTTGCTATTTTCTTGAATAATCACGTAGCCGATGGAGGCGAGCGGGAAGACGATCGGAATAAACAAAAAAGCAATAATGACGATTAACAGATAACGGGACAGCAGCGTTTGGCGAAACCGCATGCTCCTTGTTCGCAGATTGGGCTTTTTCATGCACGGACCCGATAGCCAATGCCGCGCACCGTCTCGATAATTTCTGGCGAAGCGGGGTCGCGCTCGATCTTCTCCCGCAGGTAGCGGATATGGACCATCAGCGTCTTGTCTCCATCGATATAGGCTTCACCCCATACGGCCTCATAAATTTGTTCCTTCGTTAAGATTTGACCAAGGTGGCGAAGCAAATAGCCGAAAATATGAAATTGCTTGCCAGTCAACGTAATCTCTTCCCCGGTATCCCGGTTTTCGATCCGATTCTGCTGCTCATGTACGAGTAAATGCTTGATGGCTAGCGGTTCTGCCGTACGCGCTCCGGAACGACGCAGCAGCACCTCGATGCGAGCGATTAGTTCATCGGGATGAAAAGGCTTGGTCAAATAATCGTCGGCAAACTGCAAGCCCTGCAGTTTGTCGTCAATTGATGTACGTGCCGATAACATTAGAATAGGAAGATCAGGCGATGCTTTTTTCAACCGCTGCCCGATTGTGAAGCCATCGAGCCCTGGCAGCATGACATCTAGAATAACGAGCCTGCAGCCAGCAGCAGATTCGAGCGCATGCTCGCCGCTTCGCTGCCAATTGACGGAGTAGCCTTGCTCCAGCAGATGCTCGTTAACGAAACGCCCGATTTCGAGATCATCCTCGATATATAGAATGGATGCAGTCATAGTCATATGTAGGGTAGTCCTCTCCGATTTGAATTGGGAATCTGTCCTATTATTATACATAAGCGGCGGACATTGAATATCCATATTCCGATCGAATGGAGATGAAACCAGGATTGTACAGCCGGTGATAGCAAAAAAGGCTTAACGAGAAACCCCTCGTTAAGCCTTCTTTTCAACTTATTCCGTTCATCAGCTGCCGCCTGAAGGTTCCTTGGCAGGTGCCGGCTCTTTCGGTTTCTTGGCTTTCTCCCATCGGAAGATACCGTTCAAGCCTTTGAAAACAAGCTTTGACTCCTTCGTTAGCAGCGGCCCTAATATCGCCAGAATGAGCACGTATAATGCCGCGAAAGGCTGCAGCAGTTCTAGCAAGCCGCCGGCTTTGCCCAGGTTCGCCATAATAATGGAGAATTCTCCGCGTGATACGATCGTTAGGCCGATATTTGCGGATGCTTTAGGCGATAATCCTGCGCTTTTGCCTGCAAGCATGCCCGCTAAAAAATTGCCGAACAACGTAACGCCAACCGCGGCTAGCGACAGCCATACCGCGCCGCCAAGGGCAAATGGGTCAATCGTCAAGCCGAAGCTGAAGAAGAATAGCGCTCCGAAGAAATCACGGAAAGGCAGAATCAGATGCTCGATCCGCTTCATATGGACCGTCTCCGCGAGGACCAACCCGACCAATAGCGCGCCAATCGCTTCAGCAACATGAATGGTTTCCGAGAAGCCTGCCACGAGGAACAGGATACCGAATACGAGCAGCAGGAACAGCTCATTCGACCGGATGTTAAGCAGCTTATTGAGCAGCGGGGCTGCTTTGCGGCCTATGATCAAGAAGAGAAGCATAAATCCGAGTGCGTAAGAAGCGGACAGAAGCACGCCTCCGAGCGATGAAGAATCGCTGAGCACAAGTCCTGAAAGTACAGAAATATAAACGGCTAGGAAAATGTCCTCGAACATGATGATCCCGAGAATCATCTCCGTTTCCGGATTCGCAGTCCGTTTCAAATCAACAAGAACCTTCGCTACGATCGCGCTTGAGGATATCGTCGTAATACCTGCAATAACCATCGTTTCCTCGATGGGGAAGTCATTGACCCAGCCGAACAGCAAGCCGAGCGAGAAGTTGATTAGAATATAAATAGTTCCGCCAATCGCAATAGAGCGACCCGATTTCATTAATCGACCCACAGAAAACTCCAGACCTAAATAGAACAGGAGGAACAGCACGCCTAGCCGCCCCATGAATTCAATTAGTTCTGCACTATGAATAAACCTAAAGTCCAATATGCCTACGTGTGGCGCATGCGGACCTACGGCCATGCCGATCAAAATGTAAAACGGGATGACGGAAAACCGAATTTTTGCAGCTAATAGCCCGACTAAGGCAATAAGAATAACGGCAAGACCGATCTCCAGCACCATGTGATCCATAATTAACGGCTCCCGTTTTGCAGCATGAGCTTAAGAAGCTTCAGATGCTGGCGTTCACCTGCGACAATAAGTGTGGTATCCGCTTTGAAGACATAGTCGGGGCCTGGATTAATATGCTTGGATTCCTTCTCGACGGCAGCGATAATGGTCGCTCCAGTCGTTTGGCGAATGTCGGCGTCACCGATGGTTCTGCCAATGCATGCCGCGTTTGGTTCGATTTTGTACCATTCTATCGTTAAATCATCCAGCGCGACTTCAATCGTTTCGAGTGCTTTGGGTTTATAGGTCATACCGCCAACGATAGCAGCTACCTGACGAGCTTCCTCATCTTCAAGGGTAACCATAGAAATGCTATCATCCGGGTCGTCGTATTCGAAGTGGTATAATTCGCGGCGTCCGTCATCGTGAATGATAATGACAAACTTGTCGCCGCTTCTCGTCATAATTTGGTATTTGCGCCCAATGCCGGGCAGGTCGGATTCTCTAATATTCATGGTGTGTGCCTCCTCATTTGTTGTTAGTATACGAACAAAATGAGAGGATTAACCAACAAAGTGAGAAGTGAATTTAATGGGGGTCATAAGCAAATCCCGCATACGCTGCGGAATGGTCGTACGGAGCTCAAACCTGGAAACAGAATGCCTGAATATGCGCCTAAGCGCGCTCAGGTAGGAGACGAGCAATACATTTTCCGGCAAAAAAACCTTGGTCGTGCTGTTTTTTCTGCCTACGTTGGCGGAGCCTGCAAATCTCGCAGATGCAACCATGCGGCTTGCGCCGGCAGTCTGCTCGAACGTATTGCCAGCTTGGTAGGCGAACAGTGCTGCTAGCAGCAGCGGAACAATAATAAGCAAGTTCATGGCGCGCTTGCGGCTGATGCGTCCTAATTCGAGTACATCTTTGTTCATCTGTTCACCTCCCAACGTTTATTAATATAAGTATAACTTATAAATCGAAAAATTTAAAGCGGATTCCATTTATTGACGAAGTTATTTTCATTCACCATCTAATCCTACTGGTTTAATGAATTGACGATCTGGCTTATGCATTATAGAATGAGGGAACGAAATAACCCGTTTACGCGCATGCATAAGAGAGAAAGAAGGTTGATTGGGATGGGAGTATCCGTAAAACAGCTGTCGCCGCTCGTGGAGCAGCTTGGCTTGAAGCCGCACGTAGAGGGCGGATGGTACAAGGAGATTTGGAAGGCTAACTTTGAAATACCGCAGGAGGTTCTCGGCGCACCTTATTCTGGACCTCGCTTTGCGGCATCATCGATCTATTTTCTATTGCATCCGGAAGAATTCTCAGACTGGCATAAGGTTTATTCGGACGAGCTGTGGCTCTGGCATTCGGGTAGTCCGATTGTGCTTAGCCTTGGCGGTACGGAAGCGGATCCGAAGACGAGAAAAGAAATCATAGTCGGCCCCGATGTGCTCGCAGGCCATCAGCCGCAGGCGCTTGTGCCGGCCAATGAATGGCAGATGACACGTGTGCTCGGTGAGGAACCGGTACTCGTATCATGCGTGGTAGCACCTGGCTTTCATTACGATGATTTCAAGCTAATTAAACGATAAATGCACTCATTGTTTTAGATACGGATAATAGAAAGAGCCGTTAGGGTGAAGGAAATTCCTTGCCCTGACGGCTCTTATTCAATGTAAGCTTAGCCGCCAAAGGACGGCTTCAGCCGTTTACGCTTGTGTTAAGAGGCTTCTTCATCGGTGCGGGATTTGCCGCTCAATGAGGCTACGAACAACTGGGTAAGCTTAGGGTCCCATTGTGTCCCCTTGCCCTCTTCTAGGATGGAAATAGCGCGTTCGTAGGTCATTCCTTTCCGGTAGGGCCGGTCCGAGGTCATCGCATCGAAAGCATCGGCGATGGCAATCGCCCGCCCGAATAGCGGAATATCGGTGCCCTGCAATCCATCTGGATAACCTTTTCCGTCGTAGCGCTCATGGTGCGAGCGCACGCCTGGAAGCAGATCGGCCATCGCATCGGCAGGCTCAATTTGCTTCAGAATATTTTCGCCAAGGACAGGATGCCTCTTAATTTGATCGAATTCCTCATCCGTGAGCCTGCCTTCCTTGAGCAGGACGGCATCGCGCACGCCAATTTTCCCAATATCATGAAGGAGCGCTGTTTTGTGCAAAATGTCGATTTGGCTCTCCGACCATCCATCCAATCGGCCGATCTGAACGGAGAAGCGCGCTACCCGGGTTGAGTGACCGGCGGTATACGTGTCCCGTGCATCGAGTGCGGCCGCTAGCGTCATGAAATAGCTTTGCAGGAGCAGGTTATTGCGCTGCTCGCGCTCCTTTAGGCCATTCACCATATGATTGAATCCGGCTACAAGCTTGGAGAATTCATCGGAATAGACATCGGCGGCACTTGCGTCAAAGTTTCCGGATTCACACTGCTCATGCCGCTTTGAATCGTATGTATGGGATCCTCGATGCTGCGTGAGAGCAGCGATGCGCCCAAGAGGGAATAGATGATGCCAATGATCAGGATAACGCCTGCCCATTGCCAATAGGCTGAGCTGCTTTCTGCCTGCATATTGTCGAGTCTGATTTGCGAGGCCAAGCCAAACAGCAGCAGTGGCAGCGTGCCGATAAGAAAAGCGCTTAGCCGGAATTTGGTGCGGATCGATACGAGCACATGACCGCTTAGCGTGATATCCTGTTTGAATAAGTCCACATGCCTGGCGCGAATATAGGTAATGACGGGACGGATGGCTTTGGTCGTGAGAAAAAATTCAATCATCGCATGCATGCTGGCGATCATGAAAGCAACAGCAGACGCGATTGCAATATAGAAATAAGGAACCTGCAGCATGTCAAGCTTTATGAACAAGAAGGCCATGCCAACCGCAGGTACAAGCAGGCCGAGGAAATGAGGGCCAAAGGTGCGTCTGACCGACAGCACTGGGAATTTATGCGTCTGCATGTAGGCGGCTTTCAACTGCTCTGACGTAGGCAGCGATGCCTTAAAGCTAGCCTGAATCGGTTTCAAATGCCGATAGAATACGTATAGCTCGCAGATAAGCATGACAATAAGGGAGATGCCCATAATGGCTCCCATTACGATACGCTCGCTTGCTGGAATGGATAAGGTAGAGAAAACGACTACGCCGCCAACACCGACTACAGCAACCGTAGAACCGAATAAATAATTGCGAAGGAGCTGAGAAAGAAAAAAGGTGTAGATGGGGTCTCCAGCTTGTTCACGCTTGTTAGGTAATGGCATAAGATGAGACCTCATTTCCGCGATAGCAATTTCAAACGTTCAAGTATCTATAGTATAAATCGGCATTTTAAAAATGTATATTAGCTATAATGGTTAAAAACACATAACAATAGGCCCCGCGAAAGGAATTAAAAGCTGTGAAGGAAACGCTTTGGACGAAACCGTTTATTCTACTGATCTTATCGAATTTATTTTTGTTTCTCTCCTTGGAGATGCTGCTGCCTACGCTGCCGATGTTCGCAGCCGAAAAGGGCGGAACCGATGCGCAGATTGGCCTTATCATCGGCTTATTTACATTCTCGGCGGTGCTGCTGCGGCCGTTTGTCGGTATGGCTTCCGTTAAATTCGGCAAAAAGCTGCTCTTGCTAATAGGCGTAGCCATCTGCTTAATCGGAACAGCCAGCTATTACGCTGCGGTTACGATTACGATGATGCTTATGCTGCGCATTGTCCATGGCGTAGGATTCGGCATCTCGACCACGCTGTACGGCACGGTAGCCTCCGACATTATTCCGGCTTCGCGCAGAGGCGAAGGGATGGGTTTCTTTGGAACGGGCAATGCAGTTGCCATATCATTAGGCCCCTTTCTGGGCATTTGGCTCATGGAGGAGTACGGCTTCTCCGCCTTGTTTATCGTAGGTGCCTGCATACTTCTGCTTGCAATCGTGTTTACGGCATTTGTGAAAGGGGACACGAAGGCAGAGCGGGTCAAGGTACAAGCTGCCGCGGAGCGAACGTCATTCATGCTGAGGTTCGTGGAGCCGAAGGCGCTCATGCCATCTCTGCTAGGGCTGCTTGTAGGCTTGTCGCTTGGCGGGGTCATTAGCTTCATTACGTTGTTTGGCAAAGAGACAGGCGTTCAAAATATCGGTTTTTTCTTCTTGGTGCTGGCGCTTAGTGAATTTCTAATTCGATTCGTTAGCGGACGGATATTCGATACGAAAGGGAGGTTCTGGGTACTCTTTCCCGCAGCTGTCTCTTGCATCATAGGCTGTATCATTCTTTACATGACGAAATCGACGGGTACGCTGCTCCTTGCAGCTGTATTCTATGGCGCGGGTTTTGGCGCGATATTCCCGGGCTTGCAGGCATGGGTAATCGACCGCGTCGAGCCTGGACGCAGAGGCGTAGCGACAGCTACGTTCTACAATGCGTTCGATATCGGAATCGGCAGCGGGGCGATGCTTCTCGGACTCGTAGCGACATGGAGCAACTACGCGACGATGTATTTGGTATCAAGCGTGTTTTTTATCGTATATTTGGCTGTCTATTTCATGTATGAAAGAAAGCTGAAGCAGGGCCGGCAAAGCAAGCTGGAGACGCAATAAAGCCGCAGCACGGTGCGGCTGCGGCCATTATGAAAGTCGACTATTTGGAAATGTATCGGTCCTTGCCTTCGCGTTTCGCTTGATAAAGGGCTTTGTCGGCCAGCGTGAACAGCTCATCCTGCGTAGCGCTGGAATCCGGGTTCCAGGTCGCGGAGCCCAGGCTGATCGTTACTGTCTCGCAGCCTGAGGCTTCAGCATGCGGAATGCCAAGCTTTCGAATCGCTTTCAGAAGGGCTTCTGCAATCGTTGCTGCCCGAAGCTCGCTCGTCTGGGGCAAAATAATGCCAAACTCCTCGCCGCCATACCGGGCGACAATATCAAGCGGGCGCTTCAATGCACTGCGCATGGCGGCGGCGATTTGTCTCAGGCAATCGTCGCCTTTCTGATGTCCGAAATTATCGTTATAGGCTTTGAAATTATCGATGTCGCCCAGCATAAGCGTGATCGGCATATGGTGACGCTGTGCTTCCTCCCACTCATTGTTCCATGATTCGTCGAATGAGCGACGATTAGCGATATTGGTCAGCTCATCCACATGAGAAAGCGTATGCAGCAATTGGTATTGCTCCAGCAGCTTAAGCTCAATCTCCTTGCGCGGCGTTATATCCCGAGAGACGGCCACCAGCGTTTGCAGCCGGCTGCCTTCGTGAAAGACGACGCTGGTCGTCGTTTCGAACCAGCGATAATCGCCGTCCTTGCGTTTGATTCGGTACGTAATGGCATAATCGCCGATCTGCTGGAAGACGAGCTCCTGATGGTCCTTGATGCGCTGAACATCATCGGAATGATAGAAATCAAAGGGAGACCGGCCAATCAGCTCGTCATCCCGGTAGCCGAGCAGCGAATAGCAGGCGGGAGACACATAGGTGAACATGCCTTCGTGGTCGTGCTTCGATATCATGTCGCTGGAATTCTCAGCGAGTAGCCGGAAGCTCTTCTCGCTTTCGAGCAGCTTGTCCGCGATTCGTTTCTTTTCGGTAATTTGGCGGAAATGAACCGATAATCCGAAGTCGGATGGATAGACATTGCCTTCGTACCAGTTGTTGAGCTTCGGAATAAATTGCTCGTAGCAGCGGGATTCATGCAGCTCGAGTGCGAGCTTATATTCATTGTAGCTGACGGTGCCGGTGAGCCAAGGGGAGATATCCCATATGAACTGGTTGATGAGCTCGTCCTCGCTGCGATTGAACATCTGCTGGGCAGCCTTATTCGTATAGATAAAGCGGAATTGATGATCCAGCGAGAAGAAGGCATCAGAGATGCTCTCCAGTATGGTCGAAATACGCTTGGTCAGCTGCTTCACTTCCGAGACAGCTTTCGTTTTCTCTGTGATGTCCATCATTTGCGAGATGAAATGGCGCGGCTTGTCCTGTTCGTCGTACACCATCGACACTGACAACAGAGCGGTCGCGATACCACCCGATTTGGTTATATAACGTTTTTGCAATTGGAACGTATCAATGATCCCGTCCAGCAATTGCTTGACAAAACGGTCGTCTTCTTCGAGATCATCGGGATGTGTAATTTCGCCGTAGGTCAACCCTGAAAGCTCATTATCCTCGTAACCCAGCATCGCATGCGCGGAGGGGTTAGCTACCATAATTCGACCGTCTAAATCAACTAAAGCCATGCCAATAGAAGCGTAATGGAAAGCGCTGGTAAATAAATCGGCTTCGCGATTCGGTTTTGAAATCAAGGTCAAGCTTCGCACCTCTTCTGCTGTCCGTACAGGATAAGATTGTTAGTATATAGTAAAGAATAGATCACAACCTACGGTTTGTCCACATGCCATATTTATTAGCCTTCGAGTAGGGTAATAGGCACTGGTTTAATTGGAATGTGCTGGGACAAGCGTAAACGGCTGTCGCCGTCCTCTATGGCAGAAGCAGTCGTTTCGCGGAGATATATAAGCACATTTCTATGAGAAAACATATAAATGCTTATCTATCGAAAAAGGCTGCTCGCAGGTCAATGGCCTGTGAGCAGCCTTTGGTATTACGGTGCTTAAAAGGTGAATGCACCGACAGATGCTTTTACCAACGCAATGAATTTGGGTCTTGCTTGCTCGGCCACACGGACAACCTGTTCATGCGTAAGCGGCTCCAGCTCGTCGCCAATCGCCATATCGGTAATACAGGTAATGCCGACTACGCGAATGCCTGTGTAATTCGCAGCGATTACCTCTGGGGCAGTCGACATGCCGACTGCGTCAGCGCCCCAGCCAGCCATCATCGAAAGCTCCGCTGGCGTGCAGTAAGCAGGACCGGATATGCTGACATAGACACCCTTTTGCAAGTTGATATTCAATTCTTCCGCTTTGCCAGCCACGATCGCTCTAAGCTCGCGGTTATAAGCCTGTGACATGTCGGGGAAGCGCGGCCCGAGCTCCGCAATGTTAGCGCCCATTAACGGGTTGCTGCCAGTGTTGTTGATGTGATCCGTTATCAGCATCAAATCTCCTGCCGCGAAGTCGCGGTTCATGCCGCCGGCTGCGTTGGTTACAAGCAGAGTCCGGATGCCAAGCTGCTTCATAACATAAACGGGGAATACAACCTCCTGCATCGAGTAGCCTTCGTAATAATGGAAGCGGCCTTTCATGACGAGCACCGCTTTGCCTTCCAGTTGCCCAATTACGAGCTCGCCGGAATGGCCCTCTACCGTAGAGACGGGAAAGTGGGGAATCTGTCCGTAAGGAATGACAATTGGATCGATAACCTCGTCAGCCATTACGCCGAGCCCGGAGCCAAGAATAAGTCCGATTTGCGGCTGAACCGTTAGCTGCTGCTGGATATAAGCCGCGGCTTCATTTATTTTAACAAGCATGTTTTCCATGAGAGAATAACCTCCTAAAGTGTGGTCACGATTAGTTTAAGGCTGCAAGATGCGCGCAAGCCAGTTTGATGAGCATAACAATCATAGCGTATCGCAAGCGTCCATGTAAACCGACGCTAGCTCGCAGGGGCTTGTTGTTGTTTTGGGCAAAGCTTCGTATAATAATACGTATCCGGTGTCCTCCATTTCCGACAGGGAATAGAACGGGACACATAGGCAGCAGAGCTGTCTGTTTACAACAAAGCGATGAACTGAATCGGAGGAATCAATAATGAGCAGCGGTACAAATTACACTCCGGCAGAGCTTGGGGCGATGATCGATCATACGATACTTAAAGCAGATGCAACAAGGGAAGAGGTTCTCCAAATATGCAGGGAAGCGAAGCAATACCAGTTCGCTACCGTTTGTGTGAACCCAGGCTGGGTAAGGATTGCTGCAGATGAGCTGAAAGGCTCGGGCGTTGGCATTACGACAGTAGTCGGTTTCCCGCTTGGCGCGACGACTACGGCATCAAAGGCGGCAGAAGCGAAGTTTGCCATTGAGGACGGAGCAACGGAAATCGATATGGTTCTTAATATCGGGTTAATGAAATCAGGCGACCTGGAAGGCGTCCAGCGTGATGTAGAAGGTGTCGCAGCAGCCGTCAAAGGACAAGCGATCCTTAAAGTCATTCTTGAAACGGGGCTATTGACTGACGAGGAGAAAGCAGCTGCCAGCGCAATATGCAAAGAAGCGGGAGCCGATTTCGTGAAGACGTCAACGGGCTTTGGCAAAGGCGGAGCAACGGTCGAGGATATCGCTTTGATGCGCCGCACGGTGGGACCTGATATTGGCGTGAAAGCATCTGGAGGCGTGCGCGACCGTGAAACAGCGCTCCAAATGATCGCTGCAGGCGCAACGCGCATCGGCGCAAGCTCAGGCATTGCAATCGTTACGGGCGGTCAAGGCGAAGGGTACTAAGCCGATGATCCAAAAGAGGGACTGCTTCGTTTACTGTGATTTCTCGCAGTGAACGGACAGTCCCTCTTTGCATGAGCATGAGCCCAAAAACCTTAACGCTCGCAGCTGATCGTCAGATTGGCATGCAGCTCTTCGCCTGCTTGGAGCATAACAAGCTCCTCTTGGCGGTTAAGCTCGCCCGTCATCGCCATCCATGGCTCGACGCATACGAACGGACGGTCCTTGACGGACCAAAGCACCATGTACTTGAAGCAATCATCATAAGTCAGGCTTACCTTGGCGCCTTGTAGAACAGGGAAAGAAATTTTGCTTGTCTTGACATCAAGCAAGGTTACCGACTCAACAAGGTTTTCCAAATCGATCACGCCGTTGAAAGGCTTCTCTTCGTTATCATTGTAATCAAGATAGCGCGTCGCATCGATATCATAGGCGATTTTCTTGTCGGAGTCGATCGCGAAGTAAGGATGGAAGCCCGCATAGAAAGGCATAGCGTCTGCTTGGCTGAGATTCTTGTAAGTCTGCCGCGTATGCAGCTCGCCGTTCTGAAGCGCGTATGTAAATAGCAGCTCGAATTCAAACGGATACGAGCGAAGCGTGTCTTCATTGCTGCGCAGCCGTATCGTAATCGAAGCTTCGCCGTCAATGCCTGTGCCGACTACTTCCCATACGGCTGTACGGGCTACGCCGTGATTGGCCATGGCGTAGGTTTGGCCATTCCACTCATAAGCTTGCTGCTCAAGCTGTCCGCATATCGGGAACAGGATCGGATTGCCGCCGCGAATGTTGGCTGTAGGATGCTCGAAAGTGGACTTATTCAAGTAGAATAGCTCCAAGCCCTTCAGCTGGCACCCGATTACGATGCCGCCTCGCTCTGGGCACACGAGGATGAGCGATTGCGTGCTTTCCTCCGTTAATTCATACAACGTATAGGTATCTGTATAGCTGCGAACTTCATAATTGCTCACTTGAGTCCCTCCAATAATAGGTGAATGCCATCTTGTCCCATCATATCATATTCGGCTTCCAGATTTCTGCCTAGCGCGTCATATCGCCTTCCCGGCTAATAGTCCGTCCATTGCCGAGCCTCAGCTTGCAGGTTTCAAAATGGTCGAATCTAGTAAAGCAATCATCTACTCCAATTACAGAGATTCGAATAGTATATATTAGCTTAAGAGAAACGCAAGCGAGTCGACCAGCAGCCGCAGCAGCGATCCAGACAACGAAACCGAACACGATGCCGGAATCATCCTGTTAACATGCCACATCATACAGCCCGTCTCATTAACCGTTCCCGCCTGCTTGCGCGATCTGAAGCCAAGCTCCCCTAAGCCTCTCCCTCCAGGTGACTGGGGGGCTTTTTTTTCTTATCGGTGTACAAAAAGAAGACAGCGTTTCTAGGCGAATAACCGCCTGTGGAACGCTGTCTTCTTGCAAGTAAATTATTGTGCAGCTGGTGCTTCGGTAGCTGCAGGATCAGTTGAAGCCGCAGGATCAGCGGAAGCTTCCGGCGACAGTGTATTCGTGATCTTCGCTTTTGCACGAATCTCAGTCATCCAAGCCTCGGACAGCTCATTCGCTTCAGTAGCTACTAGCTGTTTCTTGATTTCTTCTTTCTTCTCTTCAAATGTTGGAATCACAGCCGCTTTCTCAGCGGTTTTCTTAATGATATGGAACCCGTTCTCCGTTTGAACGACGGCACTGATTTCATTAACCTTCAAGGCGAAAGCAGCCGTTTCGAACTCGGCAACCATTGCGCCTTTGCCGAAGAATCCAAGGTCGCCGCCTTTGTCCTTCGAGCCTGGGTCGATGGATTTCTCCTTCGCAATCGCCGCGAAATCGCCGCCTTGCTTCAGCTCAGCTAGAATAGCGTCGGCTTCTTCTTTGGTTGCAACCAAGATGTGCGAAGCTTGAATCTCTTCGGGAGTGCCAAGCGTTCCTTTGTTGGCATCGTAGAACTGTTGGATTTCCTCGTCAGTAACTTCTGTTTTAGGCTCTAGAATTTTGCGGATCGTCAGGTTGATCTTCGTATCCTTCTTCAAGCTTTCCAGCGTCATTTGGTACTGTGCAAGCGTCGCTTCAAATTCCTCGTCGCTGCCAAAGCTTTTTTTAATCAGGGCGATCTCGGAATCGATGTCAGCGTCGCTAACTTCAATATTATTGGCTTTAGCTTCTTGATTGATGAGCTCCTGTGTAATGACGTTCTCCAGCGTTGCTTTCCCGCCTGCTGTGACGAGTTCATCATACAGCCTGTCCTGCGTTATGTTGACGCCATTGACCGTTGCGACCGTTTCGTCGCCAGATCCACCGAATGGCGGCTTAATCAATACGATGATGAGCGCGATCGCCAGCACGGCCGATACAATCGCCCATATTTTGCCGTTTCCGCTTCGTGGTGCTTGATTATTGCCTTCTGCACTTAGTGAAGTTGCGCGAAGTTCTTCGTTCGCAGCTTCTGCGTGCTCTTCATTCGATTCTTGCTGCAGCTCTTCTTCGATCGCTGCATCCTGATCGGAGAGGTTGTCCTGCTGTCCTTCGTTTTCATCAAATGTGTAACGCTCTTCTTTCGCAGTCAATTCGTTTTCTGCGTCTTTTTTTGACTGCGATTCTTTGTTATCCATTCCATAAACTCCCTTCGATTTGCCTATCTTCATTTACTATAACAAAACAAGCCTAAAAAAACCTTAATCTAAAATAAAATATAATATGCCGAATCACAATTATACAACCGCTAATTAACTTCTCTATTTATACAAAGCTGCAAGGGTGTTATGATAAGAGGAGAAATAATCCAACATTATCCTACAAATTTCGAGTTATCTATCGTTCTCCAACATCTCTTTATACACCCCCATTGGCGGTAGGGTTACTATTCATATTAAAGAAAGTCATGTAGGAGGAAGCAATTTGCGTAAAAATACGGGGGTATTCACACAATTTGCAGCAGCTATGCTTTTACCGCTTGCGGCTTATTTGGCAGTGAGAGGCACGGCGCTCGACAAAAGCATCAACGCGCCTCATGAGCATTTCTACATCGTCAGCCTAGTGGCGCTGATCTCTCTGGGACTAGCCATAGCCGTAGGCATCGTTGCGATACAGCTCCGCAATATTAAGATTAGTTTTCTTTCGTTATCTTATGTATCCCTAACCGGTATGTTTGTTCTGCATGGCCTGTCTACGCCGGGCTTCATTATGCATCACTCCGGAATTGCAGCAAGCGCTGCTCAGCTAAGCGTCCTGCTTGCTGTCGTATGGCTATGGCTGTCTTCACTATCAGTAGATTTGCCTCTTATAAAGTGGTTCTCAGAGTGGCAGAGGCAGCTCCTCCCTATATGGATTGTATTGCTTTGCGTCGTTTGTACCTTGCTGTGGTTTTTCCCTGATTTGATTATGAGATTCCATCTTAAGGAAATGCCGATGATGTGGGTGGCTACCCTATTCATCATTCTAATGAACGGATGGACGATCTATCGTTATTTGACGATCTATATATCCTCACGGTTTCCGCTGCAGCTTTCGATCGTCTACAGCGCGGGCTGGATGATCGTCGCTCAGATTATAATTGTAACTGGAAAATCGTGGAACTTGAGCTGGTGGCTATATCACTTCCTGCTGTTAGCGTCTGTTCTCATTATGGTTGCAGGCATCGTCAGTCAATACGTCAGCTCCAAATCCATTACTTCATCCATTAAGCTCATGTTTCGCTCGAACCCGAGCGACTGGATCAATACTTATATGTCTACTAGCGTTCGGGAACTTGTCATGACAACGGAGGCCCGTGATTCCTACACGGCCGGCCATAACTACCGCGTTGCGCTGTATGCGCTAAAGCTGGGAGAGGAGCTTTCCCTATCCTCTGAGGAGCTTCGGGCAATTGCGCAGGGAGGTCTCATTCATGATGTCGGCAAGCTGCGCATTCCGGATACGATTCTGAACAAGCCGGGCAAGCTCACGCCGGAGGAGCGCAATATTATCGAGGTGCACCCCGTTTCTGGCTACGACTTGTGCAAGAGGCTCGGATTTATGCCGGAAGAGCTGTCGGTCATTCGTTCCCATCACGAGAAATGGGACGGCAGCGGCTATCCGGATCAGCTCGCGGGAGAGCAAATACCGCTTCTCGCGCGAATCACTGCCGTTGCGGATGTCTATGATGCGCTGACATCCTCGCGTTCTTATCGCAAGGCTATGACGCATGAAGCGGCCATGGCGATTATTCTGAAGGAAAGCGGGAAGCATTTCGATCCGTATTGCGTAGAGGCATGGGAGCGGCTCGTACTGGAGCAATCGACTTTCTTCGAGGAAACGATAAGGAACAGCCCGCATTTGAAGCTGGATAAGAGGCATGTGAGGTAGCAATATTTCCAATTCGTACGCGGTAGCAGTACAATAGAAAGTGATTGCGCCTGACCGCCTTCATATAGGCAAAGCGCGCAACTAATAATAGCTTGGGGGATATCGAACATGACTTATTTAGCGGCTAATAATCGGTATGAGAGCATGAAGTATAATCGCGTTGGGCGAAGCGGCTTGAAGCTGCCAGCCATATCCTTAGGCCTTTGGCATAATTTCGGCGGCGTAGACCGCATCGAGAATGGACGGGCCATGGTGCGCCGTGCGTTCGACCTCGGCATTACTCATTTCGATCTTGCAAATAACTACGGACCGCCGCCAGGCTCAGCGGAGGAGATGTTCGGCCAAATTCTGAAGCAGGACTTGGCTGCGTACCGTGATGAGCTTATTATTTCAACGAAAGCGGGCTATTATATGTGGGAAGGCCCATATGGAGAGTGGGGCTCCCGCAAGTATTTGGTCTCCAGCCTGGACCAGAGCCTGAAGCGAATGAACCTGGATTACGTAGATATTTTCTACCATCACCGTCCAGACCCGGATACGCCGCTTGAGGAAACGATGGGGGCGCTTGATCACCTGGTTCGCAGCGGAAAGGCGCTTTATGTCGGCGTTTCGAATTATAGCGCAGAGCAGACGGCTCAAGCTGCCGCTATATTGAAGCAGCTGGGCACGCCGTTTCTTATTCACCAGCCATCCTATTCCATGTTCAATCGATGGATCGAGAATGGGCTGCAGGATGTTTTGGATCAAGAAGGCGTAGGCTCTATCGTATTTTCCCCTCTTGCCGGAGGCTTGCTGACCAACCGATATTTGAACGGGGTTCCAGCCGACTCACGTGCGGGCGGACCGAGCGTGTTTCTTAAGGCGGATCATATTACGGATGGGAAGCTGGACAAAATCAAACAGCTTAACGAGCTAGCCGCGGAACGGGGACAATCGCTTGCCCAGATGTCCTTAGCGTGGGTGCTGCGGGGCGGGCGAGTAACGTCGGCGTTGATCGGCGCAAGCCGGGTCGAGCAAATCGACGACAATGTGGCGGCACTCAGCCGTCTTGATTTCAGCGACGGAGAGCTTGGCCGCATCGAAACGATCCTTGCGGCTGAATAGCAGCAGCGGTATTTTGAAGCCATATTAACAACCAGCTGGAGCAATCATTCCGCTATAACGCGGCATGATTGCTCCAGCTTTTTTTTACTCCCATGATCAGTTAAAAGAGGTATAATAGTGTCAAAGTTCGACAACAGCGGGAATACGAAAAGCGGAAGGGGAAACCGGCTTGAAAAAGATGTCGTTGCGGACCAAAGGCTTAATTTTAATCGTGCTTATTTCTTTGTTCCCGCTATTGCTTGCCGGCGTCGGCAACTATTCCGTAGTGAAGAAAGCGATGCTGCAATCGGAGATCGAGAAGACCGGCAGCAGGCAGGATAACCGCGCCAATGATTTGGCAGCATGGATGGCAATCCGCAAGGCAGAGGTTGTCGTCATGAGCCGCACTGAGGTGGTCAGGTTCGGCACGGATGAGGAACGCCTTCATTATTTCGGGAGGGAGCTCGTACGGGGCGGATTTATTTATCATTCGATCGGCTATATAGACGAGAATGGCTTGGCTTTGCGAACGGACGGAACTCGCAGAGATATGAGCGGGGAGAGCTTTTTTCAACAGGCAGCTGCTGGGAAAGTGGTCATTACGGATCCGTTCACACCGTCATTCTCGAATACGAAGCAGTCTCTCATTCTAGTACCCGTCTATGGAGCTACGAATGAGCTTAAGGGTATCGTATATGCTTCTATCGTCTTTTCGACTCTGCGTCCATTCATAGAGTTCGCGGACGACAATTCTGTCATCCGTTTGTTCAATGACGCCGGAGGGCTTATCTATAGCTCTGAATCTGAACTGCTCACTCCTACCAGCTTGTTCGACAAGGAGTCGCCATTGCTTCCTATCGCAGATGATATGCTTTCCTCTTATCAGGGCGTCTCCAATATAAACATAGAAGGCGTGCCGTATGCCGTCTTTTATACGAAGGTTACCGAGACGCCTTGGCGTTTCGCGCTCCAGGAGCCGGAGTCCAAGCTTCAGGAAAATATAAGGCCGATATTCTGGCGCATTTTCAGTATGATTGCGATTGCTGAGGCCATTATTGCCGTCTTTTTCTTTCTTTATTTCGAACGTATCGTTAAACGGCTGGAGCGGATTCTGGGTGTGACAGAGCAGGCTGCCGCGGGCATATTCGAGGCAGAGCATCTGGAGGTCGAACCTCATGACGAGATTGGCCAGCTCGGCCATTCCGTCAATGGCATGATGGAGCATCTGCAGGAGATGTTTGACCGGCTTGAGGCGATCATTAATCAGAATCAGTATGCATTTATCGTGCTCGATGACAACTATAAGGTAACCTATCTTAACAAAACGGCGGAAGAGATGCTGGGCTATAAGACAGAGGAGCTGGCAGGCGTCGCAACACCGCTGATGTTCATGGATCTGGACGAAATTCGCTTGGAGGCTGAGAAGCTGACGATCAGTCTCGGGCGTGAGGTGCAGCCGGGACTCGAGGTATTCAAGGAGCTGCGCAGCGAGAGCTTCTCGTACGAGCGGGAATGGACCTTTATTCACAAAGACGGGACGCGCATTCCGACATTACATAGCTCGAACGGTCTCCGTGACCGCAATGGCCGCTTCTCAGGCGTCGTCGGCATGGTGCTCGATATTTCGGATCGCAAGCATGTAGAGAAGGCACGCAACCGGCTGCTTAATATCGTAGAGTCGGCAAAGGATTTGATTGCCTCGGTAAGCTCAGACGGCAAGCTCGTTTATATGAACCGCGCCGGCCGAGAGATGCTGGGCTTGGTGAGTACGGGGAACAACGTGCACTCCGTCAAGCAGCATTCTGAGCCGGAAATGTACGCGGAGCTCGTGAAGGGCGCGTCTTTAGCGCGCCAATACGGTTATTGGGAGAGCGGTGCTCAGCTTCTGAAGAGCAATGGCGAGCCCATTCATGTATCGATGGTCGTTGTAGCGCATAATGACGAAGATACGGGTGAGATCTTCTTCTCCTGTATCGCAAGGGATATTTCGGAGCAGAAAATGGTGCAGGAGGAGCTCATCCGCGCGACGCTCGAAGCAGAGGAAGCGAATCAGGCGAAGAGCCGATTCCTCGCCCTGATGAGCCACGAGATCCGTACGCCGCTTAATGGCATTACCGGCCTGACGCAGCTTATGCGGAAAACGGGGCTTTCCGCTTCGCAGAAAGACTATATGGACAAGATGCACACCTCCTCCGAGACACTGCTGCGGCTTATTAACGATATTTTGGATTTCTCCAAAATCGAGGCGGGCAAGGTTGATATCGAGAGGCTGCCATTCCAGCCCGATGAGATGATGAACCGTATCACGGATCAGCTTAGCGTGTTTATGGGCGGCAAGGAGCAATTTGAGTTCATCATTGAGACGCCGGAGGAATTGCCGCAGACGATTATTGGCGATGCTATGCGCCTGGAACAGGTGCTCCTAAATGTTTGCATGAACGCGATTAAGTTCACGAACCGGGGAAGGGTGAGGCTGCAGCTGGAGCTGGTTCATGAAACGGATAGCGTGATAAGCCTGCGCTTCACGATCTCGGATACGGGAATCGGGATGAGCCAGCAGCAGGTCGAGAAGCTCTTCAAGCCGTTCACTCAGGCTGATGGTTCCACTACAAGGAAGTTCGGCGGCACCGGACTAGGGCTAGTCATATCCAAATCCTTGGTAGAGCTCATGGGTGGCAAGCTGGAGGTGACCAGTGAAGCATTCGTGGGAAGCCAGTTTTATTTCACGCTGCCGTTCACCGTTGCGCATAATTATGCGGGGCAGCGCTGGCGGGCTCGCGAGGACATGTTGGAGCAGCCGATATGGATTGTTGAGGATGATGATGAGATGCGCGGGCATTGGGGCGATATGATCGAGACCTATGGCTTGACCCCGATTCTGTTTCATTCTTGGAAAATAGCGAGGGACCGCTTGCGCCGAATTGGTGCGGGAGCGCTGCCGAAGCTGATCGTGCTCGATATGGAGATGCCGGATATGTACGGTGCAGAAACCTGGCTGGAATTCCATCGGGATGCTGAGCTTGCGGGCGTCAAGACGATTGCAATGACAACCTCTTACGGCCGTGATGAGATGATGCAGCTCTCGGCGGAGCAACGGCCTGTCACGCTGCTGATTAAGCCGATTATGAGATCAGCAATGCTGCGGGCAATCGAGAGCGTGCTGGAGCAGAAGGTCACTGCCGCAGGCAGTGAGGAACGCGAGGCTCCGGCAGCTCCAGCACAGCTGAATACCGTAAATACCCGAATATTGCTTGCTGAGGATAATAAGATTAACCAGCTTGTCGCTATCGAAATCCTAAAGGAGCAGGGCTATGAGGTAGGGTTGGCGGAGAATGGCGAAGAGGTGCTCCAAAAGCTCGTTGAAGAGCATTGGGATCTCATTCTGATGGATATCCATATGCCGATCATGGATGGTTCGGAGGCGGTTCGTTTAATTAGAGCCCAAGCGGAATATGATGATATTCCGATCATTGCGGTAACGGCAAATGTCCTTCGCAATGATCACGAGCGTTACATGAAGCTGGGTATGAACGATGTTGTGACGAAGCCAATCTCCTCGGAGCGCTTGCATACGGTCATCTCCTATTGGCTTAAGGAGGGCTGCAAGCTGATTGGGACTCCTGCTGCAGCTGCAGCGCAAGAAGCGCAAGGAGAATCCAAACGTTACCGGGCGCCTGAAGAAGCCAGTGAAAGCCCTCTTCCTGCAATAGCGGGCATGGATATCGAGAGCGCGCTTGCAAGAGTGAACGGCAAGCTGCCAATCCTTCTCCATATGATGGATCAATTCGTTCTCGATTACGATTTCTTTGCCGATCAGCTTCGGATGATGGTCAAGCAATCGGAGCTGACCATAGTCAAAAGAATGGCCCATACACTTAAAGGGGCAGCCGGCTATCTATCAGCTTATGAATTGTTAGATGCGGCATGCGAGGTAGAGCGGATAGTGAAGCTTCCGGAATTGGAGACAGAGAGTCTTCAAGCGGCTATTTATCAGCTGGAAGTAGCGCTGAATCAGCTTTTAGCCGGCCTTCGACAAGCAAAAAAGGTTTTCGACACAAAATCCTAACAAATTTCTAACAAATTGTTGTCCCTTTATTGTCGGTATTGTATAGTAGAGATACAATAAATATTCGACAGAAATCTTCTATCCTCAAAAAGGGTGACGACAAATGTATAAAGTTCTAGTTATTGAAGATGACGTCATGATGAGTGATATGCTGTCTATGTATTTATCAGAAGAAGGATATTCCGTCATGCAAGCCTACAGGGCAGACGATGGACTGAGAATCGCGTCTGAGTTTGATCCTGATTTGGTATTGCTTGATTTAATCCTTCCCGATTTAGACGGTATGGAGGTTTGCTCACTCATTAGGAAACGTTCTAACGTACCGATAATGATTTTGTCGATGAAGAGTGAAGTGTCGGAGCGGGTTCAGGCCTTAAAGGCAGGTGCCGATGATTACATGTGTAAGCCATTCAGCATGCATGAGATGACGGCAAGGGTAGAAGCCCTTATTCGCCGTTCCAGCTCCATGCAGACAGAAACGACACAGCAGCAGGTTGCCGCCGCGGTGGAAGTAATCGATGACGGTGATCCGATCCAGCTTGATTTCGAAAGAAGGCTGCTGCTTGTACGAGGACAGCTGGTTGAAACTACTTTTTCGGAATATGAGCTAATGAAGCTGTTTCTCGCCTATCCAGGCAAAGTATTCAGCAGGGAAGAACTTATAAATACGATTCGCGGCTTTGATTCCTTTGTGACAGACCGTGCCATCGACGTACATATCGTTAATCTTCGGAAGAAGATCGAGCAGAATCCGAAGGAGCCGCGTCTTATTCGAACGGTTTGGGGATTTGGCTACAAGTATACGGCTCAGCATACAAGTATGAGCAAAGGCTAACGTTTCACCTTAAAGAACGACTTCGCGGCGGCGAATTCGTTCTTTTTTTGCGTTTACAGAGACAAATGAGTCGGCGGAGGCGGTCTATTGTACGTTCTCCTTCCCTAAATGTAAGGGGTATTGGAAATAATATTAAAATATCTAACAATCTTCTAAATCTCTCTCATTAATTTTTCTAATGGTTGTATGGGACAATAGTCTTAATTAAAGGATTGGGACGGTGGTCGAAAAAAATGGATGCGTTAACCGGTTTGCCTTGCCGCAAGGAAGCTTTTGCACAGCTCGAAGTGGCGGTAAATGTCGTACGTGCGGCAGGTAAGCGAATGGTGGTAGCGATGGTCGATGTAGATCGCTTCTATCGGGTGAATGAAACCAAAGGGACGGAATTCGGGAATCTATTACTTTGCAAGATAAGCGAGCGTTTGTCAGCGGCAAGAAGGGTTGCAACGAGTGTGAGCCGAGTAGGGGGAAATCGGTTTCTGGTCGCTATGCCGCTTGAGAATGATGACTGTCACAGCATTCAGGCTGTGGAGGCGCTCAAGAATGCGGTTGAACGGCCGATTGATATTGAGGGAACGGAGCTGTACTTGACCTCCAGCATCGGGGCGACGTTGTTTCCACAGGATGGACGGACTAGTGAACAGCTGATTTGCCGGGCGGAATCAGCTCTCTATCAATCCAAAGAGCGAGGCGGCAACCAAGCGAGGTTCTATAATACAGAGGATACGATTCAGTTGAATCGTCGTATCGTTATTGAGGCAGGCCTGCGGCCTGCCTTGAGTCTGCGACAATTTCGGCTAAGCTATCAGCCCGTATATCAGATGACGGACGGAAAACTGAGAGGTTTTGAAGCGTTGATTCGCTGGGAGCATCCAGAGCTTGGAGAGATATCTCCTACGGAATTTATCCCTATTGCGGAGCATAACGGGTTAGTTGTGCCGATTGGCGAGTGGGTGATTCGCGAATCTTGTAGAATGCTGGCAAGTATGAGCAAGTACGGCTTATGCAATTTGATTATGTCTATTAACGTATCCGCACAGCAGCTGCAGAGCAGCACATTCTCGCAAACGGTGCTGCATGCGCTGAAGGAGCATGGGATCGCACCTTCTTCTTTCGAGCTTGAAATCAAGGAAGACAAGATGATCTACAATTCGAATACGGCTGCAGCATCGCTTAGCTGGCTGCGGGCGGCTGGTGTTCGCGTCGTTTTGGATGATTTCGGCACGGGCTTCTCTTCCTTTGTAAATCTGAAGCATTTGCCGGTTCAATGCTTGAAGATTGACAAGTCATTCATTAAGAAAATGGATCTTCCGAGTGCAGAGGGAATTATCGTTGAAGGTATTATTACGCTTGCTCACAAACTGGGGCTAGAGGTAATCGCCGAGGGCGTGGAGTATAAGGAGCAATATGAGCTTCTAAGCGAGTGGGGATGCGACTATGTGCAAGGTTTTCTGCTTGGTAAGCCCAAAGAGCCGGATGTGCTCGATTTAACGATGATTCGCCGCTCAGAATACACAACTTCGTAACAGCCAAAGGGGAATGAAACCATGCTTCTATTAAACAAGCTGAAAAATCTAAGATCGATTAAGCCTACTATTCAGATAAAGCTCATGCTTTTATGTTTATCGCTCTTGCTTATTCCAAGTATTCTCGTTAGCGTGTTTAGCTATCAATCTGCAGTTGACGCGCTGAATACCGGCGGGCAGAAGCAGCTTAAGAATAGTGTAAGGAGCACGATCAGCTTAATTGCGCTGCTGGATACACAAGTGAAGACTGGAGCGGTTGACCGTAAGGCGGCAGAGGAATTCGTGAAAATCTCAATGCTTGGCGCGAAGGATGAGGCAGGCAAGCGTCCCATTAATAAAAGCATTGATCTAGGCGCAAACGGATATCCGTTTGCGTTCGACAGCGAGATGGTCGTCATTGCCCATCCTTCTTCCGAAGGCGGCAGTTTGGCCGGTATGGCAAACAGCGAGGGGGAGCTTGTCCTTGATAATGAGAAGGGAATCCCGGTTACGGATGCCTTTCTTGCAAAAGCGGAGGCAGGCGGCGGTTTCGTTTATTACGATTGGACACTTCCTGGTACGGAAGACGAAATCGCATCCAAAATTGTGTATATCGAGAAGGATCCGAATTGGGGCTGGAATGTAGCGGCGGGTACATATATGAACGATTTCAACCAAGGCGCTCAGCAAATCATTAAGGTTACGACCATTACGCTGCTCATTATGATCGTAATCGGAATTGCAGCGACGATTCTATTCACGGTACGCATGACGAAACCGATTAAGCAGGTGTCCGAGCTTGCCAAAGAGGTTGCGCAGGGCAATCTTCGCATCGACCCAATCGTATGCCATTATCGCGATGAGACAGGCATATTGGCTAACAGCTTTAATGAAATGGTCGTTCAGCTCAGAACGCTTGTCCATGAGGTTGGGCACAGCGTGGATCAGGTAGCTTCATCGTCTGAGGAGCTGATGGCAAGCGGAGAGCAGACCAGCCAAGCGAGTGAGCATATCGCATATACGATTCAGAAGGTCGCTGATGGGGCTGAGAAGCAGTCAACGAGCGCGGAACAGAGCTATCAGGTTATTCATGACATGTCAGCCAGCGTACAGCAAATCGCGGTGAGCACGGAGCAAGCCTCTCATGCGGCAAGAAGAACCTCTCTTCAAGCAACGGAAGGCAGCGACGCGCTTCAGCAGGCAGTTGTACAGATGGAATCGATTCAGCAATCGTTTGATGGATTGGCGGAGGCAGTGCGCGGTCTAGGCGTACGCTCTACAGAAATCGTGAAGATGGTTCAGGTCATCTCCGACATTTCCTCGCAGACGAATCTACTCGCATTGAATGCTTCAATTGAAGCAGCTAGAGCGGGAGAGCATGGCAAAGGCTTTGCGGTCGTAGCAGGAGAGGTGCGCAAGCTTGCAGAGCAGACGAAGGAATCCAGCGAGCATATTACGAGTATTGTAAAAGCTGTTGGCGCGGAGACGGAACGTGTAGTCGTAGCCATGAGTGATGCGGGAAGCGTCGTATCGAGCGGCATTCTAGCCGTAGAGGGCGCTGGCAGCATGTTCGGAACGATCCGCGACGAGGTCATCCAAGTGGCTCAGCAGATCGATGAAGTCTCCCAGGCGGCAAGCGGCATTGCAGCAGGCACGGAACGGGTCATGCTTACGATCAAAGAGGTTGTGGATGTTGCGATAGAAGGTGCTTCAGGTACGCAGACGGTAGCCGCTGCGGCGCAGCAGCAGACAGCTTCCATGGAGGAAATTGCAGCCTCCTCCGCGATGCTGGCCAACATGGCTGAGCGTCTGCAGAATGAGATTTCGAAGTTTAAAGTGTAAGAGAGATGAAGGACAATTGCCTTGCAGCTTATTGCTGCAGGGCATTTTTAAAATATAAGACTTATATGTTTCACGCGATAAAGCATTCTTCTATTTCTACGGAAACTGGTACTCTCCTCTTGCAGAGGACGGCGAAGCCGTCTTTTCTAGTGGATGAGATGCCGGAAAACATAAAAGACCTGAAGGAGCACATGTTGTGTGCCGTCAGGTCTTTTTTCTCGGGGGATTTAACATACTTCCAGATAAAGCTTTGTGCCGTCGTTATATTGGAAAATAGCCACATCGCGCACCATTTCTACGGACTTAATTCTTCTCCATTTTTTGCGGAAATCAAAATCCAATTCCAATTCGTGCAATTTATGATTAAGCAGTTCTAAGGATGCTGATTGTTCGTTAGGATAATATACAGGGACGGAACGACTTTTGAAGGTAACGATTTTCATCATTTCCTATTACACCTCCGATCGATTTCCCCCATTCTAACGTAAACCTTTTAGCCTCTTATGAAACGGTGGTCAGGATTTTGTTTATTTTACTTACACTTTTCTAATACTTTCGACAAATGTCGCGTTTTTTAGCTGGAATAGCTGCTGCGCTTCTTTTTGTAATAGCCATGACCGCTATGTGGACGGTTGTGCGGGCGATAATGCCCGTTATTATGGTCACTGCTGCTGTAATGACGACGACGGTGCTGCTTGCGACCCATGAGTGAATACAACAAACGTTTAAGCAAATGCCTTAACATAAAACAGACCTCCTAAATGAAATTGTCGAATGATGTAGACAAACGCGTTCGTCCGATCTTGAAACAAATATGCGGCCAAAGCGTACGATTTCTTATTCATAACCGTACGGATTTATTTTATCAAGGTTTCTTATTCACTGAACATGCGTAGGCAGTAGCTGCCTTGAATGACCATCAAGCGTTAGGGGAGAAGGATCATGCTTTCGTTTATTGCGGACCAATACAAGGAAATCATTAAAAATTGGCGGGACTATCCGCTTCGCACAGGCGTATTGTGGCTGAAAAGGTACCGGATCGAGCGTTTTATCGGAATGGGAAGCTATGGCCAAACTTATGCTTGCACGGATATTTTGCTCGGTGAGCGCGTTCTGTTGAAACGTAATCTCCCAAGTAAAAACCTGTTGAGCAAGGAACTGCTGGAGAGGGAAAGCCAGATTCTGAAGTTATTGAAGCATCCGCAAATTCCGCAATGGATTCGCTATGAGAAGCATGGCAGGGATGAAGCACTCATCATGGAACTTATTGAAGGCGCGAATGTGGAGCAGCTGATGGAGCAAGGCCGGACCTACTCGGTTCAGGAGGCGCTGCGTATTCTGCAGGAGCTTCTCCGCCCGCTGCAGTATTTGCATCAATTGGGCTATGTGCACTGCGACGTTCGCATACCGAATGCCGTTGACAATGGCCAGCGCCTGTATTTGATTGATTACGGCCTCTCGTGCCGCATTGGTGAACAGCTCCCGGAATCGCTGCGCTTGAGCTTAAAGGAGCCGCAGCTTCAAAACCAGATGAAGGAAACCGCTTCAGAATCGGGAAGCTGGCTCTACGCGAAGCAGCAGATGCGCCAGCCTGAGACAGCCAGCGATCTTTATGGTCTTGGGCATTTTTTTCTATTCATGATGTATGCCGGCTATGAATATGATGAAGGACAGGCGGAGCGAAGCTGGCAAGAGGAGCTGGAGCTTCCGCTTGCGGTACAGCAATTTGTATGCCGGCTTCTTCCATGCAGCGGAACAAGCTTCGTTACGGCCGAGCAATGCGATCAGGAGCTTAGAGAGCTGCTGGACGTACTTGAGCTGGAGAATGGATCAGATGCCTCATAGCACGCGCAGCATATCGATAAAGACCTGGTTGCTCGTTAGATGATAGATGATGGCAAGCACGGCAAGGTGTAGCGGGTAGAAGCTGCGCCAAACGAGACGCGGAACCTTTATTTTGTCCGCGCTGCGTATGAACCCAGGCCAATACACGATGAGAAAGGTAGCAAACAAGCTGAAGGCTTGAAGGAACCATCCTTTTATAAAAAAGCTTACCACGTTCAATGAGAAGTGAAACAAGGTAAACCATTGGATTTGAGCGTAACGGTAAATAAGCACGAGCAATACGATATATGCGCCATAGCTGAACGGGAAAAACTCCAGTATGACTGCAAAGCCAGCCGCAGCGATAACCTGCAGCACTTGTTTGCCTTTCCACTGATCCAGAAGCCGCAGGAGAAGGAGACATGCGAAAAGGGAGCCAACCGTATTGACCTCCAGCCGCTCAAAGGCGAACTGGTAAGGCAGCTGCGACAAAACGGCAATCCATGCGACTCTTCGTAAATAACGATTGACATCTCGGGTTCGGAAATAGCCAAGCACCATAGTGAAAGCATAAAATGGCAGCGCAAGTCTGCCGACCATTCGCCATGCAGAGCTTTCAGGAAACCATAATAGGCCGATATGATCAATAAGCATCGTCAGCATGGCCAGAAATTGCAATTAGGACACCTTCATTCTCTCTTATTTTTTCTAGTATAGCATACGAAATATGAGAGAATGGGAGCAGGAAGACCTCCGAGCCGCGATAGCGCGGATAAGGAGGTCTTCGTGGACGGGCTGCTTGGTCTAAAATGGAAAGTTCCAGCTGCAGGCACGGTTGCTAAAGACCGGCGTTCTTTTGCAAGCGGCGAGCAATCTGAATAAAGTCTTCCTGCGAGATACCGGGAGCAAACTCCTCCGGCACCTCGCTCAAATCAGGCATCGGCGCCCCTTGCGGTGCACCCTGAATAACCTCTAGCTGCGCGCCTGTAAGTGGATTCTGGCCATTCCAAATAAGAACAATGTCTTTATAGTCGTTTTGGCTAAACGTATACAGCTTGTTGCCGAGCCCCATTGCTTCATATTTGCGGGCAGCCTCGAACCGGTTATTGCTAAGGTCGGGGATGGGAATAAGATTCTTCACATCAACGCCAGTCGCAATTTCGAGTGCTTTGGCATAAGCCAGTACATGAACGCCGCCGCGGACAAGTAAATAACCGATCATTGCCCGAGCAGTCGGATGATCTGTCATTTCATACACGCGCATTTTATGCGTCCTCGCTCCGCATTCCAAGAAGAAATTATGCAGCAGGTCCAGTACAAGGTTGCCGCTGCTGAACACATTGTCACCGGTCCAAGCACGGCCCATTGAATCGCCTGGCAAGGAGGTTTGCGCCGTTTGAATGAAGAAATAGCTGTTGCGCTTGTTGACGCCTTCTTTAAGCGGTGCTGAGTTGGGATCGCCTGGGCTGGTCGTGCCTGTAAGCACCATATTAATAGCGGTCGATACCAGCTCCACATGCCCGAACTCCTCGGCAGTTATGCTTGATACAAGATCGTAGAATGGCTTAAGCTTTTTTTTCTCGCGAAAATTAAACGACTGGTACATGTAATTGTTCAACGTGGACATTTCGCCAAACTTTCCTCCGAGCAGCTCTTGTACCGCAGCAGCAGCGTTTGCATCCGCGTAAGGAGACGGAGGGAGCTCTACCTGAAGCTTGTTTATTCGTTCAATCACGGGTTGTTCACCTCATTTCAGTGACGATTCGATCTAAACCAATGTATGACCGATTGTGCAACCATATACCGAATTTGTCGCAAGGGACAATCTATTGTCGAACGCTGCTCCGCCTAGGTGTTCAGCAGCGTAATAACGAGCAGCTCATACAATACGAGCGGCAGCACCGCATTGTATGGATTCATGAAGGCGCGCGGATTGTGCATGGTACATTGCAAATACAAGATGCAGTGGTCCATATGCATCAGCATGCCTTCGTAAATATGCCCATCTACTGTCTGTACGCGAACATGCTTATGCATATGGCCGCCGCACATGCCCATTACGCGATCCCTTACCTGCATGACCATCTCCGTATGCTGAGGCTCTGCTTGATAAAGAATGGGAGCGTTGTTCTCCATGCTGCCCATATGTCCCGTGTGGGGCATGTTCCCCATATACCCCATGCTCGGCATAGTGCCCGCGCCGCCAACATTTTGCATTTTGTTCATACTTGGCATGCTGCCCGCGCCGCCGACATTCTGCATTTTGTTCATATTCGGCATGCTGCCAGCTCCGCCGACATTAGGCATGCTGTTCATATTCGGCATACTGCCTGCGCCGCCGACATTAGGCATGCTGTTCATATTCGGCATGCTGCCCGCTCCGCCGACATTCTGCATGCTGTTCATATTCGGCATGCTGCCAGCTCCGCCGACATTAGGCATGCTCCCTACATGGCCCATATTTCCGATGTTGCCCATATTCATCATATTTTCCGCCAAGCCAATGACCTCCATTCGAATGGTATCTCATATAGGTATGCGGAAGAATTACGGGTCATACAACAATTGCGAGAAAGGAATCAAGCGCTTGTCAGGTAGCACTCGTCCATACCAATCTCTCAAATTTGCATAGAATAGAGTAAGTTCGAGAGGGAGGGGGGATAGAAATGTCCGCCAAATTAAAAGTAAAAGTAACCAGCGTCAAATCCAATCGCAAATCCAAAAGCCGTGCCCGTATATCAACCAGCTGCAAATGCAAAGATGAGCATAAAAGCTGCGGCTGCAGCCGACGTACTGAACCAGCAGTTGAAGCTATGCAGGTTGCAGGAGCAGAACTAAGCGATCTGTTCAAGCAATTAAAAGACGAGGAAACAGCAGAAAAATTTGTGAGAGCGATCCGCTGCCGCGACGCTAGAGCCATTCAATGCTTGCTCGACTGCCATTGCCGCGTCGTTTGCTTCTTCTGTACGCATGAAAAAGATTGTGTAAGAATTTGCTGCTCATTCGGAAGAAACCATGATGTGACTGTATCGTTCGACATTTGCGTCAAACGAGTTCAAGATGAGTGCCGTCGCAATGTATGGTTCTAATTTAATGGTTTTGAAAGGGCTGCCTTCTGTTAGGAGGCAGTCTTTTTGCCGTTTGCAGGCATTTGAATCACAGTTGCAGAGACAGAAGCATACGGTAGAGGAGTGAGTGTTAAGAGGTTCGAACGAGCAAGGAGGAAAGCAAAATGCCGTTAATTCCTAATTTTCCGCAAGCGCTGTTAGACGAGCACAAGATCTGGCATCACACCTATCATTTGGTGCCAGGGACGGTACCGCCGCCGGGTTATGGCGAGCGATTCCTGCGGTTTCATCGCGATTATATTAATCGGGTGTACAGCTGGTATGATGCGATGGGCTACGACAGACGATGGATTGCACCATGGAGCCAGGTGCCGGAGGGCATACGTCGTTCCGCGTGCTACGATGCCGGGGCCGAGCAGAGAGTACAATCGAACCCGCGATCCTTCGGGTCGCTGGATCAGCTTGGCAGCTTTATTGAGACCAACCTTCATGGATGCTTCCATGAAATGGGGGCGCGTCTTTACAATCAGCCTGAGCTGAATGATTTCGACCTCGCCCCGCGTCACACAGAGTTTTATAATATTCATGGGCTGATTGATCAATGGTATACCAACTGGGAGCGGGCATGGGGAGTGCGCGATCAGCCCCATACGAGCGAGACACAGGCTAAGTACAGCCGTGCAGTGCCTGGAGCACATTCACGTAATAAGCAAAGTCACGGGGAACGAACTGGCTGGCCTGAACGGAGCGCTGTACGGCCTTCAGCGGAGCGTCCGGCTCGCGAAGCTCGACGCCGGAAGCAGACACCTCGGATAAAGAGCCTTGAAACAGTGCAATCAACGCATCAAGGTCAGCCTCGTAAACGCCGGCCACTTCTTCTGGCTGGAGCTTTAACTCAAGCAAAGGCACCTCGCAAACGAGGCCAAAAACATCGCTGACCTCCCTGTCTATGAATGGCATGCCGTTCACTTCGCCGCTTGCGTCCTCGCGAATTTGCCCTAGAGGGATGAGCTGCTCGAACGAGGCTTTTACGCCAAGCTCTTCCTCAAGCTCACGCATTGCCTCGCGGATGGTTTCGCCTGCTGCAAGGTGGCCGGCAGCGGTAATATCATAGCAGCCTGGATTCGTATCCTTACTGTCCTGCCGCAGCTGGAACCGCACGAATCTGCGGTCGCCTTCGCGGCGGGTCAGCCAGCAGTGGAACGTGCGATGCCAATAGCCGCGAGCATGCGTTTCCGCACGCGTCGCCGTGCCAAGCGGACGAAGCTGCTCGTCATAAATATCGAACAGCTCATCAGCCATGCGCGGCAGCCTCAAGCTGAGAGGTGCAGTGCTTGCAGCGAGTAGCTTTTACAGGGATTTTGGACAAGCAGTACGGGCAATCCTTCTCGGTTACTTCCACAGGAGCCGTTTCCTTCTTCTCATTGCGGCGCAGCACGTTTATCACTTTAACGAGCATGAAAATACAGAATGCCACGATAATAAAGTCGAGCATCACGTTGATGAATTGTCCGTAGGCGATGGCAGGAGCTGTTTTTATTTGTTCGGCCGTCAGTGTATCTGTTTTCCCGAGATAAAGCTTCAAATCTTTAAAATTCACTTCCCCCAAAATCTTGCCAATCGGCGGCATAATGATATCATTTACGAGCGAGGTTACGATTTTCCCGAAAGCCCCTCCGATAATGACCCCGACTGCGAGGTCAATAACATTGCCCTTCATCGCAAACTCTTTAAATTCCTTGACGATCTTCATTTCTGTTCCTCCTAGCAAATATGATGACACTATGGTGGCACTTCAGGCGCAGCTTAACAGGTATGCCGAACACAAGCTGGCGATCTTCTATTCTGCTAGTATAGCCTGTTTCGAATATAGCCATCCTATCATAATAACGGAAGTTTGGAAGAAGAGAAATAGTGACCGCTTTTACGCCAAAATCCCACAAATTTTTATGTATAAAACAGAGGATTTTTTGGATAATTGTCGAAATTTACTATTTGTAGGTAAATATATGGATATCTAAGGAGCCCTATGGCTGACTCTATCATTTCTGGAAACCCCTATTATCTCGTTTTATCGGTCATCATCATGTGTTTTGCTTCTTATACGATGCTGAATATGATAGAGCAGCTGCAGCCTAAGCGACGCATGTATGGATTCAATTGGATTATTGGCGGAGCCTCCGTTTATGGGCTTGGCTTATGGACGATGCATGTCGTATCCTTGCTTGCTTCTGATTACCGAATGGTCATGGATTGGAGCATGCTGCTCGTATTGGTCGTCTGTGCGATTATCGTCTATTCTTCGCTGGTTATTTTGAAAAAACAGGAGCTTGTACGAGGACGTTACCTTTTTAGTGCTCTATTAATGGCGCTAGGATCGACTATGCTTCAGTATATATCGATGTTATCAGAGTCCGTAGTCATTCTCCAAATGAATTGGCCGCTCTTCTGGCTCTCCTTTGGTGTCGGCATTGCTGGCGCCTATTTGGCTTTTTATTGGCTGGATTCCAAGTCTCCGTATTATAAGTTAAAAAGCTGTTTGTCATTAGGGTTATCTAATATGGCCATCCACCAAATTGGCATGCATGCGCTCAAAATCGAATATGATAATATCTTATCGACCGATCTGCTGAACGAATATTTGCTGCTGCTTGCCTTTCTGTTAGGGCTGTCCACTTTAATTATTCTAAGCTTTAGCTTGACGACATGGCTTGCTTCCAATAAATACAGCCAGATCGATGAGCGATACAAGCTGCTTGTAGAGAATTCGATGGACACGATTGCAGTGATTAGTGATGACAAATGGGAATTTATGAACCGCGCAGGCTTGCGCATGTTCGAGGCGCAGTCCGAGACGGAATTGCTCGGCCAAAGCGTATACGGCCTATTGGACTCGCAATACCATAATGAGATGCGTGCATGGCTTGCTACAGGACAGGAACACGAGGCTGTTCCAGCCAAGCCGCTTGAGCTGCAATGGTTGTCGATGCAGGGCACATTGCTGCACACGGAGATGGTAAGCGCCAGCTCAACCTTCTCCGGAAAGCAAATAAAACAGGTCATTATACGAGATATCTCAGAGCGAAAGAAGAACGAGGAGCTCTTGATCAATTCGGAGAAGCTGTACGTCGCAGGCCAGCTGGCTGCAGGGATTGCGCATGAAATCCGCAATCCGCTTACTTCCTTGAAGGGCTTCTTGCAGCTTATCGCTTCGGGCCGCGGCAATACCAGCAATTTCTACGACATTATGAAATCAGAGCTGATTCGCATCGAATCCATCGTGAGTGAGCTGCTCATGCTCTCTAAGCCGCAAGTATATGAGTTTGTACATAAAGATTCCCGCCAAATTATGGCGGATACTGTGAATTTGCTCGAAACGCAAGCGATTCTGCATAATGTGATGATTGAGTTCCATTCCGACTATCGCCCATTATGGGTGCTTGGCGTAGAAAATCAGCTTAAGCAGGTGTTCATTAATGTTCTTAAGAATGCCATTGAAGCGATGCATAATGGCGGTGTGGTCACGATTACGATGTCTCTTGAAGAGGAATCCGCCGTGTTGATCCGCATTAAGGATGAGGGCTCAGGCATACCGGACGAGCAGCTGGCCAAGATCGGCCAGCCGTTCTATACGACAAAGGATAAAGGCACTGGGCTTGGCCTAATGGTTACTTACAAGATTATCGACAACCATCAAGGACGAATTTCAGCAGAGAGCAAACTAGGCGTGGGAACGACTTTTGTAATCCAATTGCCTTATAGGGAAATGACCGTTGCAAAGGCTGAGCAATCGGATTCTGCAATGTGAAACCTAAAATGAAAGGTCTCGTAATATGCTTTAGAAGTTCAGCATCACCATTATGAGGGTGGAGGTCGTAAAGATGTTTAATCGTTTTTTGGCAAGTATCGGCATAGGGTCCGCGAAGATTGATACGCTGCTGGAGAAACCTCGATATGCGCCTGGCGAAGAGGTTCGGGGCATCGTGAAAATTCAGGGCGGCAACGTGGAGCAGCGAATCGAAACGATCCAGCTATCGGTCATGACAGAATATATACGAGAGAGCAACGACAGCAAGATTACGCAGCACGGCGAGGTTGGACGCTATCATGTGAGCGCTCCTTTCACGTTGAACGCAAACGAGCAGCGCGAGGTGCCATTCAGCTTCCAGCTGCCACACCAAACACCGCTTACGATCGGACGCGCGCCAGTATGGGTGAAGACCGAGCTGGATGTGCGAGGCGGCGTTGATCCCGGCGATAACGACCGTATAGAGGTTGTTCCAACCGCTGCCATGAATACGGTACTCGAAGCTTTGAACGTCCTCGGGTTCCGCTTGCGGAAGGCGGAGTGTGAATATTCATCTAAGCTTGGCGGCAAAATGCCCTTTATCCAAGAGCTTGAATTTGTACCGACGACGCAATTCCGCGGACAGCTCGATGAGCTGGAAGTGATGTTCTATCCGTCGGATCGCGAGCTGGAGCTCGTGCTCCAAATCGATCGGCGCGCACGCGGCTTGTCAAGCTTTTTCGCGGAGGCCATGAACATGGATGAATCCTTTGTGCGTACCCGTTTTACGAATGAGCAGTTGGCTGCAGGACCACATGCAATCGCAAACCAGCTGTCCGGCATTATTGCACGCTACGCATAAACCGCTGGATCGTTGGAAAAAGCTCGGAAGCACGCCTGCGGGGTGTTTCGGAGCTTTTTTTTGCGATTAAGATAGAGAAAGCATGATTGGCTTTCATTTTTCGGTATAATAGCTGGAGGAGGGGATTTACTTTGGCAGAACCGCTTAAGGCCATGTATGATGGCTTTTTTCTAGAAAGATTTGCAGCATTGGTGAAGACCGCATGGAATCCGTTTAACGAATCGGAATTTGTGGAGCATGTGAGGGACGGCAATTGGGAGCAGCTGGAGCTGAAGGCTCGCGCTCGAAAAATTACAGAAGCACTGGGCGCCGCGCTGCCGCAGTCATATGGCGATGCGCTAGCTGTCCTTTATCTAATAGATGAGAAATGCACAGGGCTGCCCTATATATTCTTCTCGGATTTTGTAGAGATATATGGCATGGAGCCGCATAACTGGGACCTTTCGTTAGCGGCGCTGACACGTTTCACAGAACGCTCTACAGCTGAATTCGCCATTCGGGCATTTATCCTGAATGATCCGGAACGCATGGCTTCGCAGATGCTTGCTTGGGCGGAGCATCCGAACGAGCACGTACGACGGCTTGCGAGCGAAGGAATCAGGCCGCGTCTTCCATGGGCGCAAGCTCTTCCGTTATTCAAGCGGGATCCATCGCCTATTGTACCGATACTGGAGAAGCTGAAACGGGATCCATCCCTCTACGTTCGCAAGAGTGTGGCTAACAATTTGAATGATATTGCGAAGGATCATCCTGAGCTTGTCATTTCGCTGGCGGAGGCATGGATCGGCGAGGATCCGCACACGGACTGGATCGTGCGGCATGGCTGCCGTACGTTAATCAAGAAGTCGGTTCCTGAGATTATGGCTTTGTTTGGCTACGCGAAGCATGAGGCATCAGAAGAGACGGATCAGCCGCTTGTTGCTTATGCTGAACTGGAGGTCACTCCAAGCATAATAGCCATCGGAAGTGAGATTTCCTTGCGATACCACGTACGATTGCGCGAGGGAGAATCCGCCAAGCTTCGCATTGAATATGGCATTGCATTCGTAAAGTCCGGAGGCAAAACATCGATTAAACGTTTTCTCCTCTCTGACCGCGAGTATGCAGGAGGCGCTGCTGCTTCCAGCGTACGTGCACACCGCTTTGCGGATTTGACAACGCGAAAGCACTATAGCGGGCTTCATGTCGTGACGCTATGGGTGAACGGGAGAGAGGTGGCCTCCGCGGAGCTGACGGTAACGGAGGCGAAACCGTTATGACGATCGGTGCCAGAGTATTAAAAACGGGGATGGCTGTCGCGCTTGCCATTTATTTGAGCAGCCTGTTTGGCTTTGCTTCCCCGCTGATTGCTGCGGTAGCGGCTATATTTACCATTCAGCCATCTATCTATCGCTCATGGCAGCGAGTAGCGGATCAGGTACAGACGAACCTGCTTGGTGCGGTCATTGCTATTGCTGCGGTTCGTTTATTCGGCCATACGCCGATTGCGGCAGGACTCGTGTGCATATTGGTCATTCTAATTAGTATCAGGCTCAAAATGGAGAGTACGATTAGCCTGACGCTGGTAACCGTAGTTGCGATTATGGAGGCAAACGGACAGGGCTGGGATGTTGCGATTTCAAGATTGTTAATGGTACTGACCGGAATCGGCTCTTCCTTTTTGGTGAACGTACTCGTGTTCCCGCCTAGGCCGAGAAAACAATTCACGGAGCAGGTCCATCAGGCCTATACACAGCTCTCCCTGCTGCTAAGAACAGCGGTGTCCAATGAAATGAAGGAGCAGGTATTCCGCGTGGAGAAGGACAAGCTGCATGGCACGCTTCGCAAGCTGGAGGAGCGCCATACCGTATTCGAAGAAGAGCGCAAGGTTCTCGCCAGAACGAAGACGAGTCATGCCAGGCAGCTGCTTGTGTCCAAGCAAATGATTAAGACGCTGCAAAAAGGGGCAGACCTGCTTGACGTCGTGGAGGAGCATTACTTCGCCTCTCCTAGTGCGGGGGAGTGGGCGCTGCGCTTCGATCGGCAAATCGAAGACTTATCGAAATATCATGAGCAAATTTTGCTGAAGGCCGAGGATAAGATGAAGCCTAACGCCTTGATCGAGCCGGAGGAAGAGCGTGAAGCTAGGTTCGTCAAGGATTTAACCGCCTATGTAATGGAGGATCCGGATGAGCATAAGCGTCTTATATTTGTAGCATCTGGGTTATTCGAATACGCCTATCACCTTAGACGTTTGGAGAAGCTGCTTGATCAGGTGCAGCAGCGCGAAGAAAACGCGAGAAGAGATATCGACGAGGCGCAGGAATCAGCTTAGATACGTTAAGGATGAACATAAAATAATACAGCAGGCCGGAGATGCGCCATTAGCGCGCTCCGGCCTGCTGTTTGGTTTGAAGCTGCATGATTAGCTTGTCAAAACCGCGCAGGCTGCTGCCTATTGATCATCGTCGGTTTTGTTGCTTCCTTCATGGCGGCGCGGATGCTGCATATGCGCTTCTGGATTATTATCATCGTCATGCGGCACCAAACGAGGATCGGTATGTCCTTCATGGTGATTGTTGAAGAACAGCTCGACAAGCTGCCATTCCGTGGAACCGAGCATCGGGTCCGCAGGGAAAACATCGCCTCGCTCCAACTGCTCCTCGCGTCCCCATTCATTGCGATAAGTGCCTTTGACTTCAACCGGTTCCCCAGATAGAGGGTTCATCTCATGGTGGTTTGAATCGCTCATATGTTGTTAACCAACCTTCCTGTAGTCATAATCCATGCTTGGGCACCGCTGCGCGGTCGGCATCTGATTGCAGCTCGCTTGCAGACTGTTTGTTCGCTTGATTGCGGTCAGCCCGCGACTGTGCTTTGCTCGCCGCTTTCTGTTGATCGGATGGCTGTTGGTCTGACATGTCATCACCCTCCCTTCTCTTCATAAGAAGTTCCTCAACAGTGTGCCACAAAAGGAAGAAATGTATGAGCTCGGATTATGGGGAAGGTTTTGACGAAGCTATAGCGAAAGATGAGACAAAATACGAAACTAAAAACGAAACTAAAGATGAAAGCAAAGTTGAAACCAAAGTTGAAACCAAAGATGAAACCAAAGTTGAAAGCAAAGATGAAACCAAAGATGAAAACAAAGACGAAACCAAAGATGAAACCAAAGATGAAACCAAAGATGAAACCAAAGACGAACCTAAACATGAAGCTGAAGAAGAATCTAAAGATGAAACCAAGGATAAAGCCAAATCTGAAGCTAAAGATGCTGCTTAAAATGAAACGAAATCTGAAGCTTATAAAAGCTGAAGACCGCAGGATGGACAGGTCGCATCCTGCTCGGTGACGGTTTCACTACAAGCTGGACAAGGCTCTGAGAAGGGGGGAGCAGCCGCTGAGCCAAGCTTGTCAGGATCATGACGGTTCTTGTCGGCGTCGTCTACCGAAGGCCTAAGATGTGCAGGCGTGCCAAATATCGTCTCGACCATCTCTTTGAGGTCCTTGTATTTGTCGGAGTCATCCGATGCAATACGTATGAACATAAACATGCCGGCGAGAAATCCGCCGGCAATCAAGAGTACGATAGTGCCCATGCCAACATCAAGCCAAGTAAGCAGGACAGGCGGCAGTGATGCTAGGAAGCTATGCGAAGAGAGCATGCGGCATCACCTCATCCATTCACCTGGTAACGGGATTCGAGACGTTTGCCCCCGAACCACATGACCAGCACGGCGGTAATCGATACAAAGATACGCCAAGGCTCATCGACCAAATTGCCGATATCGAAGCTGATTAGCGAGATACAGAAAATCATAACGGCTTTGCCGAGAAGCGTTGCCAGCAGAAACGTATGAAAAGGCACCTTGCTTAGGCCAGAAACGACCGTAATGATGACGGAAGGCGTAAAGGGAAAGCAAGCGAGCAGAAATAGCGGCGTAAAGCCGCGGCGCTCCACCCAATTAAAAAACCGTTCTGACTTTGGAAAGCGCCGCTCCAGACGTCCCTTTACGTTGCGGCCGAGCTTGCGGCTAATCCAAAAGACGGTTACCGCGCCGGCGGTAACGCCGATCCATGAGAAAAGAAACCCGAATCCGAGACCGTAAATGTTGGCATTAGCCGCGATAATAAGAATCAGCGGCAGGAAGGGGAGAAAGGATTCGATCATGGGCAGAAGAATTCCCGGAAATGGCCCCCATTGCGAATAGCTCTCGAGAGTCCACTGTATGGAATCCAAATCCAAATGCTTGATGTATTCCAGCCAATTATGCCAATCATCCATAGCTTTAACTCCGTTCTACTTGTTTATCGCTTTTATTGGTTGTTGCAAATGCCTGCTTGGGAAGCCAAAAATAAAATAAGCCAATCAATCCAAACAGAGTTGCGCTCGTCCAGAAGACAGAGCTCTCTCCGTTTTGTGCGGCAAGGAGGCCTCCGGCAGCAGGTCCGATCATGACGCCGAACCCTTCGAAGGTGGAAAGCATTCCCCAGCCTACACCTTCTTGCTTGGGTGGGACGTAGGTCGCTAGCAGCGCATTCCAAGCGGGCAGAATAGCCGAATAGGAAAGGCCAAGCATGGCAGATATAAGTAAACAATACCAGAATGCAAGTCCCGAAGCCAGCATCCATAAACCAATTCCGAACACCCCGAATCCGGCAACGAGAAACCATTTTTTGCTGGTCAGCCGATCGGATAATTTCCCCATTGGAATGAGGCTCGCAACCGCTGTAATTCCTCCTGTCGTCAAGAGGATAGAGTACTGGGCTCCCGATAATCCAAGCTCTTGCTCCGCGTAACCGGGGAGTATGGGAACGAGCATGCTCGCCCCGGCCGTCTGCAGGATCATGCCTGGCAGCAGAAGCCGCATGGACCGAAGCTGCCCTTTAAGAATGGTTAGCTGCTTTCCAAGCGGTATGCGTTCAGTCGTCTGAGCCCTTGTGCGATTCATGAAGAGCGTCAGCAGGCAAGCTGTGGCAGACAAGCTGACGAGCAGGTTGTACGTAAACGATACGCTGACATCGAGCAAAATAGTACAAACGATCGGTCCGCTCCCGAGACCAACCATCCAGACGGTATACAGCAGACCCATTTGCGCGGCTCGCTGCTGCGCGCTTACTTTGGTCAAGCAAGCGATCCAGATCGGGGACATTCCAATGCCATATAGAGCAGCTGCCCCAATGAACATCCATGGAAGCTCTGCGAACCGCAGCAGAAAAACACCGGCAAGCGATACGACAAGCCCAGCTTGCACGACAATGCGAATCGAAAAGCGATCTAATAAATAGCCGATCACGATTTTGAGCATCGTATCCACTAAGTAATGTGCGGAGATGGCGGCTCCTATGACATCAGGCGCAAGCCCTAGCGTCTTCGCGCCATAAATAGGCAGCAGGCTAACCAGCACGGCTCCCCGTAAAAACTCCACAAGGAACAATATGACGGAGATAAGGCGCATCTCCGCTCCGAAAGCGTGACTATTGCGCACGGCGGGGCTCCTTATCTCCTATAGAGTAGATGCTTTCTCTATTATACGGATGTTGGATAAAATATCCAAAATAATGCTATCTGCAGCCATTTGGGAGGACGGCAGCTGCTTGATGGACAGCTTGCTATTAGTAAGACGTAAAGGATCATGGACGAGTTTCAAAATTTGGCCCGTTAGCTCAGCTGCCTCATACGAAATGGTTGCTGCGCCTTTAGCAGCAAGGTATTGCGCATTCTGCTTTTCCTGACCGGGTACAGGTCGGTAGATGAATAGAGGCAAGCCTGCAGTGATGCCTTCTGAGAGCGTGACGCCTCCAGGCTTCGTAACGAGACAGTCTGATAAGGACATCAGCTCATGTATCGCATCGACATAGCCGAGAACGCATAAACGGGACTTGCCGCTATGATGCTGGAACAGCTGTTGTATGGCGTTCTTTAGCGGAACATTCCGCCCGCATACAAGCACGACTTGAACATTAGCATCAGCCAGCAGCATGCTGCAGATTAGGGCTGCATCGGGCATGACGCCCTGCGCGCCTGCCATGATGAGGATGATGGGTTTATTTGGGTTAAGGTTGTAGCGATGATAGAGCTCACTTGAGGGCGCAGCTGCGCGAAATCCGCGTTTAAGGGGAATGCCGGTTACCTGCACGGCTTGATTCGGAATGCCGAGCTTTGTGAGCTCCTGCTTCAAATCCTCCGTTGCGACATAATAACGGTCAATACTGGGATGAACCCATCGGCAATGCAAGTCGAAGTCTGTGATAACGGCATAGGAAGGCGGATGGAAGCCATTGCTTCGTTTTAATTCCGGCAGGGCAAAGCTCGGAAAGGTATGAACTACGATATCAGGCTGCTCCGCGAGAAGAATGCGCTTGATTTTATCTTTGCCAAAAGAGTGCAGCAGCCCACCAAACCATGAATCATGCTTCATAGGCTTGGTGAAATCGTACATCCAGCCGTAGAGCGAAGGCATGTTGGTATAGCTTTTTTGATAAAAGCGCCTTGTCACCTCATTCAGCCATGGATGCGATTCCGCCATCAAATCGATCATAACCGTGCGGAAATTGCCCAGCTCCTCCATGGAGCTTCGGAGCGCGCGGGCAACCTGCAGGTGGCCGTCGCCGTAAGAGGCATACAAAATTAACATTTTAGGCTGAGAATTGCTCTCGAAATGAAACATGAATACACCTCCTGAGGGTAGTGTAGCGGAGGATTGTTATGCAGGCATGAACGGGATTTGGTTAGTTTGTGTAATTTTTGTATAATAGTAAAGCAATCCATCCTATTTCAAAAATTGAAGGAGCGATGTTTAGAGTGCAGTATACGAAATTGGGAAGATCAGGTCTTCAGGTAAGCCGTTTATGTCTGGGAACGATGAATTTCGGGGTAGATACGGACGAGAAGGAATCATTTCGTATTCTAGATGCAGCGCTGGATGCAGGCATTAACTTTATTGATACCGCCAACATTTACGGTTGGGGCGAGAATGCCGGTCGCACGGAGGAAATCATCGGCAAATGGTTCGCCCAGGGCGATGGGCGCCGCGAACGCACCGTACTAGCCACTAAAGTATATGGCGATATGCATGACAAGCATGACGGCCCCAACCGGGAAGCCGGTTTGTCTGCTTACAAAATCCGCAGGCATTTGGAAGCATCGCTCAAACGTTTGCAAACGGATCACATAGAACTTTATCAAATGCACCACGTTGATCGCAGCGTTCATTGGAGCGAGCTGTGGGGCGCGTTCGAAACGGCCGTTGCGCAAGGGAAAGTGGGCTACATAGGCTCCAGCAACTTTGCGGGCTGGGATATTGCCGTGGCACAAGGCGAAGCCAAAGCAAGAGGCTCTATCGGCTTAGTATCCGAGCAGCATAAGTACAATCTGCTATGCCGCTTGCCTGAACTGGAAGTGCTGCCTGCCTCCAAAGAGCTTGGACTAGGCGTAATTCCGTGGAGTCCGCTTGACGGAGGCTTGCTGGCAGGCAACCACCGCCGGAAGGACGGAGGACGCCGCAGCGGTGACTCGAAGCGCCTGGAGCAGCATCGCGAGCAGTTGGATGCTTATGCAGCGTTCTGTGACGAGCTAGGCGAGCCCGAGGATCTTGTTTCACTGGCGTGGCTGCTTGCGAATCCAGCCGTAACGGCACCAATCATTGGCGTTCGTACGTTGGATCAATTCGAGCGCTCGCTTCGCGCTGTCGAGCTAACGCTTGATGAATCGGCGCTTAAGCGAATTGATGAAATATTCCCTGGTCCTGGCGGGGACGCGCCGCGCGCATATGCCTGGTAATTCAAACACGGCTGTCCCAAAAGAATTAAACAGATCGGGATAGTCCGGTGCATGCACAAAATAACCTTCAACATCACTATTAAAGTGGAGCTGAAGGTTATTTTTTTAATCCCCTATTACGTACAAAGCGGAACTGAATTTTCCAGAAGTGATTCTTGGCATAGCCCCGAGTTTAATAGGAGACAGGTTAGACTTCGAAAACATTGAAAACATTGAAAACATTGAAAACATTGAAAACATTGAAAACATCAAACATCGAAAACGATGGTGCAAGTTGATCAATTTAACCTGTTGATTAAATCAACAGGTCGATCAAATCAACAGATTGAACAAATTAACAAGTCGATCAAATCAAAAGGTCGATCAAATCAACAGATTGAACAAATCAACAAGTTGATCAAATCAACAGGTTGAACAACACAGGGTCTTTGTTCAGCTCTAGAAACTGAAAGCCTTTCTTGGTCATGCGATCGACGAGCGGATTATAATCCTCTCTATGCTTGAGCTCGATGCCAACGAGTGCTGGGCCGTTGTCCTTATTCGACTTTTTGGTGTACTCGAAGCGGGTTATGTCGTCGTTTGGTCCAAGCACGCGATCCAGAAATTCACGAAGCGCCCCTGCGCGCTGTGGGAAGCTGACCATGAAATAATGCTTGTAGCCTTCATAGATGAGCGAACGCTCCTTAATTTCTTGCATCCGGTCTACGTCATTGTTGCCGCCGCTTACGACACAGACTACAGTCTTGCCTTCGATTTGCTCCCTGTAGGCTTCCAGCGCAGCTATCGGCAGCGCTCCAGCCGGCTCGGCAACAATCGCATTCTCGTTGTATAAGTCCAGCATGGTGGTGCATACCTTGCCTTCAGGTACGGCAATGACATCATCCAGCAGCTCTCTGCAAAGCTCAAATGTCAAATCGCCGATACGTTTGACTGCTGCCCCGTCGACAAACTTGTCGATCTGATCCAGCGGCGTTACTTTACCCGCATCGAGCGATGCTCTAAGGGACTGGGCACCTTCAGGCTCTACACCGATAACTCTGGTAGCCGGCGAGACGATTTTGACATAGGAGGATACGCCTGCGGCAAGCCCTCCGCCGCCAACGGTGACGAAGACGAAATCGGGAACCGATTCGGCTGCTTCCATCAGCTCTTGGCCGACGGTCCCATTCCCGGCGATGATCTTGGCATCATCGAATGGGTGGATGAAGGCCATGCCGCTGCGGTTGCTCTCCGCAATCGCTTCGGCATAGGCATCGTCAAAGGTATCGCCGGTTAGAATGACCTCGACATTATTGCCGCCAAAGAAGTTGACCTGTGAAACTTTTTGGCGCGGTGTTGTGCTTGGCATGTAGATCTTGCCCGGAATGCCGAGCGTCTGGCAGGAATAAGCTACGCCCTGCGCATGGTTGCCTGCACTGGCGCAAACGACGCCTTTGGCGAGTGTTTCTTCGCTAAGCGAGCGCATTAAATGGTAGGCGCCGCGTATTTTGAACGAACGAACGATCTGCAGATCTTCACGCTTCAAGAGCACATGGCAGTTGAAACGCTCAGAGAGCACGCGATTATATTGAAGCGGCGTACGCGTAATGACATCCTTCAAATGCATTTGCGCTTGAACGATTTCTTCAAGCCCAATCCGGTGCAGCGGGGTATTATTTGTGTTCATAGATGATCATCCTCTCGTCTTTCGCCGATCAACAGCGTAAATGAATGGATTCATTATAGCACTATCAACGCAGCTGTATGTATGGTGAGTTGCTATTTTTTATAGAGTGGAGGAAGTTGAATGGGCAAAATAGTAAAAAGGCTGCTGCTGCTTCTCATTGTTATGCTCTTGCTGCTTGGCGGAGCGCTTTGGTGGCTCATATCCTATATTGCGCCGGACGAGCAGCTTGATCTCAGCTACGCTCCGATCGATGTTAAGGGAAAAGCGCTGGATATGGTCAAAAATTTAAAGCCGGAGCTCGTCCTCACGGAAACGGATATTGACCATCTGATCAAACAAAACTTGAAGAGCGAGTACGGTAACGGCGAAGCAGGATCATCGGCCATCATGCTGAGGAAAGATGTGCGCTTGGACGGAGCGCGCTTCGAGCTGGAGAAGAACAGGCTTGTGGCGCATTTGAACGTGACTTATAAAGAAAGGCTGCCAGCTGCATTAGAAGCGGTGTATGCGCTGGAATGGCAATCGCCGAATATTGTGCTTAGGCCGCATGCCTTGTCATTGAAAAAGAGCAGCTTGCCGTTAACGATGCTGGATACGATTATCATTCCGCTAGATCTGCCTGCCCATGATGTTGTAACCGTAAGGGATGTTCAGTTCGAGAATGATCGAATTCGAATCGGATTCAAGCTGCAGTTTTCACTCTAGCATGCAAAAGAAGAGGCTTTCTCAGCAGGTCAGAAATGACCTGTTGGGGTAGCCTCTTCTTTAGTGATAAAGACCAAATGAATCACTAGAAATTAATATTCCTGAAATAGCTCATGTCGTTTGAATATTATCATGTCCAAGCTGGTTAGCAAGCGTCCTTATATAGACATGTGAACAAGTTCACACAAACGTAGACTAGAATATAAAATTAGCGGTACAGGAATGGCTTCCTGTACCGCTGGATTCAAAACAATTATTAACTGAGAGTGATATACACGCCTGCGCTGGCAAGGCCAGTTACGGTTGTTGCGACTGTTAGACCAGTCGTGGTTACCGAATAAACCAAGATGATACGGTCTTGTGCGAGTAGAGGAACGGCTAAGCCAGTCGTAATTCCGCTTAATACATCGCCTACAGCAACGGTGGTGATAGTTGGGAGTGTTACGAGTGCTCCTGGGAGAGGAGCGAAAACGTTGCTTCCTGCTGGTGCTCTATATAGCTGTGCAGTAACGGTTGCTGTGCCGCCAATCAACGCCAACGCGATCAAAATGCTGAGGTCTGCTGAAATAGAAGTAAGGGTACCTGCTTCCGGAATAGTAAATGCAAAGCCTGGAGCAAGCAGCGGATCTGTAATATCTAATCCAACGAGGCTTACACCTGCAACGCTGCTGCCAAAGCCGACAAGGCTTGTTGTACCAACCAAACCGGCTATTGTTGATACGAGTACCACTGGAGCTACTGTTCCAGATGCATAAGGAATGATTGTTCCGCCAAAGAAAGGACCTGTAGGGCCAGTGGCACCGGTTGCTCCAGCAGGACCTGCGGCTCCTACTGCACCTGCAGCACCGGTTGCGCCAGTAATGCCAGTTCCAGGGCCGGATGGTCCTACTGGGCCTATCGGGCCTGCAACTCCTGCGGGACCAGCAGGTCCAGCGGGTCCTTGTAATCCTCTACGGCCAGTTGAGCCTTGAGGGGCATTGACGACTAGCTTTTTCTTAACGATGATTACTTTATCTCCATGACTCTTTCTTTTTGGTCTGCAACCCGATGCTGGCTTTCTGACGCAGCGATTCTTGTGATTTGAGCAACCCAGTTGAAAGCACCTCCTTGTTTAATACGTTATTCTACGTTTGAATTCTATCTATTGATTGGGTAAGTATCAGGTAGAGACATAGACCTTCAACTATATTTGCGGATTTGTGTGAATGGATGCTAGAGATTAGCCTATCTGAATGACTAGATGATTGGAGCAAGCAACCGATGAACATCAAATGAATAAATGCATTGACATCCATACTGAGAATGGTTATCATGTATACGAAAGTGATAATCATTATCACTAAAGGGAGGGGTAAGTATCTCTACCTTTAGCGGGAGGAAAAGCTTGTGGGATTGCTTTACGAAATGGTATTGAAAAAACGCAAATCTGCGTTTCTTATGCAGCAGCTTGGCAAAGGAAACGAGGCTGCAAACCAGAACATAAGCCATAAAATGCTCGATGACGCGAGCACACATATAAAGCTGAAGATTCAGCAGACGACCTACTAATTTTATTGGAATGGAAGGAGCGAAATACATGCAAACCGAAACAAGCAGACCTTGGAATTGGCTGCTCTTTCCGTTCTCATCGGTTAAAGCAGGCTCTGATTGCTTGTTTGCCGCTTCCGTCGGGCATGGCATTTATCAAATTGACGCGGAAGGAAGCTGGGAGAAGCTTGAGCTTGGCATGGACAGCAGTGCCCATGTGAATCGGCTGCAGCTGCAGCATGAATTGCTGCATGCCTGCACGAGCAGCGGCTTGTACGAATGGAACGGCGAGGCTTGGGAGAACGACGGCTTAACGATTCCATGCTATCAATATCGCAAAATTGGCGGAAGCAGCTACGCGGCTACGGAATATGGATTATGGTCCAAGGCGAGCAGCCGCTGGGAACAGATCGCATGCGAGAACAAGAAAGTATTCGACTTTATAAACCTGCCGCAATATTTGATCATCGCGCATGAAAGCGGCATCTCTCTATATGACCGTTTCATGGATGAATGGGCGCATTTTGAGCTGGAAACAAGTATAACTAGCTTAGCTGTATTCAGAGGCCATCTGATAGGCACGAGCGATAAAGGCGAGCTGCTCGTTGGCGACAAAAAAGGAAGATTTGACCGGATTCGGTTCGGCAAGCCGTTTATATTTTCGGTGATGTCGAAGGGCAACGTGGTGTATGCCTGCACGGACCGAGGTTTATTCCAGCTCGCTTACATTTGCAATCAAGTAACGCTGTTGTCTATCAAGCTCGGCTGCCCGGTAACGGACATTGATATGCAGGACGGCAACTTATATATGGCTACTCTTTTTCAGGGCATTCAGACATTGAATAAAGATAATTAATAACGACATTAAATAACGACATTAATTAATGATATTGAAAAAGAAATAGAAAAAGAAATTGAAATAGAAATTGAAATAGAAATAGAAATAGAAATAGAAATAGAAATAGAAATAGAAATAGAAATAGAAATAGAAAAAGAAATAGAAAAAGAAATTGAAAATGAAATTGAAAGAAAATTGAGTAAAGACATTAAATAAAGACATTAAATATACAATTCACACAGATGGTAGAGGAGGAATGACGGATGTCGAAAGTACTTGTCGTTTATGCAAGCATGACAGGTAACACGGAAGAAATGGCAGAAGCCATTGCAGAGGGGGTTAAGCAAGCAGGTGCGGAGGTTGTGCTGAAAGAGGCTTTCGATGCCAGCGCGGCGGAGCTTACGGAATACGACGCTATTATTATGGGGGCTTATACGTGGGGGGATGGCGAGCTTCCGGATGAATTCATTGATTTCTACGATGAAATGGCTTCACTTGATTTAAACGGGAAGATCGCGGCTGCATTCGGTTCAGGCGATACATCCTATCCGATTTATTGCGCGGCTGTTGATATGATTGAGGCAAAGCTTAAGGAGCTTGGCGCGACCATCTCAGCAGCGTGCATTRAGTTCGAGTACAACGCATCAGAGGATGAGAAGGAGCAAGGCAGAAGCATGGGGCGTCAAATTGCCAGCCTTGTAGCTGTTGCAGGATAAAGAGACGAGAGGAGCGGCAGCGCTAATGCAGCAAATACCGATTGTACTGAGAGTAGAGGATTATAAGCTGGAAGAGCTGCTGCGTTATCCCGAGCGTTTCGCCAATAATAAAGCAGGCCATAAACGAAAGAACGATGTGAACTGGAGACAGATGGTCCAGTATGCGGCCAGCCACAGCGTAAATGATTTCTACGGGCTGCCGGCAGCGGCGCGCTCAAGCGCCTCAATAGAAGCATCCGTTGAGCAGTGGTGGACGAATCGGAATTATAAGTTTCATTCGGATGAGCATTTTTTGCAAATGAAACAGACGCTTAAGGAGCAGTTAACAAGCTTTCTGCTAGGAGGCTCATGCCCGCAAATGCCGATTATCTTTTATGAGCAGCTTACGGCTTACGTAGAGGAGCTTGATCTCGAAATATCGCAAATCTTTCATTTGGTCGCGGTTGATCCAGATGGAGGAGCAGACGACTATATTGTGCAGAAGCTGGCAGTAGATGTCGATGAAGAGTCGCTGGGCTTACTGTTCCATATGACCTCGGTATTTTGCATGAGTGCCTTCGAGAAGCTTCCGACACGAATAGAAGTACTGTCCTTGCTCAACGGCAAAAAAGTGGTATATGTTCCCGATGAAGAATCGCTCGAGAGTTCCTATGATTATATGTATCTGATCAAAAGCTTGCTCCCGGAGGCTGATGTGTTCAAGGTGAACCCAGGATCCTCTTTTCAATTCGTCATGTAAGTCATGGTAATATCATAGAATAGTTATGCCAGCCTCATGCAAACTTCTGAAAAGGAGAGCTTGAGGTTTGTTTTATTGTAGACAAATGAAACGGTTTTCAAGTAACATGGGCAGTAGTCATTTTTTGCATATTTACACATGGGAGATTTGATTCGCTTTCGAAGTCGTTTTGCTGTGCAAAACGTAAATAAGGAGAGATCAGGTTGTCAGAAGAGCTATTACTAACATTTCGTTCACCGCCGTTGCCCTTTTTCATAGAATCCAACCGCTTAACCTATCATGCCGGGGAAGAGCATCCGAACCGGACGAATCTAGGTGTATTTGATCTGCTATTCGTGAACCAAGGCTCGCTGCATGTGGCAGAGGATAATCGCAGATGGACGCTTGGTCCGGGCGATGTTCTTATCCTGCGGCCTGATCGCTGGCATTATTCCACAAGGCCTTGCGAAGAGGAAACGGTGTTCGATTGGATTCATTTTCAGACAGTCGGCGCCTGGGAGGAGACGGTAGGCAACCAAAGCGGCTCGCTGCGAGGCGATTATTATACGTATGCGATTCGTTTGCCCAAAAAAATGAAGCTCACTTATCCGGACGAGGCCAAGCTCATTTTCTCGCAGCTGCATGAGGCGGCTAAGAGCTCCTCCCACGGTGCCTTCTGGGATCGGCAGCAGCGTTTCCTGCATTTGCTGCAAATGCTTGATGAGGGCTGGCGTTCGGATGCCGCCAAAGCAGCAGTGTCTGTTGCAGAGCGGGCGGCTGCTTATCTCAAGCTTAATTATCGGAGCCCAATCAGCAACACAATGCTAAGCGATGTGCTTCAGCTTCATACCAATTACATTACGCGCTGCATGACCGAGGTATTCGATTGTACGCCGCAGCAATATTTGCTGTATTATAGGCTCGATCAAGCCAAACTGCTTCTTATCAAAACAGATTGGACGATCGCGCGGGTAGCGGAGGAAACGGGGTTCCGTCAGACGCCTCATTTCTCAAGGCTGTTCGCGTCCCATACCGGGATGCCGCCGCTTAAATTCCGCAAACGGTTCACGATGTAAGCTAGCTTATAAAAGGCGGGGAACGGGCAGATGCTCGGTCCCCGCTTTTTTTTCGTCAAGCAGCCTGCATAATTTTGCGGCCTTTAACAGAAACTGGATTCAAACAACGTGAAAAAGGGTGGTTGCGATGATTGAACGGTTTTCCTTAACGGCAGATATAAGCGATATCGTGGATCGGTTTCAGGTAGGCAAGGTGATTAAAGGACATACGAATCGATTTAATGTAGCGCCTACGCAGACGGTGTCCATTGTGATGAATGACCGTTTTGACCAAAGAACGATGCAGGAATCCAGATGGGGTTTGTTTCCGTTCTGGGCAAAGGATGCAGTGAATGCCGACCATAAAACGCTATCCGAGAAGCCTTTCCTGGCACGCATGCTAAGAAGGCAAAGATGCGTGCTGCCTTGCAGCGGTTTTTTCGGACAAAAGCAGGTGGGCAAGGAGCGTGATCCAAGAGCGATGCATATTGTCGTTCCGAGCCAGCAACTGCTGGGCATTGCAGGCATTTATGACTGCTGGAGAAACGTGAGCGGCAAAGAGGTTCGCGCGTTCACGATGATTACCGCGGCTTCGACCGGCGCGATGTCTGTATGGCAGCCGCGAGTGCCTGTTATTCTCGATGAGGAAGGCATTGAGGACTGGCTGAACCCGCGGATTACCGAATTCAGCGGTCTGCGCAAGCATCTGGAGGCGATGGATACCTATCTGATGCGCGCGTATCCCGTTACGAATGCAGTGCATGATGATTTGTTCGAATCGCCGGACTGCATCCGGGAGATACGGCCTGATTTCGCATAGATAGAGCGTCGGTAATGAGGATGATATAAAGTCGGATATTGAATATTTTCAAATCCGGATTTTTACGGAATGGTTGGGAAAGAGCCTACAACTCCAAATTAAAGTGGAGTTGTAGGTTCTTTGTGCATGTTATGGGATTGGCCGAAGCTAGGGCATGCTCTTGGGGCAGCCTCTTGGTGTGGCTGATGGAGATAAATCACGGAGTGATGCTAGGTGTGAGCTCGCTGTAGCGGGAGAGATAGGGATGATTCTGGGTGCGAGCACGTTGTAGTGGGTGCAGTAGAGATGATTTTGGGTGCGGGCTCGTTTTGGTGGGTGTAGTAGGGATGATAGGTACGAGTACGTTGTAGTGGGTGCAGTAGGGATGATTTTGGGTGCGAGCACGTTGTAGTGGGTGCAGTAGAGATGATTTTGGGTGTGAGCACGTTGTAGTGTGTAGCAGTAGAGATGTTTTTGGGTGCGAGCTCGCTGTAGTGAGTGCAGTAGGGATGATTTAGGTGCGAGCACGCTGCAGCTCGGTTGTCAGTAAAGGTACAAGCTCGAATAAATCGCCCACGATGCCATAATCGGCTATGCCGAATATAGGAGCGTCGGGGTCTTTGTTGATCGCGACAATGACGCGGGATTGGCTCATCCCGGCAAGATGCTGTATGGCGCCGCTTATGCCGCAGGCGATATAAAGCTGCGGGGTGACAACCTTGCCGGTTTGCCCGATTTGCAGAGCATAGTCGCAGTAGCCTGCGTCGCAGGCTCCGCGCGAGGCGCCGACGGCGCCGCCGAGAGCCGCGGCCATCGCCTGCAGCGGCTCGAAGCCCGCCGCGCTTCGCACGCCTCGACCGCCGGACACGACGACGTCGGCCTCGGCTAGGTCAAGCTGGCCGCCGGCGCGGCGCACAAGGCTGCGCACGGCGGTATAGAGCGGCGGCACCGTGAAAGGAAGCTCCGCAACGGTGCCCGTAATGTCGGCGGCGTCGAGCGCATCCGCCGCTTTTATGTTATTCGGGCGCACCGTGACGACCCACGGCTGGCCCGGCACGAAGCTGCGCCGCTCGAACGCCTTGCCGGCGTAGAGCGGGCGAGTGAATGAGGCGCCATCGCCGTCGTCAGATGCTTCGATGGCGATGACGTCAGCGATGTGGCCGGTGCCGATTGCTGCGGCCACACGGGGCGCGAGCTCGCGCCCCATAGCGGTGTGGCCGAGCAATAGCGCGTCCGGCTGCACCGCAGCGATGGCTGCGCCGAGGGCGGCGAGGTACGCCTCGGGCGCGAAGGCGCGGAGGGAAGGATCGTCGGCGATATGCACGACGTCCGCCCCCCGCGCGATTAGCGCGGCGGCTTCATCCGCCGCGCCGCCGGAGCAGGCAAGGACGGCATGCACGGCGCCGTCCTTGCCTGCGAGCAGCTGCGCTGCGCCGAGCGCCTCGAGCGCGACTCGCCGCAGCGCGCCGCCTCGGCTCTCAGCAAAAACCAGAATCTTTTTGGGCATGGAGTGCTGCTCCTCTCTTGTGTCGCTTAAGATAAACGATGATATAGGCGGTTATTTACACTTAGAAGTAGAGGTGTACTGCACTTAATGCAAAGGGATTTTGCATAAAAGGCAATCGCTAAATGTGTTCGTACATTGCACTTTTTGCAATAGAATCTCAAGTAAACGTCAATTCGCCAGGCTGCGTTGTAGAAAATACAACAGAATCACTCTTATGAGTGGGAAATGGGCTGTGAAAGGACCATTCTGTTGCAGAAACTGCAACGTAGCAAGAGCGTGGTTAGTTAAACGACGAATAGAGTGTACAAAGTGCAACGTAGCTAGGTTCGCCGGTTGGAGAGGGGTCTGAGGTAACTAATTTCATCTTTTGCCAACCGGCAACCGGAAACCGAGCGTGGTTAGTTAAACGTCGAATAGAGTGTGCAAGGTGCAACGCTACTCGGCTAATAGTATTGAGGAGAGTTTGAGCCACTCAGGCGTAGCTTTGGAGTTCTCCCCGCGTTCATACTTGCCTAGCTAGAAGCCGAGCTAAAAACCTAGCTAGAAGCCCAGCTAAAAGCCCAGCTAGAAGACTAATTAGAGAGGTAGCTTCGCTTCCTCTCGTAGAAGCGACACCAGCGCGGCTGCCTGCGATATCGGCTCGCCGGGGAGCCGTTTGCCTGCCGCTCGTGGCGGTGGCGGTAGCAGCTCAGTGCGGGCGGTGCGCGGTTCTATGCCCGCAGGATCGAGCGCACCACTGCTTAGCAGCTCGGCCGCCGTTACAGTACGAAGCGGCTTGCGCTTCGCTTTCATTATGCCCGGCAGAGACGGATAGCGGGGCTCATTCAGTCCTTGCTGCGCCGTGATGAGCGCGGGCAGCGGAATCACGACGGTTTCAGTATCGCCTTCGATGTCGCGCTCGACGAGTGCAAAACGTTGAGCGCTGGAGGGACCTGCGGCTTGCAGCACGCTGTCCGCGGGTAATACGTTTATTTCATCTGCGAATAGAAGCGTAAGCTTAATGGCAGACGATGCATGGGGCAGCCCGAGCCGCTCGGCGATTTGCAGGGCGACACTGCCAGCCCCGCTGTCTACCGCGAATAGTCCGGCAAGCAGTAGATCAGGAGCGAGCGGCGCGATAACGGCAGCAAGTGCTGCTGCAACGGCGGAGCCATCCTCGGGCAGAGTCGAGCTGTCCAGCCTAATAGCCTCATCGGCACCAATTGCCAGCGCAGTGCGCAGCGCGTCCTGAGATCGCTCCGGACCGCAGGTTACGGCAATGACTTCGCCGCCTAGGCGCTCCCGCTGGCGGAGCGCCTCCTCCAGTGCATATTCATCGTAAGGGTTGATGACGAATTTGGCTTCAGATTCATCCACGCGGCCAGCGTTTACGATGATTTTTTCCTCGGTATCAAACGTTTGCTTGAGAAGCACAACTATTTTCAGCATAGAAGCTCCCTCACTTCAACCGACATGTTGGTCACACTGTCCATCAGTGCTACGATATGTGGTTTGAGGCATGAATAGACCGTTTTCAATCGCCTGCTGGGCGGCATGTTCATGCTCAAAAAGACATATACATGGAGCATTGCGGCTATTTTTGGAAGCGCTTTAATGCTTGTCCGACTACTTTGCGTTTTGATGCTCTGTTGCAGGAGCGGGCAATTAAGGGGGGCGTGGCATATGTCTTCATGGTTGGCAGCCGGAAAGGTCGATCCTTGGATTACAGGGAGCAAATGGGTGTTGTTTGTTGCGGTTGTAATCCTTGCCGTTACCATGTTCGGGATGGTTGTGCACAGGCGCATCATGTATATGAGGCTCGGAGCACCGTATACCTTCACCCGGTACCGTCGTGAGCGGGGGAGCCAAGCAGGCTTTAGCGCACAGGTGCTCGGCCATCGCAAGCTGCTGAACGACGTGAGAAGCGGAAGCATGCATTTGGTTTATTTTTACGGCTTTATCGTGCTTCAGTTCGGTGCGGCAGATCTGATCTGGAAAGGGCTGAGCAACGGATCTCCGCTGCCTCTGCCCTATTATAGTGCGTTCTCGCTTACGCAGGAGCTGACCGTTACACTCGTTTTTGGCGCTGTGCTCTACGGTGCTTTTCGGCGCTACGGCGAAAGGCTGCCGCGCCTGAAACGAGGATGGAAGCCGTCGCTTGTCATGTGGTTCATTGGCTCGCTAATGCTGACGGTGTTGTTTACTCTGGCGTTCGAACGGCTGGCTATTGAAGAAGCATCGTCTGTCATCGAACCCATTCACGAGTCATATGCGCCAATCAGCAGCAGCCTGGCACAATTGCTTGAGAACATCGGCATCCAATCGGGGGGCGCTTTGGCTCATGCTGGTTTTGAGCTGTTTTGGTGGCTGCATCTGCTCGTGCTGCTCGGTTTTCTCGTTTATGTGCCGCAGTCAAAACATTTCCACTTAATGACCGGGCCCCTTAATCTTTGGTTCCGGCGCAGTACCCCTCCTGGGCGTCTTACGCCGCTCAATCTTGAGGATGAGGAAGCGGAAGCGTTCGGTGCGGGGAAGGTAGAGCATTTCACTCAAAAGCAGATGCTCGATCTATATGCCTGCGTGGAATGCGGCCGCTGCACGAACGTCTGTCCTGCCGCAAGCACCGGCAAGCTGTTGTCACCGATGCATCTGATCGTGAAGCTGAGGGATCATCTGACGGAGAAAGGCGCCGCGATTACGTCCAAGTCGCCTTGGCTGCCCGCCAGCCTTTGGCAATCCAAAACAAACGGGCCAAATGCGCATGTCATGGGCGGCGTCATTCCCGCATGGGAGTCGCCTGCAGATTGGGGGACCGATATCGAGCCGACGATGGCTGCTCAAGTAGGAGCTTGGAGCGTACGGGAGGGCGTCGATCCGAAGGAGGTGGAGCTGATTGGCGAGGTGCTGACGGAGGAGGAGCTTTGGGCGTGCACGACCTGCCGCAACTGCGAGGAGCAGTGCCCGGTAGGCAATGAGCATGTGGATAAAATCATCGACATGCGCCGTCACCTTGTGCTCATGGAGGGCAGGCTGCCTTCTGACGGGCAGCGCGCGCTCCAGAATATTGAACGACAAAGCAACCCGTGGGGGCTGCCTCGTGCCGAGCGTGCCGCATGGATTGCCGAGTGCGAGAGCCGCACAGGCATACGTGTCCCTACGATGCAAGAGCTGAAGCAGCAGGGACGAAAAGCTGATGTGCTCCTTTGGGCGGGCTCGATGGGCGCCTATGATATGCGCAGCCGGCGCGTGCTGTACGATGTTGTGCGGCTGCTGAAGCATGCGGGTGTAAGCTTCGCGACGCTTGGCCATGAAGAACGAAGCTCTGGCGATACCGCAAGGCGGATCGGGAATGAACTGCTCTTTCAAGAGCTGTGCCGCGAGAACATCGAGACTATTGGCAAATACGAGATTAGCCACATCGTGACCGCTTGCCCGCATACCTATAATACGCTCAAAAACGAGTATCCGGATTTTGGGCTGCCGCAGCACATCTTAGTTGAGCATCATACGGAGCTGCTTGCGAAGCTGCTTGCCAACGGTTCGTTAAAAGCGGTACACGCGATCGACGAGCTTGTAACCGTTCATGATTCCTGCTATCTCGGCCGTTACAACCAGACCTATGAAGCGCCAAGAGATATGCTTCGTGCCATACCAGGCGTGAAGACGCTGGAGATGGAGCGCTCGCGCTCAAACGGAATGTGCTGCGGAGCGGGAGGCGGACTGATGTGGATGGAGGAGCATGCCGGAACGAGGGTCAACCATGCGCGTACCGCGCAGGCGCTGGAGGTGAAGCCATCGGTTATCAGCTCTGCATGCCCCTACTGCTTGACGATGATGGAGGATGGCTTGAAGGCGCTAGGTTCCGATGAGCGGGTTATTGCGCGTGATGTGGCAGAGCTGCTGGCAGAGAGCGTCTTCGGCGAATAAGCAGTTAAGCTACATGAAGTTTGAGGTGCGAGGTACGAGGAAGAGCAAGGAGTATATGAGGTGGGGTTTGAATGAGATGAGGTTTGAGCTGCGAGGTACAAGGTACGAGGTACAAGGCAGAGGCAGGAGTATATGAGATGAGGTTTGAGGTACGAGGTGCAAGGCAGAGGCAGGAGTATATGAGATGAGGTTTGAGGTGCGAGGTACGAGGCAGAGCAAGGAGTACTCGTCATGAGGTATGAGGTTTGAGGTACGAGGCGCAAGGCAAAGGCAAGGCCTACACAGCATAAAGTAAGGTTATTTATTAGACATGAGCCATGAGGAACGCTCCTGTCCGATAGCGGGCGGAGAGAAAGGGAAAAACAAAGTATAGGGAGGCTGTCAATGACGATACAAGCGCTGCAAAAAAGCGCCAGCTCCATACGCAGAGCCGCTGTGATTGGATCAGGCGTCATGGGCGCTGGCATCGCGGCCCATTTGGCGAACGCTGGCATGCGTGTCACTCTGTTGGACGTTGTACCGCAGTCACTCACGGCAGATGAGGAGCGGCAAGGATTGACGCTTGCCGATGCCAAGGTTCGTAACCGGCTTGCTGCGGCAGCTGTCGCTAAGATGGGCAAATCCCAGCCTGCACAGCTATATGATCCGAGCTGGTCCGCACGCATAACCCCAGGCAACCTGACTGATCATTTGGACGCGCTTGGCGAGGCGGATTGGATCGTAGAGGCGGTTGTTGAGCGGCTGGACATTAAGCGGCAGGTGCTTGCTGTAATTGAATCGGCACGCTCTCCAAGTTCAATCGTGTCCACGAACACGTCGGGCTTGTCGGCGACGTCCATGGCGGATGGGAGAAGCGAGGAGTTTCGGAGGCATTTTGGCGTTACGCATTTCTTTAATCCTCCTCGTTACATGAAGCTAGTTGAGATCGTCGCTACCGCGGATACTTCGCCTGAGGTGGTGCGGCTGCTCACGGAGGTTTGCGAGAAACGGCTGGGCAAGGGCGTTGTGCTGGCTAAGGACACCCCTAACTTTATTGCTAATCGGATCGGTACCTATGGGATGTTAGTCACCTTGGCGGATACGCTGGCGTTTGGCCTGACGGTAGAAGAAGCGGATGCGCTCACGGGTCCCACAATGGGCAGGCCGAAGACGGCAACGCTGCGCATGCTGGACATTGTGGGCCTCGATACGCTGCTGCATGTCGTAGACAATGTACGGGAGAGGAGCAGTGATCCTGCCGAGCAAGCAGTATTTGCCAGGCCCGCGCTTCTGGAGCAGCTTGTAGCCGATGGGCGTCTAGGGGAGAAAACGGGAGCCGGATTCTATCGCAAAATAAAAGGCAAGAACGGCAGCGAGATTGAGTCGCTGCGGCTCGATACGCTGGAGTACGGACCGAAGCGCCCGGTAAGCTCGCCGGTCATCGATGCTTCGAAGGCTGCCAAGGGGGCAGCAGGAAAGGTGAAAGCGCTGCTCGGCACCGATCCGCGTGACCGGTATGCGAAGTTCGCTTGGTCAACGATCAAGAAAACGCTGCTGTATGCGGCGGGTCAGGTTGGCATCATAGCGGATTCGCTTTCGGACATCGATCGTGCAATGCGTTGGGGCTTCAATTGGGAGCTGGGCCCGTTCGAGCTTTGGGATGCGATAGGGCTGCGGAATTCGGTACAGCGGATGCAGAAGGAGGGCGATCGTGTACCGGAGTGGGTATTGTCTTGGCTTGCGGCAGGCAATGAAAGCTTTTATCGCATGCAGGGAGATGAACGCGTCTATGCAGCGAGCGGAGCTTATCAAGCTGAGCCTGCTGAGCCGGATATCATTTCGCTCGCTGCGCTGAAGGAAGCAGGGAAAACCGTTTTTTCGAACAACGGCGCGAGTCTGATCGATCTTGGAGATGAGGTGGCGCTGCTTGAATTTCATTCGCCGAACAATGCGATCGGTGGTGATATTTTGGCTGCGATTACGCAGAGCTCGAAGGAGGTATCGCAGAATTGGCGCGGGCTGGTGCTTGCGAATGAAGGCCGTCATTTCTGCGTAGGCGCGAATTTGCTGCTGCTGCTGATGGAAGCGCAGAGCGGAGACTGGGATGAGGTAGAGGAGATTATTCGCTTCTTCCAAAGCAGCATGCTGCAGCTGAAGCGGCTCGATCGTCCTGTCGTAGCGGCTCCGCACCGTATGACGCTTGGCGGCGGGGTTGAAGCGTGCTTGCCTGCGGATCAAATCATATATTCCCCGGAAACCTACTTCGGACTCGTAGAGACGGGAGTAGGTCTCATTCCAGCTGGCGGCGGCTGCAAGGAAGCGGCAGCGATGGCTGCGCAGCGCGCATTGGCCGCGAGCAGCGGCAAGCCTGGAGGCGACCTGCAGCCGCATTTGAATACGCTGTTCGAGACGATTGCGCTTGCAAAAACGTCATCCAGCGGCTTCGAGGTGAGCCGCATCGGACTGATGCGGCCGCAGGACCGCGTCATCATGCGCCAGGAAGCGCGAATTGCCGAGGCGAAGCGGGCGGTGCTGGCGCTTGACCGCGCAGGCTATTCGCCGCCAGCGGAGGAGCGTATCCGCGTTGCCGGGCGCGAGGGCGGCGCGGTGCTGAAGGTCGCGGTGCAGGCGATGCGGTTAAGCGGCCATATTAGCAAGCATGACGCGCTTATCGCCGGCAAGCTTGGGTCTGTGCTTGCCGGCGGCGATATTCAGCCAGGCGCGGAGGTAAGCGAGCAATATTTGCTCGATTTGGAATGCGAAGCATTCCTTAGCTTATGCGGAGAGCGGAAGACGCAGGAGCGTATGAGCCACATGCTGGCTACAGGCAAGCCGCTGCGCAATTAAATGCTTTTGAAGCAGAAGGAGGAGGGCGAAATGTCAGCTTCATCACCGTTTGAGAATCACGGTCGAGACGCTGTTATCGTAGCTGCGGTGAGGACGGCAGTCGGCAAAGCATCCAAGGGCAGCCTGGCCGAGACGAGGGCGGAGGATTTGGGCAGAGCGGTGCTGGAAGGCGCACTCAAGCGAGTGCCGGCTCTGTCGCCGGACCTTATTGAGGATGTGATTATCGGCTGTGCGATGCCGGAAGGCGAGCAGGGGCTTAACATGGCGCGCACTATTTCGCTATATGCAGGTCTGCCGGTAACGACGCCAGCCGTTACGATAAACCGGTTCTGTGCATCCGGCTTGCAAGCGATTGCGTATGCGGCGGAGCGTATTCGGCTTGGCGATGCGGATGTTATAGCGGCGGGCGGCGTGGAGAGCATGAGCCATGTGCCGATGACCGGTTTTAAGCTGTCGCCGCATCCGGCAATTGTGGATTCGCGGCCGGAGGTTTACATGGGCATGGGGCATACAGCCGAGGAGGTTGCCCGCCGCTACGGCGTATCGCGGGGCGAACAGGATGCGTACGCGGCATCCAGCCATCGCAAGGCGGCAGCGGCAATTGAGGCAGGTCGCTTCCAAGCGGAGATCGTTCCGATCACGGCGAGTCGTTCTGGGGTGAATGATGCGGGAAGGCCTTGGTCGAAAGCATTTCAGTTCGATACCGATGAGGGCGTACGGCCGGAGACGAGCGTACAAACGTTGGCGCCGCTTAAGCCTTCTTTTGCCAGAGAAGGAACGGTTACGGCTGGCAATACCTCGCAAATGAGCGACGGCGCAGCTGCTGTCATTGTAATGAGCAGAGCGCGAGCCGAGGAGCTTGGACTGCGGCCGCTCGCTGTATTCCGAAGCTTCAGCGTAGCAGGTGTCGCTCCTGAAGTGATGGGCATAGGACCTATAGAGGCGGTACCCAAAGCGCTTCGGAGAGCGGGAATTACGCTTGAGCAGGTTGATTTGTTCGAGTTGAACGAAGCTTTTGCCGCCCAGTGCGTTCCAATTATTAGAGAGCTGGGCATTCAGCCTGATCGGGTGAATGTTAACGGAGGAGCCATTGCGCTTGGGCATCCGCTTGGGTGTACGGGAACGAAGCTGACGGTGTCGCTTATTCATGAGCTAGGCAGGCGCGGAGGCGGAATTGGCGTTGTTACGATGTGCGTAGGCGGCGGGATGGGAGCGGCTGGAGTGATCGAAGTTTACGGTGAATGAGGAGGACTCGGTGCGGCTGAAGTAATCGAGGTAACCGGGCAAGCGCAAGAGGATCGTTACGATACGGACGGGGTCAATAATTTAGGTTGAGTACAATTAACAGCGCTAATAAACGAATGACTGAAGGGAGACCTGCAGCATGACGGAAGCGATACGTTTTGGCGGCCGGTTTGTCATGGAGGACAGCACGCCGGATTCGGTGGTGACACCCGAGGACTTCACGGAAGAGCAGCGGATGATGGGCGATGCGGCGCGGCAGTTTTTAGATACGGAGATTGCGCCTCGCGATGCGGAGCTGGAGGCGCTGAATTATGATCTGACGGTAGAGCTGATGCGGAAAGCAGGAGAGCTTGGCTTGCTCGGGGCCGATGTGCCGGAAGCATACGGCGGTCTTGGCCTGGATAAGGTTAGCACGACATTGCTTGCGGAGACGCTGGCCCGCGCTTCGTCGTTCGCGCTTTCGGTCGGAGCGCATACCGGCATCGGTACGTTGCCCATCGTATTCTTCGGAACGCCAGCGCAAAAACAAGCCTACCTGCCTGCGCTTGCAACCGGCGAGCGGATTGCCGCTTATTGCTTGACGGAGCCGGCATCGGGCTCGGATGCGCTCGGCGCGAGAACGACGGCCAGGCTGACGCCGGATGGCAAGCATTACGTATTGAACGGCTCCAAGCTGTATATCACGAATGCCGGTTTTGCGGATCTGTTCATCGTGTATGCCAAAGTCGATGGTGAATATTTTACGGCGTTTATTGTGGAGAGGGGCATGGCGGGGTTCAGTATTGGTCCGGAGGAGCATAAGATGGGCATCAAGGGCTCTTCAACGCGCCCTTTATTTTTCGAGGATGTGTCCGTACCGGTCGAGAATGTGCTGGGGGAGGTCGGAAAAGGGCATCAGATTGCCTTTAATATTTTGAACATTGGCAGGTTCAAGCTTGGGGCGGCTTGTCTCGGGTCATCGAAGGAAACGATTGAGCTGGCATCTTCGTATGCGAATACGCGCAAACAGTTCGGCCGGGCAATTTCCTCCTACCCGCTCATTGGCGCGAAGCTGGCCGATATGAACATTCGTACTTATGTGCTTGAAAGCATGGTGTACCGGACAGCCGGATGGATTGACGCGATGCTGCGGACAACGGAGTCTGCGGACGGCGTGTCCGTTGCGAAGGCGATCGGAGAGTATGCCATTGAGTGCTCGATTATTAAAGTATTCGCATCCGAGGCGCTTGATTTCGTAGCTGACGAAGGGGTGCAGATTCATGGCGGATACGGCTATATCCATGAATACAAAGTGGAGCGGATATACCGGGATTCGCGGATTAACCGGATTTTTGAAGGGACGAATGAAATCAACCGAATGCTTATACCCGGAACGCTGATGAAAAAAGCACTAAAGGGCGAGCTTCCGCTGCTCCGCAAAGTGCGGTCGCTTCAAACCGAGCTCGTGCAGCCGATGCCGATACCGCCGCTTGAGAAGCCGCTCAGCAAAGAGGCGTTCCGCCTCGGGCAGGCTAAGAAGGCTTTTCTTGCCATTGGGGGGCTGGCCGTCCAGAAGCTGGGCCTTCGGCTTGAACAGGAGCAGGAGGTGCTGTGCTCGCTTGCCGATCTAATGATCCAAATTTTTGCTATGGAAAGCGCGCTGCTGCGTTCTCAAAAGATCGTTAAGGCAAGCGGCGGGGCCGGATCGGAGAAAGTAGAAAACGTCATTGCGATGACGACTGTATTCGTACAGGAAGCGATGGAGCGCGTGGAGTCACTGGCTAAGCTTGCGCTTGCCGCGCTTGAGCAAGGAGACGGTCTGCAGATGCAGCTGTCCATTCTGAAGAAGCTAATGCGTGCGCCGCTGTCGGATACGGTTGCTTTGAAACGAACGATTGCTGCCCGCGTCATTCGCGGTGAGCATTATGTCGTGTGAAGGGGGAGAGCATGAATGGAGCCGCTCGGACCGGAAGACCCGTCTTTGCAAGACCAGCCGTCCATTGAAGCACAGCAGCATGCGTATCCATGGCTTCGTCACTATCCGGAGGAGGTTTCTCCTTCGCAGAGCTATCCCGACCAGAGCATCGTTCAATTCTTAGTTAATGCGGTTAATAAGCATCCGGATCATACTGCTATTCATTTCCTTGGCAAAATCGTAACGTATCGCGAGCTGCATGACTCGGCCACCAGGCTTGCTCTGGGACTTGTCTCTCTTGGCGTCGCTAAAGGTGACCGAGTGGCGGTGATGCTTCCCAATTGCCCGCAGGCAGTCATTGCCTATTACGGGGTGCTGCTTGCAGGAGGCGTAGTCGTCCAGACGAATCCGCTATATGTGGAGCGGGAGCTGGAGCATCAGCTGGCGGATAGCGGGGCGGTCGCCATCATTACGGTAGATTTGCTTTATCCTCGGTTGTCTCGGGTGCGGGGGGAGCAGCCGGAGAAAGGTCCTCTGCCGCAGCTGAAGCATGCGATAGTCACATCCATTAAGGATGGGCTGCCGTTTCCCAAAAGCTTGCTATACCCGCTCAAGCAGCGGAAAGAAGGCTTTCGCGCAGAAATTCCATATGGAAGCCTTGGCGTGGTCAATTACAAGAAGCTTCTGGCAGGGAAGCACGCTTCTGCCAAGCTGCCGGAGCCGGCTAAGGGAGCGGAGCTCGCGGCGCTGCAATATACAGGCGGCACAACCGGAACGCCAAAGGGAGTTATGCTGACTCACCTTAATCTGGTGGCGAACACGATGCAAACCTCAGCGTGGTGCTACAAGGCAGAGGATGCGAAAGAGCGTTTCCTTGCGGCGCTGCCGCTGTTTCATGTATTTGGATTAACGGTATTAATGAATATGTCGGTGCTGCGCGCAGGCACGCTTATTTTGCTGCCCCGTTTCGAGGTTGAGACCGTACTGCAGACGATCGGCCAGCAGAAGCCGACCATTTTCCCAGGCGCTCCGACGATGTATGTAGCGCTCATACACCACAAGGCGGCTTCCAAAACAGATCTTTCGTCCATTAATGTGTGTATTAGCGGATCCGCGGCATTGCCGCTTGAGGTACAGGAGAAGTTCGAAGCGCTGACGGGAGGCCGGCTCATCGAGGGCTACGGGCTATCCGAGGCTTCGCCTGTCACGCATGCCAATCCGATATGGGGGCGGCGCAAAATTGGTACGATCGGCGTCCCGTTTCCGGATACGGAAGCGGTTGTCATTCATCAGGAAACAGGCGAGCGGCTGCCTGTCGGGGAGCTTGGAGAGCTTATCGTCCGCGGGCCGCAGGTAATGAAGGGCTACTGGAACAAGCCGGCGGAAACGGCTCAAGTGCTGCGCGACGGGTGGTTATATACGGGCGATTTGGCCACAATGGACGAGGACGGTTATTTTACGATCATGGATCGTATTAAGGACGTTATTATTGCCGGCGGGTTTAATATTTATCCACGAGAGGTGGAGGAGGTGCTGTTCGAGCACCCTGCCGTCAGGGAAGCGGCCGTTATCGGCATTAAGGATGAGTACCGCGGAGAAACGGTAAAAGCGTTTATCGTGTTCAAAGAGGGCTGGCAAGTATCGAGCAGTCAGCTCGATCGCTGGTGCAGGGAGCGGCTGGCAGCATACAAGGTACCTCATCATTATGCGATTAGGGAAACGCTTCCAAAGACGATGGTTGGTAAGGTGCTTCGCCGCAAGCTTCATGAGGAAGAGACGGGACAGAAGGCCGCTGCTGAGGACAAGGGAGAGTGATCGGATTGGATGAGGACTGGTTTGTACAGGAGGCTGATCAGGCCGGTCACCTGACTAGGCTCGCGGAGCGCGCTCAAGCGACATTTTGGGGAGTGCTCGGCTGTGAGGTCGTGCAGGCAAACGCCAGCAAAGCGACGATCTGCCTAGATGCGTCAGAGCGGCATCTCAACTTACTCGGCATCGTTCACGGCGGCGTTTTGATGTCGCTTTTAGACAATGCAATGGGACTTTGCGTGATGCTGGCAGCACCTGAGCAGCGTACGGTAACAGCGAATTTGAACACACAGTTTCTAGCGAGCAGCAAGGGTGGGGTGCTGCTGTGCGAGGCGGTGCTGGTTCATCGTACGGCAAGGACGTTGACGCTTGAAGCGCAGGTGAAGGATGAAAGCGGGAAGCTGCTTGGTCTTGGCATCGGTGCTTATCGCATTATATAGGCGGAGGATGTTGGTCATTTGCTTGCCTGCTTCTGATTCGTTATAATAAAACCTAATATATGGAAAGTTTAATAGCTAGCAAAGGGATTAATGAATGACGGAAATATTCCGATAAATGTAATAGGGAAGGAGGCGAGGACATGGTTCAAGGCTGGGTAACGACACTGGTATTAGGTTTCGGAATTGCGGTTGCCGTCGTTGGCGTGATCGCATATTTAAGAATGTTTCGTAAAGATCGGCTATCTTCTACGTCTCACCAGGCTGACGATGTCTCGCCTCCAAACGTATTTATATCAGCAAAATCAACGGATGGCGGGCACAAAAAGGAAGCCAAACCCGAACAAGCCACGCAGCAAGATTAAGAAATGTTCACTTTCATAATCGAAATCAAAATGTTATAATAGTAAGAAAAATGTGAACATTGTGACTCATTGGCCATGGAGTTGCCTGCACCGAGTGGGGGTTCTTGCGGAGTACTCGCCGCATGCGGTCTCGTATAATGCTGTTTAGGACGACCATCCAACGTAAAGGGGAGGAGATTTCATGGCGAAACATAGCCAGAATGAAGTCAAGGAAAGCCTGAAGGAACTCACGAGAATTTTTCAACCCAAGGACCCGCGTAAGTTTGTTAAAGAATATATTCGCAAGTACCGGATTACCGGAGGCTACGAGGATGAATTAACGACATTGGTGGAAAATGAGTTAGGCAGGATCAACTCCTCAGTCAGTTAGCACGATATGTATTATACGGCTTTGTACACTGTCACGCGGCAGGATGCAAAGTCTTTTTGTTTTTCGTAGGCAGAGCTGCGCCAAGCGATTCCAACCAACTTTATCGTTTACAGTGACCAATCGGCCAAGCCAGCAGCCAACCAACCACCAAGCCGCCAAGCCACCAACAACCAGCAAACGACCAGCCAACGACCAACTAGTCACCACCAGCCACCAGTAACCAGCCAACCAATCAGCCAACTACCAGCCAACGACCAACTAGTCACCACCAGCCACCAGTAACCAGCCAACCCACCAACCCACAACCAATCAACCAACGCAGCGTACATTGCACTCTGTGCAATAGAAACACACATAAAAGGCAATTCGCGAGTCTACGTTGCAGATAGTACAGCAGAATCCCCCTGGAAAGTGGTTAATGGGATGAAACAGTACCAATCTGTTGCAGAAACTGCAACGTAGCAAGAGCGTGGTTAGTTAAACGACGATTAGAGTGTTAAAAGTGCAACATAGCTAGGTTCGCCGGTTAGAGGGAGTCTGAGTAACCAGTTAAATCATCGACCAATAACCCACTGAGGCGTACATTGCACTTTGTGCAGGTCTGTTGATTAACCAATTTTTGGTTTTAGGGAAAGTTTAAGACGCTCGTCAAAAAGACGATCCATTCTGGCTGCAAGTGGTTCACACTCAATAACCGATCGAATTCGGCAAAAGATAACTGAGCACTCGGATGAACCACCGAA